>NZ_KV917367.1:82135-392135 GCF_002009685.1 Exiguobacterium sp. HVEsp1 | reverse complement strand
TAACCGAGATTGAATATTTCTTCGCGAGTCTCGTCAGTACTTTTTCAGCGCCGGCGATATCATGTTTCGGTGCCGTCGGATAGAAGACACCAACCTCTTCGACTTTTCCGATTTCATTGACGACTGCCCATTTACAACCAGTTCGATAAGCCGGGTCGATTCCTAGGACGACGACCTCTCGAAGTGGCGGTTGCATATAGAGTTGTTTCAAGTTTTTTGAGAAGACATCGATCGCCTGCTCTTCTGCCTTTTCTGTCAGCTCCCCACGAATCTCTCGTTCGATGGCGGGGAAGACCGACTTCTTGTACGCCTCAGTCACAGCTACCTCGACAACCTCACGCTTTTCTTTCGGAAGTCGTTCGTATGTACGGAGGGCTTGATCCATGAAGCGCGACTCGTCAAACACCACCTTCACTTGGAGCACGTCCGTGCGTTCCCCACGGTTCAAGGCGAGTACACGGTGCGGGACAATGCCAGCAATCTTCTCTTCATATTCATAATACTGCGCAAAAATCTCTTTTTCGTCTTCCGCTTGTTTTTTCTTCTTCGAGCGCAAGAGTCCTTCTTTTCGTACACGATCGCGAAGCATCTGGCGCAGTTTCGCTTCTTCGCCCCATTCTTCGCCGATGATCGCATGAACGAGCGGCAACGCCTCTTCCACCTTGACGTCTTGAGAAAGTTCTTTTACCTTGTCCGAAGAATAGGGTGATTTGTCCCGGAACCAGTCCGCAAGCCGCTGCAGTCCTTTCTCACGTCCCTGTTCTGCTTTCGTACGTCGTTTTGGACGATAGGGCAAGTAGATGTCTTCCACTTGTTGAAGGGTTGTCGCCGCCTCTAACGCTTTCGTTAGTTCAGGCGTGTTTTTTTCCAACTCTTCTAATTTAGCCAGGACATCCGCCTTGCGTTTTTGCAGGCTCTCTTCATATTGAAGAGCATCCAAGATTCCTTTAATTTCAACTTCGTCTAAATTCCCCGTCATTTCCTTCCGATAACGGGCCATGAACGGAATCGTTGCCCCTTCAGATGCGAGCTGCTGAACCGTCTCGACTTGGTTCACTTTCAAGTTTAACGCGTTAGCCACTTTCGTAATCACTTGAATCACTTCCTTTTTTGATCTCTTTCAAAGTGTAGCAAACATTCAAACAAAAAAGCGATGACTCGATTAGTCATCGCTTGAGAATACTTCATTGAGTGGGACCTTGATGGCTTCACGCAGCTTTTCGAGTGCTCGCCGTTGCAAACGGGACACATGCATCTGCGAGATTCCAAGAAGTTCTCCTGTCTCTTTTTGACTCATATTCTTATAGTAGGCGCATTCCAAGATGGCGCGTTCACGCTCGTTTAAGACATTGAACGCTTTCTCTAAAATGAGACGCTGGTCGACTGATTCGTACCCGCGCTCTTGGCTACCGACCAAGTCGAGTAATGTGACCGTACTGCCTTCATTATCCGCTTCGATTGAACTATCGACCGACAAGGCTTGATAACTCTTACCCATCTCGAGCGTTTCGAGAATTTCTTCATCGGACACGCCGAGATGATCGGCAATTTCATCGATTCGTGGCGAACGTTGTAATTCGGTCGTCAACTCCTCGACTGTCTTCTTAATTTTTGGACCGAGTTCTTTGATTCGACGTGGCACGTGGACACTCCACGTCTTGTCACGAATGAATCGCTTGATTTCGCCGATGATGGTCGGGACAGCAAACGACTCGAAGCTACGACCAAATTCCGGGTCAAATCGACGAAGTGCCGCCAGTAACCCAATCATCCCAACTTGTACGAGATCGTCATGAATCGCACGACCACGCGAGAATTTACGCGCGAGTGCTTCAACGAGGTCAGAATAGCGGTTGATGAGGAGCATTTGCACTTCTTCGTTTTGATCGTCTTGTTGATAGCGTTCAATCCACTCTAGTACCTCGTCATCACTGTGATGGCGTTGTTGAGATTTTGCTGGCACTCTGATCCACCTCGTCCCTATTGAGGAGTTTTGTCATCGTCACTTTGACACCGTTGTCTTTATTGATCGAGACATCGTCCATTAATGCTTCGATCAAGAAGAGACCAAGTCCTCCTTCATGGAGCGATTCAATTTCGGTCGTCTCTTCGACCGGAGCGGCTTGACGCTTCACATCATCTGCGAACGTCTTGCCGGAATCCTCAATCGTGATTTCAAGACGATCTGCATAGACGCCACAAGCGAGTTTGACCTCTCCATCTTGATGATCGTCATAAGCATGTTGGACGGCGTTGCCACATGCTTCCGAGACCGCGATTTTAATATCTTCGATCTCGTCGTACGTATATCCCATACGGTTAGCGATTCCTGAAACGACTAATCGAACCACACCGACATATTCGGGTTTGGCCGGGAACGTCATGACCGTCTGTTCAACATTATTCATTGCGTGCCACCTCTTACGTTCGAATTAATAGAAAGAAGTTTGTGAAGACCCGTCAATTCGAACAGACGATTGACTCGGTCTGTGACTCCGACAAGTGACAACTCTTTTTCGTTACGCGTGGCAATTTTTAATGCCCCGACGAACACGCCAAGACCTGTCGAATCCATATACTCCACTTCGTCTAAATGAACGACCACATCTTGCTCACTGATGGCCGGATGCAATACTTCTTTCAATTTTGGTGCAGTATATGTATCCACTTCTCCGGATACGTAAAGGTGTAATTGTTCTCCAATGACTTGCTCGCGAATCGCTAAATCCATCGTCTATTCCCTCCTAAATGTCCGTACAGAAAAATTGAGTACGATTAACTTAAATTCCCCTCTAACAAAATCTTAAACCACTTTTTTTAAAAAGTTTAAAAAAAGACCGATACCTATGTACCAGTCTTATCTATGTAAGGCTAGAGAGGGATCAATCCCATACTGATCTCTAGCGCTCTGTCCACTTTATGCATCGTCTCATCATCGAGATGAGTGACTTTATCCGTCAGACGACGCTTATCAATCGTTCGAATCTGTTCAAGCAAAATCACAGAATCTCGTTCGAGTCCGTGCTTCTCTTGATATACTTCCACATGAGTCGGCAGTTTTGCTTTTTGAATCTGAGCTGTAATCGCAGCGACAATGACGGTCGGGCTAAAGCGATTGCCGATGTCGTTCTGTACGATGAGAACGGGTCGAACGCCACCTTGCTCTGAGCCGACTACGGGCGACAGATTCGCATAAAACACGTCACCACGCTTTACGATCACGTTGCTCACACCCCACTTACTTGACGTAAGAGAGCGTGTTCGGCTTCGGTTTCAATCATTAGCATCTCTTCTGCCATATTCAAGTTAAACGCGGCCATCTCTTGATAGCCTCTCGCCAATTCTTCACGCAGTGTTTGTTGTCGATCAGCAATTTCTTTAGACAAGTATGTCACTACATCGTTCAAGGACAGTGTTTCACGGTCTTTCATCGAAATCGGACCCCCTTGTTGCGAGAACCGATCTGGGACGGACGCTAGCGCACCCGCAGTTCGCTGCTTCAACATCTTACACCTCCAGAATCGTTTCATGGACTGGCGGAAATTCTCCCGCGTTCTTTATCAATATAACACGCGGGAATGGGAAAATATAGAGAAATCGAGAAAGAATTCAGATAATTTCACACGATTTATGATTCACACATAAAGACGTGGCAATCGGCTCGTGAATTGGCAAACGATCTCATAGTTGATCGTCCCAAGATATGAGGCGAGTTCATCAATGGCGACGTTTCCACCGACAAGGGTCACGTCCGTCCCTACAGGAAACTCCTTTGGAAGTCGGATCATGAAGCGGTCCATACAGACGCGTCCCACGATCGGACAACGAATCCCATTGACCTCCACTTCAAATCCGCTCGCCTTTCGTAACCAACCGTCCGCATATCCGACCGGAACGGTACCAATCCATTCATCGGCTGACGTTGTATACGTCGCGCCGTAACTGATTGTCTGACCTGCCTCTAGCCGCTTCACCTGCATGAGCTGACTTTTTAGTGTGAAGGCCGGGCGCAGGAACGAATAGAATGTCTCCATCTCACGTGACGGATATAACCCATAGAGCGCGATGCCGACACGAACCAGATTATAAGGAACGTCTTGTCCGGCCATTCGGATGGCCCCGGCCGAGTTCGACGTATGGATATAGCGGAACCGCTCGTGGAGACCATCCATCAAACGCTCGAACCGCTCTTGCTGTGTATAATACAGATTGCTATCGAGCTCATCCGCCGTTGCGAAGTGGGTATAGATTCCTTCCACCACAAACGAATCGGTCGCTTCTTCAAGTAAGGCATCCAACTGTTCACGGGTACGAAGTCCGAGGCGTCCCATCCCGGTATCGACTTTGATATGAACCGTCAACGGCTTTTCTTCTATATATGGAGCTGCCTCTCGTAACCATTCGGCAGAAAATACGGACAACGTGATCCCCTGTTCTGCCGCCACTCCGGCATATTCAGGGAATTGCGCTTCCATGACGAGAATCGGTGCTTCGATTCCCGCATCGCGGAGTTCGAGCGCTTCCTCGAGTAACGCGACCCCGAGCATAGTCGCTCCGTTCTCCAGGGCGATCTTCGCCACTTCGATGGCCCCGTGTCCGTAGGCATTCGCTTTGACGACCGCCATGAGGTCCTGCGGAATCCGTCTCGTTAATTCTTTTATATTATGGACGATGGCCGCCCGATCAATCTCGATTCGACTAGGACGAAACATGATGTCCCTCCTCTTCTAAGATGACTTGTGCGATGGCGTATGTTTGACTATGGCTGATGCTGACATGGATTTTCCCCGCAAACGGCGCGGTCATGACAGGTCGACCCGTCTCATCCGGTAAAATTTCAATATGACGCCAGGATAACCCGTGTGCGATGCCAGTCCCGATTGCCTTGGCGTAAGCTTCTTTCGCGGCAAAGCGACCCGAGACAAACTCGATTTGACGCGGGAGCGGATACTGTTGAGACAGTTCATATTCCGCATCGGTGAGCAGCCGTTTTAAAAAACGTGGTTGTTTCATCGAGCGAGCCATCCGATCAAGCTCGACGATATCGACTCCGATTCCTACAATCACAGGACACTCGCTCCTTTCCTTTTTTCCCCGTTTCCTTATACAATTGAGGAAAGAGGTGATGTTATGTTTAGTCGTACGGAAAATGTTCAAACGTTTGTACGGGCATATCCACTCGTAACGCTGTTCATTGTAATCCAACTCCTTGTGTTTGTCATCGATTCTTTCGCTCCTGGTTTACGAATCGTGGCGACGGGAGGGTCGTTCCATTTGGCACTCGCGGACGGACAATGGTACCGCTTGGTCACGGCCAACTTCATTCATTTGAGTCTCGGTCACTTGCTGTTCAACTCGTTCGCACTGATCATCTTCGGACCGGCGATGGAACGAATGGTCGGACACGTGAAATTTGCCTTGTTTTATGTATTCGCTGGAGCGCTCGCCAACCTGCTCACGTATTTCACTGTCAGTAACTTGTTTTATCTACAAGCCGGGGCGTCAGGCGCCATCTTGGCCATTCTCGGATTCTACGTATTCATCGGTCGTTTCCGTCGCACGTTGATGTACAGCCAAGATGCCCGCTTGGTCTACATCTTCGTCGCTATCAGTGCCGTTTTCACATTGATTGGTTCGAACGTTTCCCTTTGGGGACATGTGTACGGGTTCTTGGCCGGATTCTTACTTGCCATCCCACTCTCACGTTTCACCGTCCCGTATACGCGCCCGATGCGCTACGGGAAGTATAAGCAACGTTCGTACACGCCCCCTGTCATTCATTCCGGGGACGGAAAGTGGTTTTTCTACATCATCATCGGACTGGCCATCTTCGGATTATTGGCACAGTTCTTATAAAGAAGGTACGAAAAATGGCCAAGCGAAATCGCTTGGCCATTTGATTAGATTTGATTTTTATGACGAGCCTCTTGAAGCGCATCCACTAAGTCTTTCACGTCTTCGACGAGGTTTTGAATCGTATCTTGGTTTTCTTCGTAAAGCGATTTCCATTCCATGACACGGTCTTTCAAGTTGCCTTTCGATGACGCTTGTAGACCGACCGCATGTGCCTCAGTCGACGTATTCGATGATTTCAACTTCGACTTGATGCCTTTCAGTTGTCTCACTTGTTGATCGCGCGTTTCGCTATGGAGAAGTGATGCTGCTGCGCCGATTACCGCACCCGCAGCCATCCCCAACCAGAAATAATTCTTGTTCATAAAAATCCTCCCCTAACATGACGTTATCTTTTATTATAGATTATCTGACTCACTGACGACATAGTGTTTTATGACGGGACCTGCACCGCGCTGTTCGACCGCTCGCTTCAAGCGGTCTTCAAGGATTGCATAGTCCTCTGTATCACGAAAGTGTTTCCCACCAGACGTGAACTGAATAAAGACGACGGCATGATTATCATCCGGGTCGACACCTAATCGGTATGCCGAAAACCCATCATGACTGACACCGAGTGGCGCCTTTTCCGTCAACAAGTGGTGAAACAACAGGGAGCGGGCATTCTCATCTGCCGGAACGTTCGCGTATAAAATGTTCCCTTTTTTCACGAATTCGCCCGACGCCTCTTCAATTTCAAACACTTTACCGCTCTTGAACGGAGACTTCTCTCCTTCTGCGAGCAAAATCGTTTCGTGTCCATTCGCCGCGATGACGCCTGGCTCCTTTCGAAGACGCTCCGCCACGCTGCCTGACGCAAAAGTCATATAGAGCTTAGACAAGTTCCTCACACCCTTTCGCGAGTGTGATGTCTTTCTCCGTAATGCCCCCTTCGTCATGGGTCGAGACGGTCAATGTCACGTTCCGATATTCAATCAAGATGTTCGGATGATGATCGAGCGATTCAGCCAAATCTGCTACAAGATGCACGAACTGAATGGCCTCCGGAAATGTTTCCAGCCGATACGTCTTTTGAATCTCCCCGTTCACTTCTTCCCAACCGTTCAACCGTGACAGTTCCTCTGTCAATTCACTTTGCGATAATACCATCGTCACAATCCCCTTTCCCTATACAGTCTACTGTCTTAATCTACCCAAACCGAAGAAAAATAATCTTCCGTGCATGATGTATAATGAATTAGAATGAGATGGACAGCCATCATTTTCATTACGAGAGAGGAGCATCTCCCATGCGCGCATTGATTGTTATTGATTATACATTTGATTTTATCGCAGACAGTGGTCGTTTGACTTGTGGGAAACCCGGGCAAGAGATTGAAGAACGGATCGTCGAATTGATTGGGACATTCGCAACGGATGACTATGTCGTCATCGCGAACGACGTCCATGATGCAGGTGACACGTTCCACCCTGAAACGACGTTGTTCCCACCGCACAATATCCGCGGGACAGAGGGCCGTGAGTTGTACGGTTCTGTGAAGGAAGCTGCAAAACAGGCAGACCACTGGATTGATAAGACACGTTATAGTGCCTTTGCCGGAACTGACCTTGACCTGCGTCTTCGGGAACGCGGAATCACAGAAGTTCATCTCGTCGGTGTCTGCACGGATATTTGTGTACTCCATACAGCCGTAGATGCCTACAACCTCGGTTATCAAATCGTCGTCCATGCCGATGCCGTTCAAAGCTTCAACCCGGTCGGCCATGAATGGGCGCTCGAACATTTCGTCACAACACTCGGTGCGACAGTCGTCGGAAAGTGACGTAAAACAGAAAGGAAATCATATGTTACATCGTAATTTAGCCCTTCACACAGATCTTTATCTTCCACGTTGGATGTATATTTACTGGAAGCAAGGTCGCCATAATGAAAAGGTCGTCTTCGACCTTTACTATCGCTCGAATCCATTTAGTGGTGGTTATGTCGTCTTCGCCGGACTCGAGAATATCGTTCACTACTTAGAGAACGTCTCCTTTACGGAGGCGGACATCACCTATTTGAAAGAGCAACTCGGATTCGAAGATGAATTCGAAGACGTCTTACGGAACTTCAAGTTCACTGGTTCACTATATAGTGTTCGCGAAGGAGAAGTCATCTTCCCACATGAACAAGTCGTTCGGATTGAATCGACCATCTTTGAAGCGAAGCTGTTCCAAACGGCGCTACTCAATATCGCGAACCACGAATCACTCATTGCCACGAAGTATGCACGCATTCGTCAGGCTGCTCCGAACGAGACACTCCTTGAAGGAGGAGCTCGTCGCGCGCAAGGTGTCGATGCGGCTTACTACGGAACACGTGCGGCTTACATCGCTGGTTTTGATGTGACAAGTCTCGTGTCAGCCGGTCGTGACTTTGATGTCCCGACAGGAGGAACGATGGAGCATGCCGACATTCAGTTCCACGATGATGAATTGAGCGCATTCCGTTCGTTCGCTGAGATGTACCCGGACAACACAAGCCTTCTCATCGATACGTATGACACACTCAAATCCGGTCTGCCGAACGCGATTACGGTCGCAAAAGAGCTCGAGGCGAAGGGCCATCGTCTCAAGTCAGTACGACTCGACTCTGGGGACCTCGCCTACTTGTCGAAGCGTGCCCGGAAGGCGTTGAATGAAGCAGGGCTCGACTACGTCAAAATCGTCGTCTCTGGGGATTTGGATGAGTATGTCATCCAGGACTTACGGATGCAAGGCGCAGAGGCCGATACGTTCCTCGTTGGGACACGCGGCATCACGGCTTACGAGCAGCCGGCACTCGGGATGGTCTATAAGCTCGTCGCGCGTGAGGATGAATCTGGTGAATTAAAGCCGGTCATCAAAGTATCTTCTTCCAAGGTGAAGACGACGACTCCTCACAAGAAAGAGTTGTATCGCATCATCGACAACGAAACGAAAAAGTTCAAAGGCGACTATATCGCCCTCGCCGATGAACCGGTCGAATCGTACACCGAGATCGACTTGATTGACGTCCGTGACCCGGCCTTCAAGATCAAGACACGTAACTTCAACGTGAAACGTTTGTTGCAACCGATCTTCCTTGATGGGAAACGCGTATACGACCTTCCAAGCACAAGTGAGATTCGTGCATATCATCACGAGCAGATGAACGGATTGTGGGAAGAGTACAAGCGTCTCCGTTTACCGGAAGTGTATTCGGTGACGTTCAGCAAGCCACTATGGGATTTAAAACTCGATATGATTCGCAAAACGCGGGTACCAAAATAAAAAAACGGCTGTGGGTGCATACCCACAGCCGTTTTTTTATACCATCGTCATCTCGCCTGCTTGGCTTTGATCTTCTTTTCTCCGAAAGTAAAGCGCAATCGACAAAGAGAGCAATATCAAGACAAAATAGACGGTCCGTTGCCAAAACGTCGCTTCGGTGTCTCCTTGGAACAACGCAATGATATAATCGCTCCCACTGACTAAAAACAATCCGGCAAGCAAGAGAAAGATCCGATAGCCGGCCCGACTCCGCTCCCGTTTCACTTTGAAGAAAAGGACACCATAATAGACGATTGCGAGAATCGTCACATACCCGATTACGCCAACAACCCAACTCATCTTGATGCCTCCCTCACTCTCTATTTTTCTGTTTCTTCCCCGTTATCTTAACACATTCTATTCCTCAGACTGTGTTAAGATGGTCTAAAGAAAACGCGGAAAGGAACGATCCCATGAAAACGTTTCGCCTCGTCCAAGTCCGTCTCGTCCAAGACGAATACGGCAATGAACTGAATTTACCGATCGATTTACTCGATGGGTTAATCATCTCGAAGGAGCACGATTCAGAATGGCTCCTCGAAATGCTCGTGCCGACCGAGTCGGCTGTCACGCTCCATCATTACTTAAACAAACGCATCCTCATCCTCGCTGAAGCCGTCATCACGTCGCCAACGAACGCCCCGGCTGCGCTCGCACTGACGTTCACGAGCGAGAGGGCCTTGAACGACCATCATACGTTCGTCGCTGAAGGACTCATGTTGATGCCGAAACAAGACGCGACGAAGCAAGTACTCGATTCGTTGATCCAAGATGGCGTCGCCACCTCGAATTTAAAGCCCGCCTTCTTCGAGAAAAAAGTCGAAATGCAACAATCGTTCAGTCGCTCCGCTTTCAATCAATTGGTCAAAACCGGGTCATTCGAATAATCAGATGACCTGTTTTTCTTTCCCCAAAACCATTCACCTTTCAAACTAAAAAGACGGAGAAACATCTCCGCCTCACACGTAGATAAAGAATAGGATGATCATCATCGTCATCCCGATCACTTTTAAGAGCGTGCTGCCGAGAAAGGCGAGAACGGTGCCGACGCCGATGCTCCACGCTTCACGTGTCGTCTTCCCGAGTGTCAACTCCGCCAAGAAAGCGAAGATGAACGGGAAAATCAAAACCCCGACGAGCGGGAAAATAAACGGTCCCGCAATCAAACCGATTGTCGCACCCCATTTCGCTCGCTCCGAACCGCCTCGCTTATCCACTGTAGCCCGGGTGACGACATAGTCGACGCCGAACAAGAAGACGAGGAAGACCGATTGCCATACCCAGAATGTCCAGGTCAATGGTTCAAACGAAAAACCGAATCCATAAATCATGTATCCGATGAACAAGAACAAGACACTCGGGATGACTGGATAGATGAGTCCTGCAAAAGCGACCACAAATGATGCGATAATGAATACCCATAGTAAGGTCGTCATGACATTCTCCTCATTTCATAATGGTCGGATCGGTGATATGGTCAGCCACGTTGACCGCCTTCACTTCAAACCGACCTTGTTGATGGGTGATATAGTTCGAGCAGGCGTTTCGCATGGCGTGACGGAACGTATATGCCCCATCGATGGCAGAAAGCGCCGCTTTGATTGCATGAGAATGGCAGACGACAATGATGCGTTTGCCAGAATACGTATCCACCAAATGATTCATTCCTTCTAAGACCCGTGTACGCATCTCGTCTTCCGTTTCGAGACCCGGAATCTGATTCTGGTCATCCGCTTGAACCGCCTCGTAAATCCCTTTCACGGGTTGCCCGGATGCCGCTCCGAATTCACGTTCAATGAAACGCTCATCTAGCAGAATCGCTTTATGTTCGATGCCACAGGCTGTCGCAATGGCTTGCGCGGTGTGAACCGCACGTGACAAGGGACTCGAGACGATGACGTCCCACTTCTCCTGACTCAAAAAAGCTGCACTCTCCTCTGCCTGTTGACGTCCGAGTGCATTCAACGGGTTATCTTCACGCCCTTGAATAATTTCTAAACGGTTCCAATCGGTCTGACCGTGTCTGACTAAACATAACTCTGTCACTACTTCCACTCCTTACTCTTTCAATCATCCCCCATCGTACCATCTTCCCTAAAAATCGCAACGTCATCCGAGACATTCTTCAATAAAACGATTGATTCTGGCCATGAGTTGCTCTTCTTTGATTGGATTATCCGATTGAAGGAAGCTCGCCAGCGAGTGGGTTCCATTCGGAAAGGAGATGAGTTGAACGTTCGCGCCGACGTCACTCGCATGTTCGACGAAGTGAAGCGCTTGGCCGAACGGGACAATCGGATCTTTCTTCCCGTGTAGCAGTAAAATCGGCGGGGCATCGGCATATAGATGGGAGACCGGGGAGCATTTTACCATCAACTCACGCCATTCCTCACGGCTTCCTTCATAGAACTTTAAGTGAGCGAGCCACGTCTGGATAAATTTGAACAATAAAAAGTTTGTCGGTGGATACAAGGCGATGACCCCTTTGATGGTCGGGAGGTCGTCTCCCAAATCGCCCGCAAATTGTCGATGACGATCGAGCGCAGCCGCAAGCATGAGCGCGGCGCCTGCTGAGTCCCCCCAAACGAGTAGTTGACTTGTATCTAGCGTCAACAGCGATTCATGTTGTTTCAAATAGCACAGGGCATCAGAAACATCAAAAATATTGTCAGGGAAGTACACCCCGTCTTCAAATAGACGGTAATCGATGCTGACGACCGCGATCCCTTTCCCCAAAAAGTGGTCGAGCAACGGATGAAACAGGGTCACCATACTCCGATTCCCTCTGACGAACGCTCCCCCATGAGCATATACCGCCACCGGGAACGGTCCCTCCCCAGGGGGGAGATACAAATCAAATTGGAGCGGACGATCGTGAACAATTTTATACGTGTACGTGTGGCGCCGGCGTGTTGTCGGTTGAATCGGCAACTTGGGTTCTTGCCATCTGACAAGGGACCCGTACTGACTCCACACGCTAGCCCCGGCTGCCGTCGCCGCAGCAATCGCCGCGCCCCCGACAAACCAGGCAGTCTCCTTTCTCATACAATCCACTCCTCGTTCCTTTTTTTAATCATATTCCCGCTTTTTTCAAAAATCTATCCATCAGAAGTCGGACTTGACGTGCTCCAAAGGTCACACTATAATATTACTCGCAGTCATAAAACGTAACAGTTACGATTTAATATTCAGATAACTTGAAAGGTGGAAGATGGAAGATGAAGAAAACTTGGTTAGGCGCAGTCGTAGCCGGTACGCTTTTACTTGGTGCGTGTGGAAATACCGAAGGAGATAACGCATCTGAATCGACAGATGGTCAACTGACCGTCTTCGCTTCAACGTTTGCATTAAAATCATTAGCCGAAGAAATCGGTGGCGACCGCGTCCACGTGGAGATGGTCATTCCACCTGGGGCTGATCCGCATACGTATGAGCCAACTTCAAAGCAAATGACACAAATCGCAGAAGCCGACCTCTTTTTGACGATTGGTCATGACCTTGAACCTTACGTCGAGTCTATGGAGAAGAGTTTAGAGGGTCAGAACGTCGCCTTCGTCAAAACAGCCGAGAACGTGAAGTTACTCGATGCGGCGGATACCGTCCATGTCCATGAAGAAGAAGGACATGCTGAAGACGAAGGGCATTCTGAGGACGAGCATGCTAACGAAGAAGCATCACATTCGGAAGATGAGCATGACCACGGAAAGTATGACCCTCACGTTTGGCTCGATCCAACGAATGCTGTATCGATGGCAGAAGCGGTCGAAGCCGCATTCAGTGAGGAAGCACCCGACTATAAGGATGAGTTCGCAGAACGATTAAGCACCTTCAAAGACGAAGCGAACGCCCTCGATGCGGAATTGAAGGCAGCGGTCGAGAACGGTTCGAAATCCGAGTTACTTGTAACGCATGCCGCATATGGCTATTTGGCTGAACGCTATGGTTTCGATCAGTTGCCGATTGCCGGACTTACACCGTCTGAAGAGCCGTCACAACAAGCTCTCAAACGGATCATCGAGGAAGCCCGTCTCCACGACTTGAACTATATCGCATTCGAAGACACGGTCACACCAAAAGTGGCCGAAGTCGTGAAACAAGAGATCGGCGCAGAGAGCGTGACGATCTATAACTTGGAATCGGTCACGAAAGAACAGATGGACAAGAGCTACTTCGACTTGATGCGTGAAAACGTCAAGGCACTTGAGACAGCGTTGAAATAATCAAAATCCCGAAACGAATCACCTCGTTTCGGGATTTTTTTATACTTCTATTCGTCGGTCTAACATCTTCATCGTGACGAGAAGCAGGAGCAGTAGCGATACGATGACGCTCATCATCCAGAAGTCCCCGTCCATGAAGAATGATCGTGTCCACTCTCCTGTACTCAGTCCTAACCACGCTTGACTGACACCAACGCCAATCAGTGCGATTGCACCAAAACGAACCCATGTCATCTGTGGAACGAATCGTTTGCTGACCACATAACTATTCAATACTAAAAGACCGACATACGCGATAAGAAGGACGTTCCAAACTGTATCGAATAGCACCGGTGCCACCCCTCCCGTCACAGCATACCCCCACGTCATGAAGAATACGATGAATGAGATGAGTGTGATGCGATAAAGCGGCTTGATTTTCGTTTGATACGCAAGAAACGGATTGATGATTATCCCGAGCCAGATGAGTGTGCCGAACACATCCATGAGCAAATCCCCTTTATACCATTTATTAACAGTATACCATGGGAATTCACTTTCATTCATAATAAATCAAGACGAATTCTTCCTGGGACGAAGCGATCTCACAAAACTGTTGCAACCGGGTCCAATCTTCCCAAATGATCTCGAATTCATCTTTTGCAACGAATGCCATGTCTTTCACATCATCTCGCCCGAACGCATGCAACGTATCTTTGACGATATGAAGTAACTGCGGGGTCAAGATACCGACCACGACCGCCTGCGCCTCATTGACAATCAACTCTTCGCCGACGAGCGCCATTTCCATGTTATACGTGTCGGCCCCGTCGATATATACCTCGATTTGACTAAGTACGCGTTGAAACGGTTCCACATTCGGAAGCGTCAGCGTATCGTCCCGATCCCGATATTGCTCATGCATATGAATCAACCAGTCTAAAATCATCTCCGGATCCTGATTAAATGACACCCAAACTTCTGGGGAAACACGTACATAATGCGTCGTCTCCATACATGAACGCCCCCTTTTTATGACATTACCCGTCTTATATATGTAAAAAAACCGCCTACTTGAATTCGTAGACGGTTCCTTATATCAAGAACGACTTGTTCCTGTTTGTTGTTCCTCTGTTTCGCTTTCCCAAGCTTCGATGTATTCACGACCAGGAAGATTTTCAACCGAGTCGACATAGAAAACTGGATCTTCTCCTTCGCGTCGCTGTGCCAAGTAGTCATCGAGAACGGCGCGAGCCACTTTCGCCAAGCGGAAGATGGCATACAAGTTCACGAGTGCCATGAGACCCATGAACACGTCAGCAATCGACCAAACAAGGCCGGCAGAGCGGACCGCACCAAACAAGACCATGCCGACAACACCGATGCGATAGAGCGTGACATAGATTTTCTTATCCGAGATGAACTGGATATTCGTCTCACCGTAGTAATAGTTTCCAAGAATCGAACTGAACGCAAATAGGAAAATTGCAATCGTCAAGAACGATGTAGCGACTGATCCGATTTCTACTGTCAACGCGGCTTGCGTCAATTCGACACCCGCAAACGACTCTGAACCGGCTACGCCTGAAATCAAGATGATCATCGCTGTCGATGTACAAACGAGCAATGTATCGACAAATACGCTAAACGATTGAATCAATCCTTGTTTGACAGGGTGCGATACTTCCGCTGTCGCAGCGGCGTTCGGTGCAGAACCCATACCCGCTTCGTTCGAGAAGAGACCTCGACGAATCCCTTGAAGTACCATGGCGCCAATCGCCCCTCCGAAGAGTTGCTCAATTCCGAGGACTCCTTCTGAGAAGATGAGGCTGAAGACGTCTGGTAGAAGGGAAACGTTCGTCACCATAATCCAAATCGCGAGTAAGATGTAGCCACCTGCCATGACCGGTACGATGATACTCGACAAGAGTGCGATCGATTGGATCCCACCGAAGACGACAATGGCCGTCACAATCGCGAGGACAACCCCAACGACTGTTGTGCTGATGCCGAACTGGTTACTCACAGAGAGTGAGATCGTATTCGACTGTACCGAGTTGAACGCGAATCCGAATGAGAACGTGATTAAAATCGCGAACAAGACACCTAGCCAACGTTGGCCGAGCGCACGCTCCATATAGTAGGCAGGTCCCCCACGCCATGTGCGTCCATCACGAATCTTGTACACTTGTGCCAACGTACTTTCGACGAATGCAGATGCTGCCCCAATCAACGCAATGAGCCACATCCAGAAAACTGCTCCTGGGCCACCTAGCGCAATCGCTGTCGCCACACCGGCAATGTTTCCTGTCCCTACACGAGCTGCCGTTCCGATTGCGAAAGCTTGGAACGAAGACACTTGGCCTTTTTCACGTGCTGTGCCCTCTTTGAACAAGAGGCGGAACATTTCAGGAATCATGCGGAACTGAACGAAGCCCATACGAACTGTAAAATAAAGACCTAAAGCAACAAGTACAACGATGAGCACTTGCGACCACAACAAATCGTTTGCTTGCGAAACGAGTTTCTCTACCAATTTCTCCATACTAATCCTCCATCATTCTAAAAATCTCAACAGAAAAAGTCATGTCAACTTTTTTAACATGACTAGAATTATAGGTAAATTATACGAAAATTGCAATATTAATTCGTTTTTTCAATATCATCTCGACTCTTTCTAAAAGCAAAAAAACGAGCCGGAGAGCGCATCGCAATCCGACTCGTTTTCTATTCCGTTTAGATAAAGAGGTTTAAGTTACCGCCTTCTGCTGCGCCGAGATACGCCGCCACACCACCAAGGTCGACCCCATCAATCAACTCTTCTTCTTTGATCCCCATGACGTCCATTGACATCGTGCAAGCTACCATTTTTACGCCTGCCTCTTGCGCCGACTTGATCATTTCTTCGACAGAAGGAACATTCTTGTCGCTCATGACTTTTTTCATCATTTTTTGACCGACACCACCAAAGTTCATATTCGAAAGTGGAAGTTCGCCGGCATGTCCTGGCATCATCATGCCGAACATTTTCTCAAGACCTTGCTTTTTCACTTCCGGTGCGTCCGGTTTGCGGATGACGTTGAGTCCCCAGAATGTGAAGAACATCGTCACGTCTTTCCCCATCGCGGCAGCACCTTGCGCAATGATGAGGGATGCGAGTGCGCGGTCGAGGTCTCCGCTGAAGACGACCATTGATGCACCGTCTCCTGCTGGTGCGCCCGCTTGTGGTACAGCCGGACCTTGTCCTTTTTGAAGGATGGCTTCAACGCGTCCGTTCACGAATTGTTTCGAGACGAGTTTGTTTCCTGTCTTCTTCGCCCATGCTTCGATGTCTGCGAAGAATCCTGGGTCACTCGCGAGCACGCGGAGCGTTTCGCCTTCTCCGAGTTCTGCGACTTTCTTATTTACTTCTAAAATAGGTCCCGGGCATTGTAGACCACATGTGTCTAACACGACCGCTTCCCCGATTGGTGCATTTGTCATTTGTGTTGGCTCCTCTTCTACAACGGTAGCCGCTGTTTCATTTGATGTGTTCGCTTCTTCAAGCGCCTCGAAATCACGATTGATTTGCGACCACGTCTTGTAGCCACCGCTCAAGTTTTTCACCTTGAAGCCGTTTTGACGTAAGATGCGTGATGCGAGATAGCCACGAAGACCGACTTGGCACGTCACGTAAATCGTTTCATTCCGGTCGTAGTTGTCCAAGTTTTCTCGTAATGAGTTGAGTGGTACATTGATCGACCCTGGAATCTTTCCGAGTTCATGCTCGGATTCATCTCGAACGTCTAATAACGTCGCTCCATTTTCCACGAGCTCATCGATTTCATCCCAATGCACGACTTCATTGTCACCGAGGACGACGTTCGACGCGACATACCCGATCATATTGACCGGATCTTTCGCAGAACTGAACGGTGGTGCGTAACTGAGCTCAAGGTCAGGTAGATCGAGGACCGTCAAACCACCCTTCATCGCCGTCGCAATGACGTCGATGCGTTTGTCGACTCCATTGATCCCAACGCCTTGCGCACCGTAGATCTCACCCGTTGTCGGATGGAACAAGAGTTTGAGTGACACCGGCGTCGATCCTGGATAATAGCCGGCATGTGAACCGGGGTGCACGTGGACGGCTTCATACGTCTTACCAGCCGCCTTCAACCGTTTTTCATTCCATCCTGTCGATGCGACCGTCATATCAAACACTTTGGCGATTCCCGTTCCCATCGTTCCGTTATATTTCACGTCACGACCGTTAATGATATCGGCAACGAGACGGCCTTGACGGTTCGCTGGCCATGCGAGTGGCACGACAGTTGGCTCTTGGAAGACATAGTCGAGTACTTCGACCGCGTCCCCGATCGCGTAAATCGACGGGTCAGATGTCATCATTTTTTCGTTTACTCGGATTGCCCCGCGCGTACCTGTTTCAAGTCCTGCTTCACGCGCAATCGTCGACTCTGGTGTAACCCCGATCGACATGATGACCATATCTGTATCGATGACACGACCGCTCGTCAAATGCACCTTCTTCCCTTTTTCAGAGAATGAAGAAACACCATCAGACAATTGAAGCTCGACGCCGTGAAGACGTAAGTGTTCATGGATCGGCGCCACCATCTCGCGATCGAGTGGTGTCATGACTTGGTCTGCCATCTCGACGAGCGTCACATCAACGCCACGCTCACGTAAGTTTTCTGCCATCTCGATCCCGATAAAGCCTCCACCGATTACAGTCGCATGCTTTGGTGCCTTGTCATCGACGTAGCCACGGATTTTATCTGTATCCGGAATGTTGCGAAGCGTGAAGATGTCTTCTGCCTCGTCGATTCCAGGGATGTTTGGACGAATCGGTTTCGCTCCCGGTGACAAGATGAGGACGTCGTATGACTCGTCATACGTTTCGCCTGTTTGGACGTGTTTCACCGTCACCGTTTTCTCGTCACGGTTGATTTTGAAGACTTCCGTCAAATTGCGGATATCGAGTTGGAAACGCTTGTTCATCCCTTCAACGGTTTGAACGAGGAGTTTTTGACGGTCTTGGATAACGTCCCCGATATAATATGGAAGACCACAGTTCGCGAACGAGATGTACTCTCCACGGTCGAACATGACGATGTGATTCTCTTCATTCAAACGACGGAGTCGTGCAGCTGCAGATGCACCACCTGCCACCCCACCGACGATTACGATTTTTTTACTCATTGTCCATTTCCTCCTCTGACGACTTCTCCTGGCCAACTCATCAAGCCATCTTCTATATTGACCACTTTATAGCCTTTCGCCTCCATTTGCCAAGTCGCTTGCGTGCTACGCGCACCTGAGCGGCAAAGAACGACATATTCTTCAGCTGGATCGAGCGTGTCGATCCACTCTGTCATTTCGGATAACGGATAGTTTTTCGCTCCTTCAATATGTGCTTCTTGAAACTCGTCACGTTCTCGGACGTCGACGATATTTACAGGCACTTCAAAGTCCATTTGACGTTTTAAAGCGGATGCTTTCATCATTGATCTACCTTTCTTTTTTCAATTCGATTTATACCATTCGGCTTGGTTGCTGGCGTTCAACAAGTTTGTGATTTGTTGAACATTTCGCTTCCACGTCATTAATATACCCCCTTAGGTATTTAATTGCAAGAATTAAGTTTGACGAAATGTCGAATTTTTCAACATCATCCATTTGGATAGTTGATGCTCGACACATACTCCCCCATGTATTAAGATGAGCCTACACAATAAATAGTTGGGTAACTGAACAATTTTTCCTATAGAGGTGAATGATATGGAACCGTATGTATACGATGCAAAAGTATTGAATCGCATGAAACGAGTGGAAGGACAAATTCGTGCCATCATCCGGATGATGGAGGAAGGAAAAGAATGTCGCGATGTCGTGACGCAATTAAGTGCCGCACGTTCCGCACTCGATCGCGCTTCGACTATCATTGTGGCTAAGAACTTGGAACAATGTATCATCACCGCTCAAGCAGATGGCGAAGATACGTCCGAAACGGTGGAAGAAGCCATTAAAATGTTGATGAAACGCTAGTTCCCCTTGCTTTCCCTGTCCAAATGGGAGAAAGTTAGAGTAACGACTTACTAAGGGGGATTTCCTTGTGAACTTCGAAGAAAAAGTAGAATCATTTAGAGCGCTCGCCGCTGAACGCAACATGACGTTCAAAGAGAGCGACACTGAAACGCACGTCACGTTCTTGACGCGTGAAACAACAAAATCCGGGGCTCAGCCCGTTATGATTATCGCTTTTAACAAAAAGACGACAGATGCTGAGTTGTATGCTGCTACCGTCACGCACGTCCCAGATTACGTAGAAGATTTACCGATTCTTAATGCCTTGAACGAGTTCAACCAGGAGTTCAAATACTTCCGTTGTGTACTCGACAGCGATCGCGATGTCACACTCGCCTCGACACTCGACCTCGACCTCGGTTTCTCACCAGAGATCATCTTGCAACACTCATTCATGATGTTCCAAGCGGCCGACGAAGTGAACGAGTACATGCAGAAGTTGTATACGCAAGTCCAATAACAAACAGCCGCCCCGGACGAATCCAGGGCGGCTGTTTTTGAATCATTCTTTCGAGCGGACTCGTATAAGGAGAAAAAGGAGGAATTGCTGATGATGACACGTTACACCCATTACCTCGAAGCACTCGAAGGAATCAGGGGGGCGACAAAATGGTTCACTGACGATTTCCGACGTTTGATGGCAATCAACTACGCCATGCACGATGCCCCGTTCGATTCGAAACGGTTCGAACACGCTCAAGCGGTTCTGAAACAAAAGACCGGCATGTTCTCAAAATTTCGCGGCAGCAATAATTTCGTCTGGCTGTCGTTTCTCGACGCCAAGTATGAAGACATCGAACCGGCCATCGACGAGGTACTCCGGCTCGACACGTTGCTCGACCGAAAGCACTTCCGCTTCAGTATGTTACGGCCCTTTATCGCGAGCCAACTGATTAACGTTGATGAGCCCGAACGCCGACTCGACGAGGCGAGCGCACTCTATCAGACGTTCAAACGAAATCATCCTTGGCTGACGAGTGAAGAAGACCTGTTGTCCGCCCTCGTTCTCGTTCAAGCGTTCGATGACCACGATGCGTTGAGTCAACGGATTGAGACGTATTATGAAGCGTTGAAAGCACAGCTCCCCCGCTCGAACGAACTCCAACTCGTCTCGCACTTATTCGCCTTTAGTGAGTTATCACCAGATGAGGTCGTCACCCGCTTCTTGGATTGGCACAACTGGCTAAAAAAACAATCCATCGCCGTCAAAAATGAACATCTGCCACCGCTCGCCCTGTTGGCCATCGTCGCGGTCCCGAACGACAATGACGAACGCGACCTGATTGACATCACGAACGCGGAGAAGGAAAAACATCGCTGGTTCCACACACACGCGTTGACCGTCGCCTTGCAACTCGTCGCGGCAAACAACATCAAGGAAGACGCGAGCGATTTACTGTTGCACGGCACGTTCGCGCATTTGCTCGCCATGCAACAAGCTGCGACGGCTGCCGCAACCGTGGCCATCATCTCGAGCACCGCTTCAAGCGACTAAAAAAAGAAGGGTTCCCCCTTCTTAAGAAAATAAATACCAGCTGAGACACCCGAGCACGAACACCGAATTGGCAATTTCGACGATCCCGATCTTCATGATAGGGATCTTTTTACCGTAGAAGACAACCGCTCGGATTAGGCTTGGTGCGTAAGCGAGCGCGAGTAACGGATACCCAAGGACGATGAAAACGGCGACGAGCAAGCCGTGATATCCCCAAGACAGATTGCGATACGACACACTCTTCTTCTCTCGAATCATCGTCTTGACGAAAAAGATACTCCCGAGGAAATAGAGGTACGGCAAGACGAATACCCACACCATCGTCGCGTCGAGCGTACGCGCGCCTAGGTAATAGCTCGCCATCCCACCGATGCAAAACGAGGTGACGGCGCTGACGTCATTCCAGACGTTGCGCTCGTCCTTGATTTTGGCGAAATAGGCGTTCACCAAACCAAACGGAATCATCGCGAGGACGAACCAGACGAGACGCCATTCGGACAGAAACACCGGGATGGCGGCGACGGTGGCAATCGTCAAATACGTGATGACCGTGCGCAACATCTGCTGCGATTTTTTCCGTTGCTTGATGAATTGGAACAAGAAAAATGTGCCCATATAGACGAACAGCCAGGCGATGGCGAACGGGATGTGCGCGAGTGTCCAGCCGCCGACAATGCCGCCGAGTAAGAACGGTAAGATGAGCATCGACCAAGCGCCGTGTTGTTTTGGAATCATCCATTTCATGTGACTCCCTCCTTCTACGTTCAGTGTAGAAGAAAGACGGCTATAAAACTGTGATAAATTTTACAAAACAAAAAACGATCTCAGGCGAGATCGTTTTTTGGTGAAAGTTTGGGTTTGATGACCGCCGGCTTGGTATGTTCAACCACGTCGTCCGCCAACATCTTCGTGACGACCCGACCTGCGATCGAGACCGCGACGAGCGTATACAGTGCATTCGACAATGGTAAATAGATGAGCGAGATCGCCAAGACGATGACATCAAACGTGATGAGAATCGTACCGACCGACACGCCTGTCCATTTCGATAGACCTAAGGCGAATAAATCATCGCCTCCGGTCGCCCCGCCTGACTTCAAGACAAGACCGAGACCATATCCGGTCACAATCCCACTCGCGATGGCAGCGAACAACGTCGCTGGCCATACTTGAATCTCAAACGTGAGCAAGTCGAGACGGTCCCACATCGCATAACTAAGCGACAAGGACGAAGCGGCTAGTACCGCTTGCCCGACAAAACGCCATCCTTTCCACCATACAGCGACGATAAAAAATGGGATGTCGAGCACGATCATCGAAATCGCCGGGTCGATATCAAATAAATAACGACCGAGTAGCGATAAACCGACGAACCCGCCTTCCGCCAAACCAAACTGTTCATTCAAATAATAATAACCGAACGCCATGATCAGCGTTCCGAGCACTATGGTAGCAACTCGTTTCATTCCGATTGTCCTCCCCGTTCTTGACGGAGAGGAGGATCCTCAGTCGTAGCTGCGGTTCCATCTGTTCCATCTCCGATCTTCCGTTTGTTGATTGATACACGTGTAAGCGATCAGTCAACGCTAGAAGTCCGGAAGTTGGAACAGAGGCCATGTCCTCTCGGTATCCATAAAGACCTTCCTTTCTCAAATTGCGCGTAATCTTGTACGTAGTTTACCACACATTTTGATTCAGTTCATGAATTTTACCTTTAGTGCATGTTACGTTTCGGTAAATCTTTCTTTCCGAACCACCACCAGTTCCAATCCCCGAACAGTTTCATGAGAGACGGAACGAGCAGGATCCGGATGATGGTCGCATCAATGAAGATGGCGAGCGCAATCCCCACGCCGAGCTGTTTGATCGGGCTCACACCCGTGAAGGCGAACGCACCCGTCACGACGATCATAATGATGGCAGCCGATGTGATGATTTTACTCGTCTTCGCAAGCCCCATCTCCGTCGCATAGTCATTGTCGCCTGTCTCGCGGTAATATTCCTCGATTCGCGAAACAAGAAATACCTCATAGTCCATCGACAATCCAAAGACGAGTGAGAAGATGAACACCGGTGTCAAAATACTGATTGTTTCTGCATCGTACACATAACCTGATTCAAAAATGATGACGAGTAAACCGAACGTCGCCCCAAGACCAAGCACGTTCATGAGAATCGCCTTGATTGGAATCAAGATGGATCGGAACGCCCACATGAGGATGAAGAAGGTTGCCAAGATGACGGTGATGACCGCATAGGGAATGCTGTCATAAATCTCATCATAAATCTCTTCATTGAAGGCTGCCGGTCCGCCGACTTCAAACCCTTTGTCTCGCCAATCGCGTACGAATGCTTGCGCTTCTTTATCGCTCGGAGGTACGTCGAAGCTGACATTCACGAGCGCCAAATCTGTATTCCCATCAAGGGTCACAAGTCGCTCAAGCGGGGCGAGTTGTTCGGGCGCCGCTTCGACGAGTTGCGTAAACGTCTCAGGGGTCAATCCGGATGTCGTTAAGAAAGTCGAGACGTTATCGACAATATCGACCTCGTTTAACTCATCTGTGAGACTCGTCAATTCCTCTAAAATCATCGGATCGGTCAAATCGTTCGCTTCGAATAAAAGGACCGCATCGGTCGAGTTATCCCCAAACACATCGTCCCACCGTTCGAGCGCCGCTCGTGATTCATAGGAAGTCGGGAGCGCATCGGCGTCCGGAATGTTCAACTCTAGGTCGCGCACGAACCAAAGACTCGGGAGCAGGATCAACAAAGCAATGAGCGTCATCGTCACCGGACGTCTCATCACGAAGCGAGCAAGTTTTTGCCAGCGCTTTTCAGATTTCGTCTCATCTGTCTTGATGATTCGTCCTTTATTCAAGGCGTCACCAACTAAGTAAAGCGACGACGGCAACAAGGTCAGTGCAGATAGCACGGCCCCCGCGACGGCAATGAGGGCACCAAGCGCGACTGCCTGGAAGACATCGACTTGAATAAACAGAAGTCCAGCCAATCCGACAAAGACACATAGACCTGAAAAGAGAATCGAGCGTCCCGCCGTTGCTACCGTCCGGACAATCGCCTCTTCTCTCGATTGCCCGCGTGTTAACTCTTCTCGATACCGATTGACGAGTAACAGTGAAAAATCAATCCCGAGCGCAATCGCAATCATGGCGACGGCATTGAGAACAAAGATAGATAATTCCATGTTTTGCGCAAAAAAGAATAGCGATCCCGCTGCGACAATAAAGGTAATCAACCCGACGAGTAACGGCATGAGCGCGGCGAGCGGCGTGCCGAAAACGAGCAACAACACGACAAGCGCGACCGGAATCCCGATCAACTCCGCTCGAATCAAGTCATTCTTCGAAGCTTCGTTTAAGTCGTCCGCAAATACTGGTTCTCCCGTCAAGCGGACTTCGGTATCTGTATCCACGATGAGCGCGTCTCGGACGGCATCGATTGAGGATTCCGCCGCATCATAATCTTCGAATTCCAGCACGAAATAGGATACGTCCCCGGAACGCGCGTCCGGATTCTCCGCCGGGGTAATCACGCCATCAATTGATGAAATTTCCCCAAAACGGTCTTGTTGTTCGTCCATGACCGCCTCCAGATTTCCTCCTTCAAATAAGACGATCATTGAAGCACCTGCTCGATCAAATCGTTCATTTAACTGATCTTCTACCTGTTGGAAACGTCCGTCTTGAATGGCAAACCCGTTTCCTCTCAACTCACCCGGGAGCTGTAGCCCGAAATAAACTGAACCCGCGAGTAAAATCGCCCATATGAGTAATACGCCATACCGAAAACGAACCAACTGCCTACCTAACCATTCCATTGATGTCACTCCTCCCTGTCTATCCATCTACTTCCCGTTTCTCGATTCATTCATCATCACTTCACAAAAAATTCCTGAACCTAGGTTCGGTTCAGGACTCTTGTCGTTCAAAGACTTGAAGCCAGCTATGGCAAAATCGTGGTGGTGCGGACAAGACGACGAGTCGATCCCCTCGTTCATCTAACAGCATTACCTTCAATAATTGGTTGTCTGCACACACGCTTGAGCAAAATAATTCTTCCTCTCGATGAAACAGTTGGAACGACTCTGTCGATGTGATCGCCGTCGTTTCTCCCACTTGATCGAGAATGACCGTGTCGCGGTTTCCTTCGTATGGAATGCGCCAGGTTTCTTTCGTCTTCACATTTTCAACTAAAAAATGATGAGTTCGTTCATCGAACAATGTCACACACGTTTCAGGTGTGAACCGTTCAAAATCATACGTCCCTTGATACGCTAGCTCGATGATGTTCCCAAAGACAGGGACTTCTTCATAGCGGCTATATCGAAACGTATGATCATGGAGGTTCAAGGCTACGACATCCGATTCGGCTGAATATAAGAAGATGTCATCGCCTTGCCAATAGTGCAAATTGCTAAACCAGTCTCCGTTGAATCGTTGAGGGATCGCATGCGTCTCCATCTGTCCTCGTTGTAAATCAATGACTCCGTAAAGTCCTTTTTCCTGGAACCATGCCACGGCACGTCTTGCATTCGGCTCCACATATAGGGCGCATGGTGTCCATTTCCAGTCGATCTCCCAGCGAATTTGAGACGACTCGTCAAAGAACAAAAATCCAGTTTGCGCCAAGTACAACATCCAACCTTCACCTACACGTTCAAGCCATTCGATCGTTTGATGAAATTGAAAGTCTGCTGTTTGTTTGTACATTTGATCACTTCCTAGTTTCAGCTTAGCAACGACCGAAACGAAATTCGATTTTGAATGTGTTCATTCAACACATTTTCGATTTTCCTGTATACTGACGGTAAAGACATATCGTTTAGAAAGGAGACCTTCCATGCGTCCATTACAACTATCACCAGAGACCGCAGTTGAACTCGCAAAAAAATTAAACGTCCCCCTCGAGGAACTGATGCATATGCCAAAACACATCCTCGTTCAAAAAATGATGCAACTCGAGGCATCTCAAACAGAGGAAGACACACCAAAGGAGACGGATTAACGTCTCCTTTTTGGTTACTGTTCTTTGCGTTTCCGCTTTCTCGATACATACCAGAGACCACCGATTACAGCGAGGGCCGCACCACCGGCCACAGCGTACTTGCTGTAATCTGGGCGACGTTCGGTTACGACTAGTGTCGAGAGTGGAGCGACCGTCATATAACGGTCCTCGACTTGACGTGGCGCCGTCAGATTAACGGTATGGTCCTCCACGTTCACCTCGAACTTGCCAGATGGAAGTTTGACCTCAACCGCCTCCTCGAGTGCGTTGTGGTAGACGATATGTCGTTCTACATATCCTTCCACATGACGGCTCAATTCAAAGGCAATCACACCCTCTGCTTCATCAAAGAAACGCAAGTGTTTGCGAATCTGTTCCGTGTTTTCGAGTCGGAAGAGCGGATACTGCTTACGCAGACGCAAGAGACCTTTCACATATTCCACACTTGGCGCTTCTTGCTCCGCCCGGTTCCAGTCCACACGGTTGACGACTTCGCCTGAATTGAAGCTGTTCTCATCCCCGTCTTTTGTCCGGAAGAACTCCTGTCCACTGTGAAGGAATGGAATCCCTTGACTCAGGAGCACAATCGATGTCGCCAAACGGTGGCGACGGCGACGTGTCGTCTCATCATCTTCCGGATTCGTCACGGACAACTTGTCCCAAAGCGTCAAATTATCATGACATTCCACATAGTTGACGACCTGGTTCGGCTCATCAGCGAAACTTTGGCTCGTGATGCCACCAGCAATCCCACGTTTCACGTCTGCTGTCATGTCCGTGTTGCCGCTCACCCAGCCCGGTAAGTCTTCGATAAAGACGTCTCCGCGGACACCGTCTCGAATCCCATCATTGAATTGGGCGATGCGTGGCATCTTATGCGCATTATGTTGATTCGCTTTTTCACGAACCGGGAGCGGCGTATCCAAGTCCCAGCCTTCCCCGATGACAAGAATCGATGGGTCGACTCGATCGAGCGCTTTCCGAATCTGATTCATCGTTTTGACGTCATGGAGTCCCATCAAATCAAAACGGAACCCGTCAATCATGAATTCTTTCGCCCAGTACGTGACACACTCGACCATGAGCTTACGCATCATCGTACGCTCAGAGGCCGTGTCATTCCCACATGCCGAACCATCCGCGAGTGTCCCGTCTTCATTTAAGCGATAGTAATAATCCGGGACGAATTGACCGAGCGGTGTCGTCAACGCATCGTACGTATGATTGAAGACGACGTCCATGATGACCCGGATGCCCCGATCGTGGAGCGCTTGAATCATTGCCTTCAATTCGACAATTCGCGACGCCGGATCATCTGCCGACGAGGCGTAAGAACCTTCAACCGCAAAGTAATGAACCGGATCGTAGCCCCAGTTATAGTTGTCTTCCCCTTCACGTGACTCATTCACCGAGCCGTAGTCAAAGAACGGCATCAATTGAAGATGTGTGATTCCGAGCGAGGTGATGTAATCGAGTCCTGTCGGGTAACCGCTCGTGGTCGTCGTACCCGTCTCGGTCATCCCTAAGAACTTCCCACGGTGCGTCGCCCCACTCTCTGGGTGACTCGTCAAATCGCGGACGTGCGCCTCATAGATGACCGCCTCTTGTGAAGAATTGAATAGCGGACGTTCTTTGATCCAATGGTCCGGGTTCAAGGATGCCGGGTCAAGTAGACATCCACGCTTCCCATTCACTCCGACGACTTTCGCATACGGATCGAGCGACTCCACTTTCTTCCCATCAATCAGCGCTTCAAATACATAAAATTGACCTTCGAATAAGGCACGGTCGAGTTCGATCACCCACGTCCCCTTCTCAGCCGGCTCGAGCTCGAGTCGTTCAAACTTACGGGCACGGGCTGTTCGATATAACTTGACCGACATCTGTTCCGCTACCGGAGACCAAACTCGTAGTCGAATCTGTTCCCCTTTGAACGTCACCCCTAGGTCTTTCCCGTGATAGGCAACGTGATCTAAGTCTGCATGTGTGTGTTGATCCATTGTACGTTCCATCTCTTCACTCCTTCACTGCTTCAAATCTGCTATCATTATAACAAAACCACACAAAGGATGGATGAAACATGGCAAAAGACAATTCTTTCGATATCGTGTCAGAAATGAATCTTGAAGAAGTGAAGAACGCAATCCAAATCGCAGAAAAGGAAATTTTGAACCGTTACGACTTCAAAGGCTCAAAGAGTGAGATGTCACTCGACAATGGCGACCTCGTCCTCATCTCGGATGACGACTACAAACTCGAGCAATTAAAAGACGTCTTGATCACGAAATTGATCAAACGCGGTGTCCCGACGAAAAACCTCGACTATCAAAAAGTAGAGAACGCACTCGGCGGCACGGTTCGCCAACGTGTGAAATTGAAAAGCGGCATCGACAAAGACGACGCGAAGAAAATCAACAACGCCATCAAGGAATCAAAACTAAAAGTCAAATCGCAAATCCAGGACGACCAAATTCGCGTGACAGGTAAGTCGCGTGACGATCTTCAAGCCGTCATGCAACTCGTACGTGAACTCGAGTTGTCCGTCGATGCCCAATTTACGAACTTCCGATGAAACTCGCCATCATCAGTGACCCACACGGTTCGTTTGATGATTTGAAGGCCGTTCTCGATGATGTCCGGCGAGAAACCGAGCACATTCTCTGTCTCGGGGATCTATATGAATGCCACATCGGGAAAAAACGACGTCACGAACGCTTTCATCATGTGGAAGACGTCGTGACGTATGATCCGAATTACGAAGCGCTACTCACATTTCCGAGTCTACGTGGTAATCAGGAAGAGCGAATCGACGAGGTGCTCGTCATCGACCATCCCGTGAAAACACGGATTTCCTTATTGCCGGAACAGACGACTCTCGAGGAAGCCCGCTTTTTACATGGGCATCAAGTCAAATGGAACGAAGACTGGGAACCGGTTGTCGAGAAAGGGAAATATCCACTCGTCTTCATCGGACATAGTCACATCCCCGGGATTTACCGAAAAGGAAAATCCTTGCCGTGGGAAATCGGGACACCGTTCCATTTGAAGAAAAAACGATATGTCATCAACGTCGGTGCTGTCATATTCGATCGGGAATGGTGTCTCTATGATACGGAAGCCCGGACGGTGACGCGGATGAAAGCGTGAATACAAAAAGGACCTCAATTTTTGAGGTCCAGGCTGTTGATGAACCAGATTGCATCTTGCAATCTGGTCCATCTTTTTTTGTGGGTTTCGATTTCTTGGGGCGTTCTGCCCCAAGAAATTGAAGACGTATTATGAGACGGTCCTTTCCAATCAACAGGTTAGGCAACTTTTTATGCTTTGTACAGTGACTGAAGCCAGATTGGCGCGTTGAACCTTCTCGATTCCGTCTGGTTCGCTTCATGTCGTTTTCAGGATTGAAGCGTTACATGTCGGATTCCTTCTTTTGATGATTTTTTCGGCCATCGAGGCCTTAGAAAAAGACAAACGGCCGTCAGATGACGACCGTTTGCGTTGCTCGCCCGACGGCGTCCCGACTCCGAAGCGATATGATTTATGTTAGTCAACAAGCTGGGCCTCAATTTTTTGAGGTCCTTTCGTCTGTCTTACATTTCTTCCGGCGCTTCGACACCGAGTAAACGGAGCCCTTCTGTCAATACGAGCGTCACTGCCTTGACGAGAGCGAGACGCGATTGTTTGCTCGCATCTTCCTCTAGGACGCGGACGTGACCGTAGTACTTGTTGAACGCTTGCGCGAGGTCAAGTACATAACGGCTGATGATGGATGGTTCGCGACGTTCATGCGCACGTGTGATGACGTGCGGGAACGCGTTGAGCATCGTGACGACACCCCATGAGTAATCATCGTCTGCACCAGTGAACGATGAACCATCGTAGTTCCCTTTACGGAGGAGTGAGTTTGCACGAGCATTCGTGTATTGGACGTAAGGTCCTGTCTCCCCTTCGAACTTGAGCATGCTGTCGAGATCAAACTCGATGTTGTTGATGCGTTCGTTTTTCAAATCGTGGAAGACGACCGCGCCGACACCGACCATGCGTGCGACGTCTTCTGCGTTCGCAAGATCCGGGTTCTTCTGTTCGATGTTCGCCTGTGCTTTTTCGATTGCTTCTTTCAACACTTCTTCAAGAAGAACGATGCGTCCTTTACGTGTCGACATCTTTTTCCCTTCTTGCAAGATCAAGCCGAACGGCACGTGATGCATGCCATCAACAAAGTCATATCCAAGCTTACGAAGGACCGAGAAGAGTTGTTTGAAATGTAGCGCCTGTTCGCCACCGACGACATAGTTCGCTTGAACGAAGTTGTACGTCTCGTAACGATAGATTGCCGCTGCCAAATCACGTGTCGCGTACAACGTCGCGCCATCTTTTTTCTTGATCAAGCAAGGTGGCAAGTTCTCCTCTTCGAGCGAGACGACCATCGCCCCTTCACTTTCCACTAAGAGGTTTTTCGCTTCTAGCATCTCGACGACGCGTCCCATTTTATCATTATAGAACGCTTCCCCGTTGAAACTTTCGAATTTCACTCCAAGGAGGTCATATACTTTTTGGAACTCTTTGAGCGACTCGTCACGGAACCACTGCCAAAGCTCTGTCGCTTCCGCATCACCATCTTCAAGCTTTTTGAACCAAGCACGGCCTTCGTCTTCGAGTTCTGGTTGTGTCTTCGCCTCTTCGTGGAAATGGACGTATAATTTCAAGAGTTCTGCGATTGGATTGGCGCGTACCGCTTCCTCATCGCCCCACTTCTTGTAGGCGACCATCAATTTCCCGAACTGAGTGCCCCAGTCCCCAAGGTGGTTGACGCCGACGACGTCATATCCGTTTTTACGTGCGATTTGGTTGATCGCATTCCCAATCACCGTCGAACGCAAGTGACCCATCGAGAACGGCTTCGCAATGTTTGGTGACGAGAAGTCCGTCACAATCGTTTCATTGCGTGCTTCGTGTGTCGCATATTCCGATTTTTCCTCAAGTACGGTGTTGATGATTTCTTTTGATACGACATCACGGCTCAAGAAGACGTTGACGTAAGGTCCCGCCGCCTCCACTTTCGTGAACAATTCATCGTTCAATTCATTTGCGATATCTGTCGCAATCATGACAGGTGCTTTTCGGTAAGCTTTCGCCAATTGGAAACACGGGAACGCGAGATCACCGTGCGCCTCGTGTTTTGGCTTCTCAATCAATGCTTCAATTTGGTCAATCGTGAGTTCTTCACCGATGACACGGGATAGTGCTTCTGCATATTTGCGTTCATAACTCATCTGTATGTCCTCCTTCTTCAATAACAACTCATAAAAAAAACGCCCTTTGCATAGATGCAAAGAGACGGGAATTCCCGCGGTACCACTCTTCTTGCCTGCATGATGCAGACCGCTTTATGGTGATAACGGTTCCCTCCGGCTATGCCTACTCTCGTTTCGGATAGCATCTCAAAAGTGCGTTTCGCGACGTTTGTCAGCCCAGGCTCTCACCAATCCCCAGGTCGCTTTGTTGACTAAACCATCGTTACTCTCTTTTTCATCGACTTTCGTCTATGCGGTTGAAAAGCAACTTCATTATAGAGGATATTCCCTGTATACTCAATGCTAGAATTCAAGCATGATAAAAGAAAGGCAGGACTCGCAAGAAATCATGACGAATCTTTACTATTATATCTTGAAATGTCCCATGCTAGGAGGGAACACATGAACCACTTTCGCAAGATGTCCGTGCTCGGTTGGAGTATATGGAGTGTTTTGTTCTGCTTCACCATCGGATTATTTGCATTGGATGTGCTGCACGCCCCGACCATCGATCCGTTGTCCTTTATTTTAATCTCATTACTTGTCATCATCTTTCAACTCGATTCAATCGAAGTCAAAGGTGTGTACTTCACATTCTCTGAGAGTATTGTATTAATTCTATTTCTATTCTTTGGATTTGAAACCGCACTCATCGTCAACCAGATTGGATTATTCGTCTTTCAGTTCGCCAATCTGAGACCAAAAGTCGCCATACGCCGATTCCGCTTCACCTATCCATGGAACGCGATTACGGCATACTTAGAAATTGTCATTCCCGCTACCGTCTATCTCGCCCTCGGTGGGGTAACCGGCCTTGATTTTTATTCGCAAGAATCGTTTGTACCGCTTGCCGGGTTATTCTTTGCTATCTTGTTAAATACCGTATTTCAAAAATATCAGGTGAGATGGTGGTTCCGCGTCGATATCGCATTGAGCGACTTCATGAAAATCGCTTTCTACACATATGTCGTCAGTTTGATCTTCATCTTAGCGGCAGCGTTCTTCCGAGAGACGAATTTACTTGTCGTCAGTAGCATCGCGGCAGCGTTGACCTTCTTCATCAAACGACTTCTCATTCAAAAGGGACGACAGGATGCGTATAAATCTCTGATTGAACAGTACGACGAAGCGAAAGAAGCCGTCTCTTTATCACAGAGCGAAGCACAAGCCATTGAAGTCTTTTTAAGTCAGTGTGAACAATTGAACCATTACAATGAAGGATATATCGAGTTCAAACTTTTTGATCGCACACTCTACTTCGACTTGAAGACACGTCAACCGATTGATCGCCCCGTCGTATTTGCGCTACTGGATATCAGTCAACCTGTCGAGCCGGTCCTTGACTACGAGATGCGATTTGAGTGGGATGCTTCATTGTCTGACGCTTTTCATGACGACTACCACAGCTTCGTCTCGATTCGTTCGGAAGAGATCGAGGGAATCCGAACATGGATCGTGATGACAGGAGAACCTATATATGGGTATCCGAAGATTATCCAACATGAAATCATCAAGTTGCTCAAGTCGTTCAACCGGACCATCAGCCGCTGTCATGAACGAGATCGTCTGTATACCGAGAGCCGGACGGACAGTTTGACCCTTCTCGCCAATGCCCGCGCCTTCTACGAATACGGAATTCAACAAATATCCGACATCTCGATGTATCCAATCTCGGTCGCCATGCTCGACATCGATTTCTTTAAAAAAATCAATGATACGTATGGCCATCAAGTCGGTGACCAAGTGTTACAGGAATTTGGTCGACGTATCCGGCAAGTCCTTCGTGCTGATGACTTCGCCGCCCGTTATGGTGGGGAAGAATTTATCTTGCTTCTCAATCATTGTGACATGTCTCAAGCCGTTGACATTGCAGAAAGAATTCGCCAGCAAATCGAAGCGAAACCGTTCCTTGTCGATCATCACGAGGTTTCTGTGACCGCGTCCATCGGGGTCGATACAATCGATGCGTTTGGAAATAAGCGATTAGACGATACGATTCGAAACGCGGACCGTGCGCTATATGTCGGTGGTAAATACGCGGGACGTAACCGCGTGGCGCACTTCAACAATTTAACGACGTAAACTCCCCTTTCTCACATCGAATTGGGGAGTTTTTAAGTTGACAAGCAGATTTGAAACAGGTACGTTAGGGAACGTGTTTACTAATTGGATAGATTCACTTTTTATCGAGAGAGACGGAGGGACTGGCCCTGTGAAGTCTCGGCAGCGGGGAACCTGTGCCAAATCCAGCGGGCGTATTGCTCGAAAGATGAAAAGGGTATTTCGCACGAAGGACCTTTTTTCTCAGAAAAGGGTCCTTTTTATTTTTTTAGTGAGGTGATTATTTTGGAACAACCAACAGCAAACAAATGGGCACTCTTGCCGTTACTCGTCTTCTTACTCTTCTTCATCGGGGCGGGTGTCTATTACGGAGACTTTTATAAGTTTCCGGTACTCGTCGCAGCCATCATCGCCTTGATGGTTGCGGCATTCATGACAAAAGGAAGTGCCACCCAAACCGTCGAGCGCATCGCGCAAGGAGCCGGCAATCCGGGCATCATCATCATGATTTTCATTTTCTTACTGGCTGGCGCCTTTTCAACGGTAGCGGAAGCCATCGGGGCAATCGATGCAACGGTCAACGCCGCCTTGACTCTATTACCACCTTCGCTTCTCTTGAGCGGACTCTTCGTCATCGCCGCCTTCATTTCAATGGCGATGGGAACGTCGACGGGTACAATTGCGGCACTTGCACCGATCGCCCTCGGTATCCATGAAGAGAGTGGCGTCAATGTCGCCATCGCTGCCGCAGCCGTTGTCGGAGGGGCGATGTTCGGGGACAATCTCTCGTTCATCTCAGACACGACCATCGCTGCCGTCCGGACGCAACGAACGAACATGCGTGATAAATTCCGCACGAACTTCTGGATCGTGTTACCGGCCGCTATCATCACGACGGTTTTACTCGCCGTCTTGTCAAATGGGGAGTCAACGGTCGATGTCGCCGCATTCGAATGGTACAAACTGATTCCGTATCTTGCCGTCATCGGACTCGCATTGACAGGACTGAACGTCATTTTGGTTCTGTTAGGTGGCATCACGCTCACCGGCATCATCGGTCTCCTAGATGGAAGCCTATCCGTCACGGCGTTTGTGACAGCTATTGCGGACGGGATGATTGGCATGGCCGAAATTTCATTCCTGACATTACTCATGGGTGGACTCGTCGGTCTCATCTCACACAACGGCGGACTCACGTATTTACGTGACGCGTTGACATCCCGTATTCAAAAACGTGCCGGTGCCGAGTGGAGCATCGCCGGACTTGTCAGTGCGACGAACGTGGCGACGGCAAACAATACGATTTCCATTCTCGTAGCCGGACCACTTGCAGCGAACATTGCGGACGAATATGACATCGAACGGAAGAAATCAGCGAGCGTACTCGATATCTTCTCATGTGGTGTACAAGGAATTCTCCCATATGGAGCTCAATTACTCATCGCCGCAGAGTTGACGAAGACCGCTTCGCCGGACCTCGTCCCGTTCATGTTTTATCCGTTCCTTCTCTTTGTTTGTGGAGGAATCGCCATCGCATTCAATTTCCCACGTTTTAAAAAACAGTCATAAGTGAAAACACCCCCTTGTTCAAAGGGGTGTTTGTCGTTTCGTGACCATCTCTTGTTTCAATTGCTCGTTCCGTTTCTTGAACGCGCGTCGTTTGAGCACTTCTTCTAGCCCCCGGCTGATGGCCCATAATGCGACCAAAAGTAGACCGAGCATCGATAAACGAAATGGACTTTGGATAAATTCTTCCCATTGGTCCCCGATGACAGAGAAAATCACGACGACGAGCAGTTTCCCGAATCCTGCCGCCATGATGAACGTACGGAGCGGCATCTGAATGAGCGCCAATAAATACGTGATCAAACTGACCGGGATGAACGGGAGAGAATATAAGAATCCGAGCGAGATCGGACTCATATGATTGATTCGTTCCAACCAATAGACCGCCGCCTTATGTTTTTCGAGCCAGCGCGTCATCGGTTTGCGGAAAACGTAACGGACAGCCGCAAAAACGACGATGGTTCCAAGAAGGTTCCCGATCCAGGATAAGAGAACGCCTAACAGAAAGCCGTATGTCGCTGCATTGGCAGAGATGATTAAGACGAGTGGTAAAAATGGAAAAATCGCTTCTAAAAACGGTGCACCGAGTCCAGCCCATGGACCACCAGGCAAACTTTGAAGCCATTCAATCAATTGGATGATGTACTGTTGGAGAGAATTAAGCATAGTCGTTCCACCTTCAACTTTCGTTACTACTCTATTACCCGAATTCGATTTACAAGACGCATCTCCCTGCATTCGTCAAAAAAAATTAAAAACCATTTGCGAAAATTCGTCGTGATATTTATCATATAATAATGGACTTGTGGTTGCAGGCAAGTCTATTCGTCGAACGACACAACCCAACGTTCGTTTTCCTGCAAAAAACTGAACACAGGGGAGCAACACAACATGGAAACAAAACCAATGCGGGTCTTGCTGTACTATAAGTACGTCAACATCGAAGACCCAGAAACACTCACGCAAGAACATTTGAAGTATTGTAAGGACCTCGGCATCAAAGGACGCATCTTGATTTCCTCCGAAGGAATCAACGGGACGTGCTCTGGTACTTGGGAGCAAACCGAGCAGTACATGAATGACTTGAAAGCAAACCCTCTCTTCAGCGATATCGAGTTCAAAATCGATGAAGTCGAAGAGCATGCCTTCAAGAAAATTTTTGTCCGTCACAAGAAAGAGCTCGTGACGTGGCGCTTTGATGGCGAGTTTGATGTACCGAAACAACACGGTGCATACCTCGAACCAGCAGAATGGAAAGAGATGATGAATCGTGATGATGTCGTCATCCTCGACGTTCGTAACAACTACGAGTACGAACTTGGTCACTTTAAAAATGCGATCAAAATCGATGTAGAGGCTTCACGTTACATGCCGGAATGGCTCGAAGAGAACAAGGACCTCTACGAAGGGAAAACACTTCTCACGTACTGTACCGGTGGCGTCCGTTGCGAGAAATTTACAGCATATATGCGTGACCGAGGTCACGACAACATCTTCCACCTTAAAGGTGGTGTCGCGATGTATGGAAAAGATGAAGCGACAAAAGGAGAAGACTGGGAAGGCGAGCTCTATGTCTTTGACGAGCGGATCAATGTCCCGGTTAACTCCGTGAACCCATCTGTCGTCTCACACTGTATGCACTGTGGGACAGAGACGGTTCGTTACGTTAATTGTGCCAACCCGGAGTGCAATGCACAGCATTTCTGTTGTGAAGAGTGTGAACCGAAACAAATGCGTTCATGCTCGAAGGAGTGTCAAGAACACCCACGCAACCGTTATATCATCGATAACATTGCAGAGAAACTTCAGGAGACTGAAGGAGTAGTCGGGTAACAAAAATCGACCAGAAGATGTCTTGGAGAACGTGTCCAAGACATCTTTTTTTGACGAAATCTTAACGTCTAGCTTGCGCCTCTTTCGGGTATAGTGAAGATACTATGTCAGACAGGAAGTGAATGCACGCATGTTTAACGAACCTTTACTCGCTGCGATTCTCGCTTGGTTTATCGCCCAAGCGGCTAAGCTCGTAACTGAACTCATTAAAACAAGAGATTTTGAAATTGAAATCATGTTCGCTTCAGGAGGCATGCCAAGTTCGCACTCGTCTACCGTCGTCGCACTCGCTACCGCGATTGGGCGAATGGAAGGCATTGACTCGAGTCTATTCGCTCTCGCTGTCGTCTTTGCCACTATCGTCATGTATGATGCGACCGGAGTTCGGCAGGCGGTCGGTTTCCAAGCACGGCTCTTGAACGATTATTTCAAAGGAATTAAACATGAGACCCCACTCTTGAATGAACTCGTCGGCCATACGCCGTTCCAAGTCATTGTCGGAGCGTTACTCGGTCTCGTCGTCGGACTGTTTTTCCCAATGTAATCGCAGAAGGTATGTCATTTCTCACACTCTTGATTCTTTTTGTGAAGTTTCACAAAGAAGACGGTATACTCAAGAGAGAGGAGGAATCGACATGCCTTTTTTGCAGAAATCTTATGAGTCTCTCGATACACTCGCCGAAGCGATTGGTCAAGCGATTCGAGCACCGATCACGATTGAGAATCGCCACCACCAGTTGCTCGCTTATAGTACACATCCTGATTCGACCGACCCGGCCAGGATTGCGACCATCATCGGGCGTCGTGTCCCAGAAGCTGTCATCGAAGACCTATGGGAGAGTGGTATTTTACAAGAAGTCATCGACCAAGATGAACCGGTCGTCATCCCGGCCCGTCTCGCCGTCGGTCTTGGGGAACGCGCCGCAATCGTCATCAAACAACATGATGAAGTACTCGGCTATATTTGGAGCTTAGCTCGGACAAATCCGTTCAGCACTCAAGAATTAGCCATCTTGCAAGAAGGGGCGACCATCGCCAAAAAGCTACTTATGACCATCGCGATGCACGAGCGACGAATCAGCGCCGAGCTCGAACGCTTTTTATTAGATGTCCTCGCTTCCCCGACCCTGACAGATGCGAATCGCGAACGATTGAACGAACTTGCTCCGATCGCTGTTGCCAGTCGGTTGACGGTCATCGAATGTGCTCAACCGATCACCCCTCAACTTGCGGAACGCCTTCACTATGTGCTTGCGACGCAAGAGTCAATTGAAGTCGTTTTACATGCCATCGACGGTCAGCAGCTACTCGTCTGGCATTATATGAAGTCTGAACTCTCCGATGAAGAGACTGTACTCATAGCCTGGGCGGAACGGTTTGAACAATTGCTTCAAGACAAGTTCAGCGAATCCGAACCACATCTTGGCATCAGCCGACGTTTTTTCGAAAGTGACATGTTATATGCCGCAGCCGAAGAAGCGCGACGGGTTACCACGCTGCGTCGCAAGTTCCCGCTCGAACTATCGACTTCCCGTGCCTTCGAGCAGATCGGTATTTATCAACTCGTCCCGGAACTCGCTCGCCGTATCGGACTCCGACTGGAGACCCACCCGACAGTCGAACGGTTGCAGCATTATGATTCATCCCATCAGACCGAACTCGTGAAGACGCTCGAATGGTATTTTTATTTTGATGGGAACGTCAAACGAGTCGCCGCTCATCTTCATATTCATCCGAATACCGTTCTGTACCGGATTCGCCGCATCGAAGAGTTGACGAATATCACACAAGTTTCCTTACCAGAAAGATCCATGATTTATTTAGCCATTAAGGCTGGTCAATATCGATTAGAAGACTAGACGCTCACTTTGTGATTTTTCACAAAGTGAGCGCCTTTGTTTTTAGAATCCATGCTAAAGACAGCGTTTTCAAATGGGTCTATACTAGGGGTGTGAACAAATTGTGTCAACGGAATGAAAGGGGAATGTTCCATGAAAATCGGGGTATTAAAAGAGATTAAAAACAATGAAAATCGGGTGGCCTTAACACCGATGGGTGCATTTATGTTAACGGAGCTTGGTCATGATGTATTCGTCGAAACGAATGCCGGTCTCGGTAGCGGATTCACGAATATGGAATATATTGATGCCGGTGCAACGATTCTTGAAACGGCGAAAGAAGTTTGGGAAGGCGTCGAACTCGCTCTCAAAGTAAAAGAACCACAGCCGTCTGAGTATCAATACTTCCGTCCTGACTTGACGCTCTTCACCTATTTACACCTTGCGGCAGAGCCAGAATTAACGAAAGCGCTCGTCGATTCTGGGATTACAGCCATCGCCTACGAGACAGTAGAAGTGGATCGCACGTTACCACTCCTCACACCGATGAGTGAAGTGGCAGGACGTATGGCTGCGCAAATCGGAGCTCAAATCCTTGAAAAACCACATGGTGGAAAAGGAATCTTGATGTCTGGTCTCCCAGGCGTGCCTCGTGCGAACGTCACGGTCATCGGAGGCGGTGTCGTTGGAACGAATGCAGCTCGAATCGCAATTGGTCTTGGGGCGAGCGTGACGTTGATGGACATTAGCCCGGCTCGTCTTCGTCAAATCGACGACTTGTTCGGAAACACAATCAATACGTTGATCTCAAATAAATACAACATTGCGAAACAAGTGGCTGAGAGTGACCTTGTGATTGGTGCCGTGCTCATTCCAGGAGCAAAAGCACCGAAACTCGTCACGGAAGAAATGGTACAGCGCATGTCGTCTGGTTCGGTCATCGTCGACGTCGCCATCGACCAAGGTGGGATTTGTGAGACGATCGACCATATCACGACGCATGATGCGCCAACGTATGAGCGTTATGGCGTGCAACACTACGCTGTCGCTAACATGCCAGGTGCCGTGCCACGCACTTCGACAATGGGTCTGACAAACGCGACGATGCCATATATCATCGAGTGTGCGCAAAAAGGCGTATTCCCAGCACTTCTTGAAAACGAGGCACTTCTCAAAGGCCTAAACGTCATCAATGGAACGGTCACGTATGAAGCGGTTGCACGTGATTTGGAATATCCGTTCGTTCCTGCCCATGAGGCGGTCTCGAAACAAACACAAGCTTAACCCTTAAGACGATGAGATGCCCGTTCTCATCGTCTTTTTCTATATAAAAAAAGAAGAAACCGAACGCCATCGTCCGATTCCTTCATTATTATGCGTTATGCGTTCTCAACGGCGATATCTTCCCCGATGATTTTCACTTCCGGCTCTAATTCCACTTCGAATTTCTCTTTAACGGTCGCCTGGACGTGACGGATGAGTGAAATGTACTCTGTCGCCGTCGCCTCATCGATATTGACGATGAACCCAGCATGCTTGAGCGAGACTTCCGCTCCTCCGATGCGTTTCCCTTGCAGTCCAGAGTCTTGAATCAACTTGCCGGCAAAATAGCCAGGCGGACGTTTGAACACACTACCACACGAAGGGTATTCAAGCGGTTGTTTCGATTCACGTTTATACGTCAAGTCGTCCATGACTTCTTTGATTAATTCATAGTTTTTCGGTTCTAGTTCGAACGTTGCCTCGAGTACGATCAAGCCCTCTTTTGAGACACGGCTCGTTCGGTAGTCAAGATCGAGTTCATCTTTAGATAAATGAAGTACTTGACCATCCTGCGTCAACACCGTCGCAGATGTGATGACGTCTTTCGTTTCTCCGCCGTATGCACCTGCGTTCATGTAGACGGCACCACCGACCGTCCCAGGGATCCCACATGCGAACTCGAGGCCCGATAATCCCTCTGCCAGTGCTTGACGTGAGACGTCGATAATCGCTGCTCCTGCCTGGGCAATTATTTGATTCCCTTCCCGACGAATCGAGTTGAGTTCATTCAAGTTCAAAACGATTCCACGGATGCCGCCATCGCGGACGATCAAGTTTGAACCGAAGCCAAGAATCATAAACGGCATCGCTTCTTGGTGGGCCAGTTGTAAGACGGCCTGTACTTCTTCGTACGTGTGTGGAGCCACGAAGTAATCTGCTTTGCCCCCTAGTTTTGTATATGTGTGTGCCGACAATGGCTCGTCTTGAAGGACGCGCTCGGCCGGAATGATCATTTGAAGTTGCTGTAAAAAGCTCATGCGTTCACTCAATCCTTTATGTTCTATTTAATCAGTGTCTCGGTCCCACTTCATTCGTTCCGAGCACGTCACTGAATGGTTTCAGTACGAATCACAGTATACAAATGATTATTGGACGTGACAAGCAACGTTTTTCTTACAAATTCATGATTAGTTTATAGCAATAGCGATGTCGCAATGGCAACGATGATAGGAATTGTAAAGTTATCCCAATCTCGATATGAAATCGCTTCAGTTAGCGTAGCGATGATGGAAATGATAAACCCATATGTTACCACTTGCCAAAGGACGACATCATTCCACAAAAACAATAAAAATAAGACAGCATACGAGCTTAGAAACATGGCGATGCTTCCTTGGAAAGAACGCTTTTGGCCATATAAATCATAGACGACCGTCCCATATTTACGCCCGATGAGTGCTGCCATCCCGTCCCCCCAGGCGAGGACGAGTGACCCGGCTAAAAACGCGATCGGCTCAGACTCGAAGAAGAAGTATAAAATAATGAGCAATGCAATCGGATAGTATACGGTCCCGAATGATTTCCGCTCCGTTTGATGCACCGGTGACGGGCTTTTATACAAAAGGACCGCATTCGCAAATGTGAAGAAGATGAGCGGGACTGCCGCGACGTACCATGAATCCATTAACCAAACTGCTAGTAACGACCAATGTCCGACTGCGATATGTACACTTTTTCGAATCGTTTCATCCGTCCATCCAAGACGTTTCCCGACTTGCTCGAGACCCACGAGAAACACGAGGACGACTACAATGGAAAGAATCGAACTAATCCATTCATTCATTGCTTGACCACCTTCATATATAGAGTGTGTATGATACCGTCATTATACCTTAATCAGTGCCCATCCTAGCTTACTTTTCAAACATTTGGTAGAATGAGGTCAAATGACTGTATAGCCAACGTACGCTGTTGGCGATAGAAAGGGTGGCCGTATGCGCGACGCAACTTCAATTCAAACTTTGGCAGATTGCCTTCATTTTATGCAGGTCGGAGAAATCGAGCGAGCCATCGCCCTCTTCCCTGAAGACGTGCGTGAACATTTCCCAAAAGAGCTTCGAAAAATCCACTTGTTTCATATTGAAAAGAACGGCTTATCGATTAATCAAATCGTCGCCCTCGCTAACGCATTGACCGGCGAGCATCTCTCCGCGACGACGATTCAAAACTGGACGAAGCGTGAAGTCCGTAAAATCATCGGTGTCCCACGAATCGGTAAAAAGTATTCCTTGCATCAAGCGGCAATCATTTATCTCCTTGATGACTTGAAACACCTTTTTTCCCTCGAAGAGACGAGTTCCTTGTTGGCGCTCATCTTCAACAACCCTGACCGGGACGAAGACGACTTCATCAAACCGATTGATTTTTATCGACTTTACGCGGAGTATGCGAAGTCAACAAGCCCGATCGACCTTCTCGATACACGGGCGAAGCGTTCGCTCGAAAAGATGAACTATGAACATCCAAATATCATTCACGTCTTGAAGCTTTGTCTATACGCACATCGGGTGACGACACTTGAACTCGAGGCCAAGCACTATTTGAACCGTTTCATTTAATGAAACGGTTTTTTCGTATCAAAAAACACCGGTCTCTTGACCGGTGCTCGTCATCGTTATGAGACAGATGCTGCGAGCGGCATCCGTGATTTGACCGTTAACGTCTTTAAGACGGAAAGGAGTTCGAACATCGATAACTGATCGGCTTCTTTCGTTAAGCAGAACGTATCGTCTTCTTGTTTCCGTAGTTCCGCGACAAGTTTACCTGCTTTGTCGCGAACGCTAAACTTGTGACGTTCCACATCATATTGAATCGTGAAGAGTCCGCGTTCATAGACGTTGTACTCACACTTTTTCCCGAATAACGAGAACTTGTCTTTCAATTGACCAATCGCCTGTCCATCATGGTTCATCACGACCCATTTTTGGCAGTTTGGGATGTATTTCCCATGAGCGATCTGTCGTCCAGACAAATTGTGCACTTGGACACTGCCTTCCGCGTCGCGGTGAACAGATCCGATCGCATCATTTGTCTCGTCATAAATGGTCGCCTCACCTTGTGTAAAGACGCAACCTTTTACATAAATTAATTTGCGCACCGCTTTTTCCTCCTAGCACGTTCCAACCGTGATTGTTTGTATGTGTACGGTCGGGTATTACTGAAAACCCCAATCGTTTCTCTGTGTAGTTTTTATCTCGTTTCAACTACTACATATTTCATATGACGAAGATGATTATTGCATCGTTTAAAGAAAAAGACAACCCTTTTTTTTCGACATCATTTGGATTCTGTCGAACTTGTGAACAAGCCTATTCTCATCGCTTATATCCCGCTTCTTTTAAGAGTTCTTCAAGCTCCATTCTTGCAATCAGACGAACTTGATTTGGCGCCGCCAATTCGTATGCGCTGTCCGTGAAATTCGAGTTCGTCACGACCCAGCCTTCGTGTGCTTGATAATAGGGAACGGCCGCTGCAATTTGTTGAACCGCTTCGAGTCCGACCGTCTTTTCATAACGCTTTGCTTGAACGGCAATCGACCATCCATCCGGTGTCTCCAATAACAAGTCAGCACCAAAGTCACGTGATGCTGGAGTCACCGTGACCGTGTAACCAAGCGCGGTGAACACTTCCTCTAAAAATAATTCAAACTCCCGACCATCCATCCGATCAATGCGGTCGATGGTCGACAGCCTTACTTTCCATATAAACCATGCAATTCCAAGCAAGAGAAGCAGTACGCTGCTCCAAAGCGGTGCCTCGAACCACCATAAACATATGGCACCGATGATCCCAATGAGTAATCCAATCATGCTCATCTTTCCTTTCCAATTCCTCTCCCTCACTTTACTGTTTTGAGGGCAGGAAATGAAAGGGGGATCTGTCGAATGATATAGAAGATGTGCTCGTCTGACACCGCGAAGGAGGGATGACTGTTCATGGAGAATCATGCCAATCTCCAAAGTGAGTTACTTCATGCATTACCTTACGGAGTTGCGTTAATACAGAAAGATGGAACAATCGTTCAGGCAAACCGTCCGTTTCTCGAGCAGTTTCCTGAGAATCTACAGAGACGTTCGAACCTTTTTCATATGGTCAATCAGTCACCGATTACGATGGAATTGTCTCGTCGGATGGAACAAGGACTGCCTTGGATGTATGAACTGCCAACGATGCGAGTACACGCCATTCCGTGGGAAAATCAATATATCCTCTCCATTGAGCCATTGCCCCATGATACACGCGTGACGATTCAACACAACGCTTTTGAGGCGATGATGCATACTGAACTCGACATGGCGATGATCATGACGGATGCGAATCTGTTGATTACTCGTTTCAATCAGGGGGCCACGGAACTGTTTGGCTATGCGCCCCATGAAGTGCTTTACGAAATGACACCGTTCGCTTTATTTGAATCGAGAGAATTAAGTGAAAAGCGCTCTGCTTATCAAGACGAGACGGAACGGTTGCTATCGTTCGAACAAATGTTACGCCTCGCACTCGACAAAGGAGACCGGGAATGGAAATTTCAATGTAAAGATCGGACACATTTCATCGGCAAATTGTTCATGCATCCCGTTTATGAGCAAGAGCAACTCATCGGCTTCTTTTTCTTCGTATTTGATGTGAGTTCCGAGATTGAGTTGAAACGTGAGCTCCGTTATAAGGAACAGCGTTATCGCATGTTTGCCGAATCGGTCATCGAAGCCGTTCTGTTCCATGAAGATGGGATGATTCTCGATGCGAACAAGGCAGCGGAATCCATCTTTAAAATCCCTGCAGAGCAAATGATGGGACGCCAGACTATCGAGTTTATCGCGGAAGGGTACCGGGCCGATGTGTTGCGACGCATTCGCAATCACATTCAAACGCCATACGAAGTGATTGGTCGTCGGCAAGATGGAACGTTCTTAGAACTAGAAGTGTATCCGAAAGAAGTGACGTATCAAGGGCAAACGTTACGAGTCGCGGTCATGCGTGATATCAGCGACCGTAAAAAAGTAGAGCGTATGCTCGAACGTGAAAAAAATGCCATCGCCCGTCAGCGCGATATCATCCAGTCAATCTTACAAGCATCGAATGAAGCGTTCGTTTTGACCGAATCGAACGGGAGTGTCTTGTTCATGAACGTCCACGCAAGGCGACTCATGGACTTACCTGGGATTGCTCCAAACAAAATTCAAGAGCGTATCCCGCTCCTCTCCACGTTTCGTCCTCGTGACAGGAGCGAGATGCTACGAAAGATGGATCAACTTCTCGACGGGACGGCGCGTGAAGTGTCGATGCGTTTCTCCATCCCACAGCCGAATGACCGAGATGAAGAATACTATGAGATGTATGGAACGACGATGGATACAAAACGACAAATCGGTATGGATAGTGGATTCTTGTTTGTGTTTCGTAACCGAACCGAGGAAGAGCGGATGGACCAGATTAAAAATGAACTGGTGAGCACGGTCTCACATGAACTAAGAACTCCTCTTTCTTCATTATCGGGATATATTGAATTGATGCTCGCTCGAGATTTGACGCCTGAAAAACGAGAGCGCTTCTTGAAGACGATGTCGCGGGAAGCGAAACGATTGACCGTCCTACTCAACGACTTTTTGGACATCCAACGCATGGAAGATGGTCACCAAGAATATAAACAAGATCATTTCGCTTTGAATGAACTTGTCTTAGAAGTGATTGAACGCTTCCGCGAAACGAGTGATCATACCATTCATTTCGATCATGCGGATGATGACTTGTATCTCGTTGCCGACCGAGATCGCATCGAGCAAGTTCTCGTCAATTTGATTTCAAATGCGATCAAATATTCTCCGAATGGACAGGAAATCGAAGTGCGGGTCCGAAAAGACAACGATCAAGCTCATGTCTCCATTCGTGATTTTGGAATCGGGATTCCCGAGCACGCCTTTGAAAAGTTGTTTACTAAGTTTTATCGGGTCGATAATTCGGATACACGTAAAATTGGTGGAACCGGTCTCGGGTTGTCGATTTGTAAAGAAATTATCGAATCACATGGTGGGAGCATCGAAGTGGAATCGACAGTCGGGAAAGGGTCGACTTTTACATTCACATTAGACTTAGCGGAGGAAACGTCATGAACAATTATGCCTTTACCGGATTCCCTGGTTTTTTAGCAGGAAAATTAATTGAACACCTCGCTTCGTTACCGCATCAAATCGGAGTCATCTATGCCTTGCATCTTCCGAATCAACAACGTGATGCAGAAGAGCTACGAGATACGCTACTGTCAACGACGTCGCTTGCGCCACATCAGCTCGTCCTTGTCGAAGCAGACATCACGTTACCCGAAGTGATTCTCGACCCGATCATGCGGTCTGTCATTGAACGAGATGTCCATTACGTCTTCCACCTCGCTGCCGCATATGACTTGAGTATTTCGTATGACGTCGGCTATCGCGTCAACATCCTCGGGACCAAGCATGTGACCGCGTTCGCCAAACGCTCGAAACAATTGAAGCGTTACGTGTACTTTAGTACCGCCTATATCGCCGGACGTCGTCGTGGAACGGTCTATGAAAATGAATTATGGCACCGAGTCCAGTTCAAAAATCATTATGAAGCGACTAAATATGAAGCAGAGGCACTCGTTTCGCGAGAAATGGGAGGCATGCCCATCACCATCATTCGTCCTGGCATCGTAATCGGACATAGTCGCACGGGCGAAACGAAAAAGTTCGACGGTGTCTATTTCGTCTTACAATTGATGACACAACTCCAACAGATGCGCCCACTCCCTTACATCGGGCGGGCGAACGTTGAGGTAAACCTCGTTCCGTACGATTATGTAGTAGAAGCGACCGCTTTCTTAGCGCATTCTCCAAACGGTCTAAAGCGGACATTCCATTTGACGGATCCGTTCCCACACGGCGCACGCGAGGTGTATCGTATGTTGCATGAGACGATGTTTCAGCGCTCTCCTCGCGGGACCGTTCCTCATGCCGTTGCCGACGCGGCATTCACTGCTTGGAATGGTGCCAAACGGCTCGAGGTTCCTCACGAACTATTGGAGTACTTTAAACATCCCGTTCACTATGACACGACACAAACGATACGGGCGCTCGACGGAACGGGCATCGTTTGTCCGGACCTCCAGGATTACCTCCCAGAGATTGTCCATTATTTCATGGCACACAAAAAGCCCTGATTCGTCAGGGCTTCAACTATGATTGGAACCAAAAGAACACGTGTACGTTCGATCACAGCGTACACGTGTTTACATCTCATCCACATCGTTACGAGACACCGCTTGATCGTGAAGCAGACGCTCGAGGACGAGGATATAGACCAATGCCACAAGGAGCCCTACGATACTAGGAAGAACCGCAATGATGTCATCCTCCAAATACGCAGTCGGAATCAAGTAAACCAATAGCAACTTCACACCAGACATCAACATCAACGAGGAGAGTAACACAAGCGTTACCGCTCGTTTCGACACGTCCCCGAAGAAGGGGCGTCCTGTCTTCTCCCCTTTTGTCATACCAAGCCAAGATAACAAGTCAAAAGCCTCCTCGATCATTCCTTTTCCAACCCATTATATACCAATCGTTTCATACGATGAAGGCCATCAAAAAATGTCGCCTCCTGACCACGTTCACTTAAAAAGGCTGCAGTCCCTCTATGAGGAATGCAGCCCAAAACACACGTTCAACCAATCAAAATCTTCTCTTTCGGATAGCGAATTTTCCGGTCGGCTTGACGTGCGACGGTAAAGAGAATGGTCAACGACCCGACACGTCCGAGAAGCATCATGAACATGATCAAGCCCTTCCCTGCATCATTCAATTCCGCTGTGATGCCGAGCGACAACCCTACTGTCCCAAACGCCGAGACCGTTTCGAATAAAATGGCAGTCGCCGGAATGTGGCCATTCGATAAAATGACGAGTGTCGTGATTATCATAATGAACAAGAAACTTGAGATGGCTACGACGTACGCCTTTTTGATTTGAAACGCATCAATCGTCCGCTCCATGATGACCGTTTCTTTCTTCCCTGCGATGAAGGCCCACATATCCGCAAAGATGACGGCAAGCGTCGTCACTTTGATCCCCGACCCTGTCGAAGCCGCCCCTGCCCCGATATACATCAGAATCAATATCAAACCGATTGAGGCTGGTGCCATGGTCGCGATATCAATGGAATTGAAGCCGGCCGTCCGTGTCGTCACGGCTTGGAAGAACGTTACGTGTAACGCCTCACCGAGGGATCGACCGTACAATACCCCTTCGTTCGATACCCACTCAAACATCATGAGGACGAACCAAGCGACACCATTGATGACCAAGAGTGACAAAATCATGATTTTCGAATGGAGGGCGAGACGTTTCCAGCCTCTCTTTTCCGTGGTATCGGCAATCGTCGTGAAGCCAAGACCTCCAATCATAATCATGATGGCGATGGTCACAATGATGGCTGTGTTCTGCTCAAATGACATGAGACTGTCTGGGAATAATGCGAATCCAGCATTATTGAAGGCAGACACTGCATGGAAGAAACCGTAATAAAGTGCCTTTCCAAAAGAATAGTTCTCTGTACTGAACAACTCGAACGTCAAAAACAACATCCCGATGAACTGCACGATGACCGTCGTGAAGACGATGTTCCGTACGAGACGAACCGTTCCTCCCGGCCCCGCTAAATTCAGTGATTCCTGTAACAAGATTCGCTGCTTTAATCCGATTTTCTTCCCTAATACACTGAGCAACATCAAGGCGATCGTCATAAACCCGAGACCCCCGATTTGAATGAGGGCGACAATGACCAATTCACCAAACAGGGTGAAGGAGGAGCCGATGTCGACTGTCGACAGTCCAGTGACCGTTCCGGCAGACGTCGCGATAAATAAACAATCAATCCAAGAAACCGATTCTTCTTGCGCAAATGGCATATATAAAAGAGTGCCCCCGATAAAAATCGCCAGTAAAAATCCTCCCGCGATAAAACGGGCAGGTTTTTCAAATACGACTCGGTAAAGTACCTCGATTCGCTTCAAGCGCACCTCACGCGCTGACAGTCTATGCCGCATCACGACATCCCCTTCACTTCTATTATTCTAAGCCTCATGTTACTCTTCACCTTTCTAAATGCCAACAAGAAAATGTATCTCTAACGCTTTCTTCGATTTTTTGGTATTATGGGAGATAGACTTTAAGAATGTTGAGGAGGTTGAATGAAACCGTGGACCCTAGTACGGTAGATCATTCGATAGAGGATGTCTCACGAAGGTTAGAGCGTCAATCACAATGTATGCCCGCTCACCTTTATTTTCAGCTAGAAGAGTTACTCAATTGGTCACTCGAGCAAGAAGTCGTGAATCAATTGTACGCATTGTTAAAAAAATACGACGTATTAACCGATATAGAGCGTGAAGAACGAAATATCAGCATTCAAATGTTGATTGATGAAAACGGCGCTTAATCATCGGGAACGCATGTTGCGGGAGACGAGTGGCGTCTCTCGCTTTTTTTGTCCTGATTTATTTCGGAAAGGTGGAAAACAAAGACATGGATGTCGTTACGTTAGTCGGACTCATACTCGGGTTCCTCACCCTCGTCGGTGGAATGCTATTAAAAGGAGCAGGTGTTGCGCCGCTGATCAACCCTGCCGCAATGGTTATCATTTTCGTCGGTACAGCCGCGGCCGTCAGTATCGCTGTATCGAAGGAACAACTTCAGAACGTTCCAAAACTATTTAAAATCTTGTTCAAAAAACAAGAACTACCAAGCAAGTCTGGATTGCTCACGCAATTCGTCGACTTGTCGACACAAGCCCGAAAAGAGGGACTCCTCTCCCTTGAAACGGCACTCGAACAAGTCGAAGAACCATTTTTACGCCAAGGCATGATGATGGTCATCGACGGTCAACCTTCCGAATATATCGCGGAAGTCATGTCACGCGACATCGAGAATATGGAACAGCGCCATAAAGCAAACGCCGATATTTTCACACAGGCCGGGACATATGCCCCAACACTCGGGGTACTCGGAGCCGTTATCGGATTGATTGCTGCCTTGAAAGACTTATCCGATATCGAAAAGCTCGGACATGCCATTTCAGCGGCCTTCGTCGCGACACTATTCGGGATTTTCACCGGATATGTGCTTTGGTTCCCGTTTGCCAATAAATTGAAGCAGTATTCGAAGAGTGAAGTCATCATCAAGGAAATGATGATTGAAGGGATTTTATCGATTCAAAGTGGTGAATCTCCAAAAACGCTAGAAGATAAACTGTCTGTGTATTTGTCTCCAAAGGAGCGAGCTGACTATGAAGCGCAAAAAGAAGCATGATCATGAAGAACACATTCCCGAAGGCTGGCTGATTCCTTACGCCGATTTGTTGACCCTGTTGCTCGCGCTTTTCATCGTACTATTCGCATCGAGTAACATCGACCAGACAAAGCTTGAGAAAATGTCACAGTCTTTCAACCAGGTGTTCTCCGGAGGCGTCAGCGTCTTTCAAGCTTCGACTGCCTCAAACAGTGACATCGAACGTACAGACAAGACCAATACGACCGCCAACCCACGGACGTATGAATTGGCTCAACTTGATGAATTAAAAGAAGATGTAAACAAATACATTAAAAAGAATGGTCTCGAAAGCCAAATCAAAGCGACGATCAATTCAAGCGGTCTCGTCTTGACGATTCAAGACCGTGCCCTGTTCAACTTAGGAGAGGCGACACTCGATGCCGATGCTCGTGCCGTCGCACAAAACATCAGTCAGATTTTAAAGAAGGCGGGTAAGCGAGAGATTGTCGTCTCCGGTCATACGGATAACATTCCAATTAATACGGCACGTTTCCCGTCAAACTGGGAACTCAGTTCGGCACGTGCGACCGCGTTCATGCGTGGTCTTTTGGCAAATGATGCCTTGAACCCGGCCCAATTCACACTCGCGAGTTACGGTGAGTTTAAACCGATCGCGACGAACGATACAGAAGAAGGTCGCTCTAAAAACCGACGCGTTGAAGTGTTGATTAAACCACTCGTCGACCTTTCTGAAGGCGAACCGAAGATGATTGAAACCATCACCTTACCAAACTAATAATCACCCACTCGTTTGAGTGGGTGATTTGTGTTATTGCATTAATTTAAAGTAGCGTCTCGCAAGTTCGGTGAGCGGACTTTCGAACAAACGTTTCCGCCAGTAAAGGTCTGTCACTTTCTTCACGGCCTCACTTCGCGACGGATACGGGTAAATCATACGGGACAGCTTCCCGATTTTGTCGCCACGTTGCATCGCATAGACGACAATTTGCATCCAATCCCCCGCAGATTCACCGACTGCATGAGCTCCGATGATTTTTCCATTTTTCTTCGTAATCACTTTGACAAAGCCTGCTTCTTGACGTTCAGCAATGAAGCGGTCCACTTCGGACAGTTTCGCTTCATACGTCTCAATGTCGTCGCCATAACGCTCGCGCGCTTCTTTCTCTGTCATCCCGACATGGAACACCTCAGGGTCTGTGAATGTGATCCACGGGAGCTTGCTGTAGTCGACCTTGTTCCATAATCCAAAGAGCGCGTTCGCGACAACCGCTTTCCCTTCTTCTCCAGCGGCATGTGTGAATGGGAGCGTCTTGATCGTATCGCCAATGGCAAAGATATGAGATTGTGACGTCCGATATGACGACGAGACATCGATATACCCTTTCGTCACCTGAACGTTCGCCCGGTCGAGACGGAGCGCATCGATTCGGGGAACGCGACCTGTCGCCATCAGCAGTTTGTCCGCTTCATATTCGACCGTTTCGCCGTTCACCTCTGTCGTGACACGAATGCGGCCATCGACTTCATCGACTCGATTGACCTTTACGCCGATTTTTAGGCGCATCGCCATCTCGAGTTGAGATTTCAAATAGGTGGCGACGTCCTCGTCTTCTTTAGGTAGGAAATCATCCTGTGCCTCGAGCACGGTCACTTGTGAGCCGAGTCGGACAAAGGACTGGGCCAATTCAAGTCCGACCGTTCCGGCGCCGATGACAATCAGGCTCTCCGGGAGCGTCTCTTCTTCAAAGACCGTCTCGTTCGTTAAGTATGGGACTTGATCGAGTCCATCAATCGGAGGAACTGTCGGTTTCGACCCCGTCGAGATGACAAATTTTTTCCCGATCAATAACTCGTTCCCTACTTTTAATTCGTGCGGACTTTGGAACGAGGCTTCTCCGATATAGACGTCGACGCCAATCTTTTCAAAACGTTCTGTTCCGTCATGGTCTTGAATAATGGCACGTGCTTTGTCGACACGCGCTTTTGACATTTGATAATGCTCTTGTCCATTGAACTCGGTTCCGAGAACTCGGGCCGCGCGCATCATCGCATTCGCTTCTTTTGAAGCAGCAATCAACGCTTTCGACGGCACACATCCGACATGCAGACAGTCACCACCTAAATGTTTGTTCTTTTCAACAAGCGCGACCTTCGCGCCTAAATTCGCAGCCCCTGCGGCCACCGTCATCCCGGCAGCACCACCACCGATGACAATCAACTGATAGTCCTTCATCGAATCAACCTCCGGTATCGTTCGCTCACATCTTCCATTCGTTTTCGATTCACTCCAAAGTCTGAATAGCCGACACGCGACGCAGATCGAAACTCGACTTGTTGAGTAGCGTCATCAAATAAAAAATCGACATCATCTTTAAATCGCATCACTTTCGAAGTCACTACATAATGAAGTCCTTCATCTGTTTCCTTCACCAATTCAGCCCGCGGCAACTGATTCATCGCCATCTTCATGGCTTCGATCGATTGCCCGCGGCTGCCCGCATACGGCAGTGGGTCCATCCGCAATTCTTCAATTGAAGTTTGGGTTGAAACAGCATTCGGACTTCCTTTTAACGGCTTCAAAGATTGATTGGCCATTATAAAAACCTCCCTCAGTCTACATACATCTATATGTAGCCTGAATTCGGGAGGTTTAATCCTATTAATGTAGTTCACTCGGGTCGAGCGGCAATAAGACGGTCACTGTCGTCCCGTGTCCGACCTCGCTCTCGATGACGAGTTTGCCTTCATGCGCTTCGATCAATTCTTTTGAAATCGCAAGCCCAAGCCCGCTACTACCTTCTGTGACATGAGCCTGATAGAACATCTCGGTGATGCGCTGCAAATGCTCTCGTGAAATGCCGGGACCTTCATCGATAATGGAGATAAAGGCGACACGTTCCGATTGTACGAAGCGGATGGTCAACGTTCCTCCGTCTGGTGAGAAACGAATCGCGTTCTCGAGAATGTTTAAGAACACTTGTTTCAATCGATTCTCATCAAATAGTCCAACCGATTTTTGAGGATAGCGTTCGATGAGTGTGATGCCTTTGTCTTCAATTGACTGTTTCAATTGCAGTGTCACTTGACGTAACAAAGAGACCAGGTCCAGTTCTTGGCGATACAAGACCAACCGACTCTCTTCAATTTTTGTATAGTCAAGAAGCTGTTCGACGAGACCGATCATGCGCTCTGTCTCCGAATGGATGATGCTTAAACCGAGCTCTGTCTCTTCAGACAGTTTCTCATCACCACCCCGAATCGTCTCGGTCCATCCCTTAATCGATGTGAGTGGTGTCCTGAGTTCGTGCGACACGCTCGAGAGGAATTCGTTACGTGTCGACTGATGCTGCTGGACTTTCGCGCCTAAATACGTGAGCGTTCGAGCCAAGGCTCCAAGCTCATGTTTCTCATTTGACTCAACGGATACATCGAAGTCGCCCTGAGCCATCTCATCCGCCGCCTCGATGATGTGACGAATCGGTCTGACGAAGCGATCGGCAATCCGGATGACGGTGTATAGGGCGAGCAACCAGATCAAGACGCCAATCATGACGACCGTCATCCAAATTTCGCGAATGAGCGTGTCTAAATCTTCAAGCGGTCGCGTGAAACTGATGGCAAACTCGGACGTATCGTTCGTCATAATGGGACTCGTGACTGACAAGTAATGTTCATCCCCGACGTCATAGTCCTGCACGACGGACTCTCCTTGCGACAATTGCTGTAACTGTTCTTGAGAGAATGAGGCCTGCCTTGTTCGTTGTCCCGTCGTTTTGACAATCGAACCGCTCCGGTCGACAATCGTCAAATCAGTTCCAGGATATCCGAATGTCCGGACGAGGACGGAAAAGGCACTCGGCGTCTCAAACCCTACTTGGGCTTGAGGGTATAGATATGCACTCGTGGTCGCATGACTCAGTAACGCTTCTGACTCATACTCGTAATAGTAGCGATACGTCCCGTAAGACAAAACGCTGACGAGTAAGAGCAAGACGATCGTCACGACAATCATCATGCGAATGACTAACTGTTGTTTCATGCCTCATGTCTCCGCCATTTATATCCGTGACCCCACAACGTCTCGATGTAGACCGGATGACTCGGGTCATCTTCAATTTTTTGACGCAAGCGACGAATGTTGACGTCGACTGTCTTTCGGTCACCGAAATAGTTGACGCCCCATACCGCATCGAGTAGCGCATCACGTGACAAGACGATTTCTTCGTTTTGGACGAGATGACAGATCAAGTCATACTCCGTCGGCGTCAAATCGATCGACTGTCCATACTTCGTCACTTGTTTTGCGGCGAGGTCGATTGCGAACGGTCCCGACTTCAAGCGTTTCGAATCTTTTCGTTTCACTTTTTCGACACGGCGCAACAACGCTTGGATGCGCGCCACTAATTCACCTGGACTGAACGGTTTGGCGATGTAGTCGTCTGCACCTTTACCGAGCCCTTCAATTTTATCTTCTTCGAGCGTCCGTGCCGTCAACATGATGATCCCTACATTTTCGTCAAGATCACGAATGGCAGCACATGCTTCGAATCCGTCCATTTCCGGCATCATGACATCCAATAGGACGACATCGAACGGTTCACGGTCAAATGCGGTGACCGCTTCTCGACCGTTCGTCGCCTCAAAGACGTCGAATCCGGCTCGTTTTAAATTGACAATAATGAAGCTGCGAATCGCATGTTCATCCTCAGCTACTAAAATTCGATTCATATCGATTTCCACCTCTTCTAGAGTTCACTTCTCTACATTATAGTTACGTTTTTGCGACAAGGTTGTCAATTGACCTTAAAAAGGTTTAGGATGGAGTCATTAGATTCTGAAGGAGGACCCCCTACTACTATGAGTTACAAGATGATTGTATTGGATATGGATGATACGCTCCTCACGAGCGACCATACGATTTCCCCTAAGACAAAAGAAGCACTTCTCGATGCACAGGCGCGCGGCTATAAAGTCGTTCTCGCGAGCGGACGACCAACGTTTGCGATGTGGGATGCAGCCCGTGAATTAGAACTTGCGAAATACGGAAGCTACATCTTATCGTTCAACGGTGCCTCAGTCATCGATTGTGCGACGAACGAGGAGATTTTTTCGAGCACGCTCCAGCCGGATACAGTCGCCCATCTCCATGATATCAGTGAACGGGAAGGAATCGCGATTCATACGTACGTCGGTAACGAAATCGTAACCGATCGCCCGAACCCTTATACGGATATCGAAGGTGAATTGACGGGAATGCCGGTCATTCATGTCGACAACTTTAAAGATGCCGTGACAGCCCCGGTCGTCAAATGTTTGATGCTTGCAGATGGCGACACACTCGCTCCGATCGAAACAAAGCTACAAACAGAATTGGCTGGAAAATTGGCTGTGGCCCGTTCAAAACCGTTCTTCCTTGAGTTTACGGAAGCAGGTGTCACAAAAGGAACGAGTCTCGCCTTCCTTGCAGATCAACTCGGCATCGCACAAAAAGAAGTCATCGCTTGCGGTGACGGAAACAATGATTTGACGATGATTGAATGGGCCGGCCTCGGTGTCGCGATGGGAAATGCTAACACGACGGTCAAAGGGAAAGCGGACTTCATCACAAAATCAAACAACGAAGACGGAATCGCTCATGTCATCGAAACGTACATGGCGGACGTACTCCTCACGTAATAAGCTTCTGATTGTAGAATGGGAGGAAGGAAGATGAATAAAGGGTTGAAACGAGCTGGAGTCGGATTGATTGGAACTGCGGTCGCAGGAGCGGCTTATGTGTTCCTTTCACCTAAACCAGCCACACGTTTAATCAAAACTTCGTTCGCAGGGGGGAACGAAGTGGAGATGAAGGGATTCGAGGAAGTCGTTCAAAAGACGTCTGTCCGAAAAGACATCGACTACTTGTCTTCTTATGACAACGGAACGTTTGATTTGATTCGCTATGAAGGCGACCGAAAACCTGTCCCAACAATCTTTTGGGTGCATGGTGGGTCGTTCGTCGGTGGGGATAAATCGGATGTGTTAAAATATGCCACTTCGATTGCGAGTAATGGCTATAACGTCGTCAGTATCAATTACGCACTCGCACCTGACGTGATGTATCCGACCCCGCTCAAACAAATCGAAGAGGCGTACTCGTTCATTGCTGAGAACAATGACCGCTTCCGTCTCGATTTGGACCGCGTCTTCTTTGCAGGTGATTCGAATGGTGGACAGCTCGTTGCACAGTTTGTCGGCGTCCAGTTGAATGACGACTATTCACCTTCTGCTGAAGTGGGACAAGTCGTACCAAAATCCTCTATCCTCGGTACCGTCCTCTTGTCTGCACCGCTCGACTTGAAGCGCACATGGCTCGAATCATCGAAATCGGTGAACCGCTTCTTGTTCAAACGAATCGGATGGGCATACTTCGGCACGTACAATTGGGAGACTCTCCCGGTCGTTGCTGAAGCATCGCCACTCGTCAATGTACCGGCCACATTCGCCCCAACGTTTATCGCGGACGGGAATGACCATTCCTTTGAGGAACAGGCCAAAGAATTTGCGACGATTCTTTCAGGACGGACGGATGTCACGACTGTCTTTTATGATCGGAATGAGCACGAGCTCGGACATAATTATTACTTCGAAATGGACCGCCCAGCGGCCAATTCCACGTATCGTCGTTTGATTACGTTCTTACGTGAAACGACAAATCAATCTGTATAACGCACAAGAGGCGACGTTCTCCTACTATGGAAAACGTCGCCTCTTTTCGTTAGCGCAATAGGTCGAACGCGCGACCAATCAATTCATTTCGGGATGGGGAAGTCTGACGCAACGCTTCAAGACGTTCAATCAATGTCTGTTTCAGTCCTTCATCCTTCACCAGTTCCAGACACTCGATGTGTAATAACCAGGCGTCAGGGTGGTGCGTTAAGATCTCTGGGATGAGACCGTCGATTGATTCTCCCCGCTCACGCATGAGATGGATGCGGTTGAACATCGGATCATCGTTTGTCCATACACGCTCATCCCGTTCAATGATCACCGGTTTTTCAATCATCATCAACTCGTCTACCGTGGTTCCCGGGAAAACTGATGGAAGTGAGTCGACACGTACCTCAAGTGAGTCGAGAGGAATCGTTCGTCCTTCTAACTGAACGGTCACATCCTTGAGTAAATCAGATGCACATGCGTGACGAACAGTCGTCCCGTCCTCAAAGAGGTCATCGCGACCCAGCGCTGATTCCGTGTCATGGACAACGAGGAGTCCATGACGCTCTCGTTTCGTTAACTGACCATTTTTTACAATGGTACATTCATCCCATTGAATGAGCGTATGTTCTTTCGACTCCGTCATGTGACGAACGATGCCGACACGTTCTGATCCATCTTCAAGTCGAATCGTCGATTGACTTCCCGATGCCAACGCTTTCGCCACAGATTCAATCCCACCTTTTCGAATCGCCATTCTTCCCTCTAGTTCATCTAAGACAGAAGAGAGCGTCTCAAAGTTTGGAATAACGAATAGCTCTTTTTGCATGTTTGTCACGTCTTGCTTCGTCTGTAGCGCGTGCTCCAAGTCGAATGGATGTTTGACGACCGCATCTGTCAGACAGTGACGGCTCTCTCCTACCGATGATAAGAGGCCTGCCCCGTAAATCATCGGGTTGTCGAGGTCACCAATCAATCCGAATTCAACGGTCCACCAAAAGATACGCGCGACCTGTTGTGCTTCAGAAAAGCCAGTCACTTGCGCTTTCGCCTCATGTACGGCTTTCTCCGCCGCCTCGATGTCCTGTTCAGTCGAATTCGCATTCTCCTTCACAATCGTCAAGCGTTTCAATGCGGCGAACGAGGCATGTTCTTCTCGGTTCATGAACGCCTTGGCCCCTAATTGACCGAAGCGTTTGACGATTGCCGAAAACGTCGGGTCCATCAACATTGGCGCATGTCCCGCCGCCTCGTGAATGATGTCAGGGGCTGGACTGTATAAAATATTCTCGACTTTCCGAATGTCTGTCGCGACCGGGAGCATCCCGTTTCCTTGGAAGTCAAAAAAGGCAACGCCGGGGATGAGTCCATCCACTGCGACCGTCGACCATCCTGCCGCCTGCATCTCATCCGTCATCTGTTCGACGTTCGGCAATCGATCCGGCCCCATTCCCGTCCGTTTCAATCCTTCGATGTAAAACGGATGCGCCTTCCCTTCTAACGTGTGCAAGTTCAACCGCAACACGAAACGCCAAACGGCGTGATCCGTTGGTGTGTATTCATTGTAGAACTGCGGTGAAATATGTGGGGCTAGGTGTTTTGGAATCGATTGTGTCAACATGTGAAGTCCTCCTTTGAAATCAAAAAAATCCCTATCGCTTGAATCGATAGGGACGACAAAGCCGCGGTACCACCCTGGTTGCTAGAAAAATATCTAGCCGCTTGATCCGATAACGGGGGACCGCTCAATGATGAGAGCTCAGGAACTGTAATTCGATTCATCTTTTGGGCGTGTTCGCAGCACCACACGCTCTCTGGGCCAGGGAAGATGTCTCTACTTCGGTTCTTTCTTCGCTTCTATTACGTATACATTTCTTTATCTTTTATACAGTTATGCTGTTATGCATATATGCTTTTAAGCGCTAAAGTGGCGTCTTGTTAGTTACTGTACCAAAGGTTTTTCGACGCGTCAACAAAAAACAGCCTACGAATTTTCGTAGACTGTCATAAACACCATTCAATTGGGGGTTTTCCCCACTCCTTCAATGCATCGTTCACTTGAGAGAATGGCTTAGAGCCGAAGAATCCACGATGGGACGACAAAGGACTTGGATGAACGGACGTAAGCACTTTATGTTGGTCTCCAATCCATTTCATTTTCTTCTTCGCATCATTTCCCCACAAGATGAATACAATCGGTTCCTCACGACTCCCAAGCCGCTCAATGATAGAGTCAGTGAACTGTTCCCACCCTTTTCCACGGTGAGAGCCCGCCTTCCCCGCTTCAACCGTCAGTGCCGTATTTAAGAGCAGGACGCCTTGTTTCGCCCATTTCTCGAGGTTGCCACTCTTCGGGAGATCACACCCAACGTCATCTTTTAGTTCTTGAAAAATGTTTCGTAAAGACGGCGGGAAACGTACTCCGTCCTGCACCGAAAAACTGAGTCCATGCGCTTGGTTCGGTCCGTGATACGGATCTTGTCCTAAAATGACGCACTTCACCTCACTGAATTTCGTGTAAATAAATGCGTTCCAAATATCTTCTCGGGTCGGGTAAACGATCGTTTCTTCATACGCTTGGTCAACGAATTGCTTTAGTTGTTGAAAGTAAGGTTGTTTCATCTCTTCTTGGATAATATCCGTCCAATCTCCAAGTAATCGACTCGATAACTGATCTGCCATTGCATACTCCCCTTTCCCTTTGTATCATACCCAAAATAAATGCATACAAAAAGACGAGTCAATCGACTCGTCTCTCTAGGTTATACCGTTACTGCGCCTGCAACTTCTTTCGCAAGTGCTTCAGCTTTCGCTTTCGCGTCTGCCACGATCTCTTCGATTTTATCTGGGTATTGGTTCATCCCTTCGACCGCTACCGTCGTCACTTCAGATACACCGACGAACGCGAGCGCTTGGCGAAGGTATGCGTCTGCGAAGTTAAGGTCAGTTCCTGTGTAGATTCCGCCTGTCCCTTGGATGTGGATCGCTTGTTTGTTTTCAAGCAAGCCGACAGGACCTTGCTCCGTGTAACGGAACGTTTTACCTGCCATGAGCACGCTATCGAGGAACATTTTCATACGTGCTGGGAAGAAGAAGTTCCACATTGGCGTTGCGAACACGTAAAGGTCCGCTTCCATGAATTTCTCAAGCATGCCGCTCATTGTGCCTACCTTTTTCGCTTCTACATCAGTGAGCGCTTCGCCTGAAGCGAATTTGCCCCATGCACTGAGCACATCTCCGTCGATTTCTTGAACATCAACATCGTAGAGTTCGATTGCTTCCACTTCGATTGATGGATTTTCTGCTTGGAGTGTCGAAACGAATGTTTCTGCCACTTGTTTGCTGTATGAAAGTTCAGTTGGTTTCGGGTTAGCCGATACATATAATACTTTAGTCATCGTGTAATCCTCCATTTGTGTAATCTCTAATTTTTCAATAACAGTTAGAACTATATCATCTGTATATCTCATCGTCAATTATTTTAATTTCAAGATATTGAATAAAAAAGCAACGGGCTTTATTTGCCCGCTGCGTTATAACCGACTCGTTTCAATAACGAAATCAATTGTTCCGTCTCTTCATCACTTAACGGTCCATATATATCTTTGAAGATTTCAATATGTTGCGGATAGACGACGTCCATGAGCGCCTTTCCATCGTCTGTCAATGAAGCATATGTGACACGTCGGTCAGACGGGCAGGCGATTCGTTCAATCAGCCCTCGCTTCTCCAACTTATCGATCACATATGTCACGCTACCGCTCGTAATCAAAATCTGATCCCCAATTTGTTGCAACGGGGTGTCTCCTCGTTTATACAGTACGGATAAAACACCGAACTCTGTTGAATTTAACTGGTGGCGTCGTAAATCTTCTTTCACACGATCACTGATGGCATCCATCGTACGCGCAAGAACAACCCACGCCTTCAATTCAAGGGATTCAATCATGTCGGTTTCACCTCAATTCGTTCATCATATATCACTAGTATAGCAGGACTTATGCAGTATAAGCCGGGAAAAATACTTCGTCAAGGAACTTCTTCATTGTCGCCCATGTCGGAAACGTTTAGAATGGTAGTATTGTGATTTTAAGAAAGGGTGGACCGTATGCGTGAGTATTACGAAATTTCATTGACGATTAGACGGGAGTTTTTGCATGCTGTCATCGATTTGTTGAATCGGGAAGGCATCGCACCGGACTATGCGCTCGAAAAAGAAGGCGCGGTCTTTTTATTATTCAATCATTTACCTTGGCCAAACGTGACCCGTGAACCGCATGCCGTGGAACGTTTCTTATTGACGTTGAAACGATCGGACTATTTATTCGTCAAAACGAAACGTAAATCACCGGTCCCCGATCATGAACCGGTCGCCTGTATGGGGGCTCTCGTCTCCCCGTTCAATGAACATTTGCGCATCGAACTTGCCGTGGACGAGTCGGAAGCAAGTCATTTAGATATGTCCGCATTCCGTCATTATTAAACAATCGAATGCCCAACGCATCCCCTTGAAGATTAGAGCGAGATAGCTAATCGACATGGGGATTTTTTAGGAGTATCTGCTTTCTTTGACGGGAATAAAGGACAGTATTCGAGTTGAAAAGGAGACATGTTGGAATGGACACAGTCATGTTAATCGTCAATCCATCCTCAGGGAAAGAGTTGGGGGAACAACACGCAACACATGCCGAAGAGGTGTTGCGCGAACGATATGGACACGTCGATGTCCGCTTCACTGAAAAGGAACAGGATGCGACGAACTTCGCACGTGAAGCGGCAGAAAAGCACTATCAGGCCGTGATTGCGATGGGTGGGGACGGAACCTTGAACGAAGCGGTGACCGGTCTAGCCGAGGCTACTCATCGACCTGACTTCGGTATCATTCCACTTGGGACGGTCAACGACCTCGCCCGTGCACTCGGTGTCCCAAGTGACCCTAAACAAGCAATCGAGGCTCTCCGCGACGCTGAACCGACACCGATGGATATCGGAAAGTATGAGAACGGTTATTTCATGAACGTCATCGCCATCGGGCTCATTGCCGAAGCTGTCGACGAAGTAAGTGTGAAAGAAAAGACGAAATGGGGACCGTTCGCTTACTTGATTGAGGGTGTAAAAGCGTTCCGTGAACATAGTCCATATGAGTTGGCGCTTGACAGTAAAGACGGGGAGTTTGATGGCGAGGCTTATCTCGTCGTTATCGCCTTGACGAACTCGGTCGGAGGATTCGAAAACTTCGAACCGGACGCGCGGCTGAATGATGGGCTTCTTCACGTCTATATCTTTGAAGAGCTCGGGTTAAAGGACGCACTTCAATTAACACCCGCCCTCTTTACAGGAAAGTTGAAGGAAACGGATAGCGTCACCTCATTTTGTACGTCACGGGTGAACGTGACCTCGCCTGATGCGCTTCCTGTAAATGCTGACGGGGACACAGGCGGCAAGCTACCCCTCACCTTTGAAGTATTGCCGAGCCACTTAAACGTATTAAAGCCGGTATAAGAGCAGGAATTTTGACGATTGAATCGAATGTGTTCAAGCGAGAAAGGAGAATGACCTATCAATATCTCACTTGTTCCATTAACAGTCGCATCCGGCGACATCGTCGATACATTCAATCGTTGGAATAACGATCCTGAGATCGTCCATCTTATTCGCCCGAGCCGCTCTAAAGAAGAATTGACCGCCCATTATGAGATGACGGTTGACGATTTAGAAGAACGACTCTTAACACACGATATTTTTCTTATCTACGTAGATGACCATCTCGTCGGAGAAATGAACGTCATGTATGACCCGCCTCATTTATATCGACAAGAACCCGGTACAGCTTGGCTCGGTTTCGTCATCGGCGAATCTGTAGGTCGCGGAAAAGGCGTTGGCACAGAAGCTCTTCGTTTGTTAGAAGAGCAATTGCGAGCCAAACAAGCACCTCGTATGGAACTTGGCGTTTTCGCTTTCAACCATGCGGCCCATCGTCTCTATACGAAATGTGGGTATCAAGAAATCGGTCGGATCGAGCACTTCACCTACTGGGACGGTCAATTTTGGTCCGATATTCGGATGGAAAAACGACTCGACGAAAAACCCTTTCACGCCAAGTGAAAGGGTTTTGACTTAGTTCTTTAAGTTCTCGACTTCGACAATCCGGAAGCCTTTTTGTTCAAGCTTAGAGACAACCTTGTTTTTCATGTCTTCTTCACAGTCTGGTGGTAGTGTCACGAGTACCCGACGCAATACTTTACTTTTCGCATCGAGCGTCATCAAGCTCGCGATTGATGTATATTTGTTCACGATTTTCGTGATTTTCTCAAGTGCCCCAGCCTGTTCGCTCAAGGCGATTGTCAAGACGTAACTACCCGTGTCGCGACTCCATGCTTCTTCGAGCATCCCGAGCATCTTACCGTGGGGAAGAATGCCATAAAATTCATTGCTCTCATCTTTCAATACAGCAATGTACGGCAATTCTTTGATTGAGAAAAATACTTCAAAGAATCCATCTGACTCATGGACGTACTTTTGTGTATTCTTGATGAGTGTCATCACATTATCGTCCATGTTTTCCCCGTTCATTCCATGACGATAAATATGCATCTTGTAAATGTTACCGCGGAAAAATTTCCCCGTCTCGTCTAAAACAGGTACACAACGGTATCCTGTTTCTTCAAGCGTATGAAGCGCTTCCCGCAATGTTGCCTTTTCACTGATGGTGACAACATCTTTCTTCGGGATACATAAGCTATGCACTAACATGCGTTTTCCTCCCAGCCAATAATAAAGTGGTCTACACCCTATTCATTATTATTCCCCAAATATGATGAATATCCTGCATACTTTTTCTGAAAAGTTATGAACACTTCTCGTAATCCTTGCATTTGTCGGAATTCAAAAAAGTCGTTATAGTGAAACTATCCAAACAGACAAAGGGGATGGACGATTATGACGATGAAAAAAGCATTGACGATTGCCGGTTCTGACACAAGCGGCGGCGCGGGAATCCAAGCCGACCTCAAAACGATGGAAGAACTCGGTGTATACGGTATGACAGCTTTGACTGTCATCGTGGCACAAGACCCACATAACGCATGGAATCACGAAGTCTTTCCAATCGACACGACCTTGATCGAGAAACAAATCGATACGGTGCTCGCTGGAATTGGAGTCGATGCAGTGAAGACAGGTATGCTCCCGACACCTGAAATCATCGAACTCGCAGCACGGAAGATTAAAGAATACGGAATCCAGAATGCCGTCGTCGATCCGGTCATGGCATGTAAAGGTGCGGATGAGATTCTTGATCCGAACGTTGCGGTCGCGATGCGTCAACACCTCGTACCAGTCGCAAAAATCATCACACCGAACTTATTCGAGGCGCGTATGCTCGCTGGCCTTGATAAAACACCCGCAACGATGGACGAAATCAAAGAAGCCGCTCGTTTAATCCATGAACTCGGCGCAGAGATCGTCATCGTCAAAGTCGGTGGCAAACTCGGATTCGATACAGCATTCGATGTCTTGTACGACGGAAACGAATTCCGCCTTCTTGAAAGTGAAAAAATCGAGCCTGCGTTCACACACGGCGGCGGATGTACGTTCTCTTCTGCCATCGCAGCCTCACTCGCCAACGGTCACACGGTCGAAGAAGCGATTGAAATCGGAAAAGAGTTCATCACAGAAGCCGTTCGTCATTCATTCCGTCTCAACCAATACGTTGGACCGACGAACCATACCGGATACCGTAAAAAAGTAGCAACACAATCGTAAACAGATGACCCGGAACTACGTGTTTCGGGTCATCCTTTCCATTGGAGGGACAGACGTGAAAGCGATTCAACCTGATCACATTCAGCACTATTTAGACAATCACGTCGCGACACCACTTTTCGTCCATGTCGAGACGACGAACGGTGCCTACGCGACACATAATGATCCGGACTTTCATAACGCCGGGATGTTTATCCGTAATGCCAAAATCGAATACAGCATCGGTCAAATTAAAGGAAATGGTCCCTATCGTGTCGGTTTAAAACTCGATCACGGTTGGCTCTATGTCGAGGGATTGACCGACTATGAAATGCACGAAGAACAGTTGTTACTCGCTGGTCACGATCGTCTCGGTCGTCTCGCATGTGCGCTGCACATCGATATCAAGCCGCTCCCACAAGGCGCATCGGAGGTGGAGAATCAATGAATGGACCGTTACTCGTCATATTCCCACACCCGGACGATGAGGCGTTCAGCTCGGCCGGAACGATTATCCAACATCGTCAAAGAGGACTACCCGTCACATACGTCTGCTTGACGCTCGGTGAAATGGGACGCAACATGGGTTCCCCGATTTTTACGACACGTGAAGAACTGCCGAAAATTCGAAAACATGAACTCGAAGAAGCATGTCGCATGATGGGCATCGAGGACCTGCGCATGTGGGGTCTTCGTGACAAGACCGTCGAATTTGAGGACGAGGCCGAGCTCGCTGGTCGCTTCCGCGCATTGATTGACGAAGTGAAGCCGGAAACCGTCATCTCATTCTATCCAGGATATGCCGTCCACCCGGACCATGAAGCGACAGCCCGTGCCGTCGTACGTGCGCTTCAAGAGATTGGCGAGACGCGCCCTGAGTTCTTAGGTGTCGCCTTTGACCGCCGCACAGAAGACGAACTCGGACAACCTCACGTCATCGTCGATGTAACGGAAGAGAGCGAACAAAAGAAAGATGCCCTGTTTGCCCACCGGTCTCAGACGGAAGGTCTGCTTCGTGCGATCGATAACGCAGAAAACGCCCACGTCATGGAGTTACTCCAACGTGAGCGCTTCTATCATTATCCGTTCTCATGATTCATAGGCTAGACGGGTCATATAAAGCAATGCCCCGACGGTCCCAAGACCGATTAACGTTCCGAATACTACAACGATTTGTCCCATGTTTTCACCTCTTCTAGACTTTACGAACAATTCCATTCATTGGTTTCAAACACGTGCCATTCGCACGTGTTTTTTTAGAAGTAAAGAACGTAAATCACGATGGCCAATACGATTCGATAGACCGCAAACGGCATCAACTTCACTTTGTTGATCAACTTCAAAAAGAATTTAATCGAAAGAAGTGCGAACAAAAACGCACTGACGAAACCGACGACAAACACGGGTAACGTATCGAGCGTGAAATACGTCCACTTGCTATAGAGTGACAATGCACTCGCTCCAAACATGATCGGTACCGCCATGATGAACGTAAAATCTGCCGCTGCCCGGTGGCTCATTCCGAGGAGAACCCCTCCAGAAATCGTTGAACCGGACCGTGAGAATCCTGGCCATAGCGAAAAACATTGAATCAAGCCGACCCCAAGTGCTTGCTTATACGTGATGTCATCGAGCATAGCGGTCGTCTGACGCTTCATACCGGATAAATCTGCAGCAATCATAAAGAATGCCCCAATGACTAACCCAATCAACACCGTCTTGACCGAGAAGAGATGTGTATCGATGTAGTCCTCAAACAGTACACCGAGGACGCCAGCAGGCAACAATCCGATCAAAATATGTACGAGATTGAATTGGCGCGCGGTTCCACTTTGTCTTAAGGTGAGGAGCGACTTTGGATTCAGTAACGCTTTGAACCGGTCCCGAAAGACGACCACGACCGCTAAAATCGACCCTAATTGAATGACGATTTTAAACGTGTTCGCTACTTCCTGCCCTAAAAACTGACTCGAATTCAACCAGAGACCATCTACGAGAATCATATGACCGGTCGACGAGACCGGGGCAAATTCCGTCAATCCCTCGACGACACCTAATAAAAATCCTACAAATAATTCATACCATTCCACATTGTTTCTCCTATTGATTCATCAAGATTGTTCTCATCATACACTTCTCGACACAATCTTTCGTCCGTCTTAAGACGTAAAAACAGACATGGCTTATGACCCATGTCTGTAAAAATTATTGGGCGGTCGCATGAACGAACCAAACGACAAGCCCAATTAAGATGAACGCCAAAAATAGCGACACTGTCGTTCCTACAATAAAGACCAGCCCCAACACGAGGATACCGAGATGCCATAGCATCGAGACAGATGATTCGGTCGTCGCTCGGATATCGGAAGGCACCTGATGATGCAAAAGACCGTAATAGAGCGGCTCCATCGCTCCATATATAAGAGCCAACAGCCCCATCAGCCCGATTCCGATTGGATTCGGAAAAAGTCCGATGACAAGAAATCCACCGCCCATTAGCCAACCGAACCCGTTTAACCAACGCTTGGATGACGCAAATCGTATAAGCGTCCCCGCAAAAAGTTGACCAGGTAACTGAATCAAAAGCAGGACGCTTGAAATGGCACCGAACCAATAGATTGGGATGGATACATCACGTGCATACAGTTGCCAGAACTCATCGATGAAATTGAATGCGAACACGGCTGCCAAAAATCCGATGGTGACGTTACGAATGGATGTGTGCGACCACATAAATTGAAATCCTTTCAACAAGTGCCGCCACGTCAATCGGTCTTCTCCTTCGCCATGAACGGGTTCAACGAGAAATAAGCTACACACGGTCGCCATCAATAAACTGAGAATGGAAAGTCTGTAGTTCCACTCCAATGGAAGGTACTGAGCCAACATACTGCCACTCCATGCCGCCGTCACAGCGGCCATAATCCCAATCGCGTTCAGTTTTCCAAGAACCCGTTCGAACGACGACGCTTCATGACTTTCTTGTAAGGACTCGTATAGCAGCGCATTCTCCGCCCCACTTCGAATGACCGACCCAACGGCCGAACAGCTGATGGCGACAAAAAATCCGCTGAAGGTGAACGAGTATAACAAGATCCAAAACGATAACCACTCCAAGGCTACACCTGCCTGAATCAGCCGACGCCGTGTCGTTCGGTCCGCCCACACGCCGGTCGGCACCTCGAACAAGACGATGATGAGCGCATAGATCATCTCCAAGTAGACGACTTCTTGAATGGTGATGCCTCGCGATTCCCAAAACAACCGTTCAATTACGTATGCGGGAATCAGCCCTTCAAACCAACGAATCCACCCTAACCAAACAATGTTTCGACGAACTTAACTCGGTGAACGTGCTCGTTTTTTCATTTAATTCTCCTCCTTACTTGTCTATTCCCGAATACACAAAAAAACCACGAGACGAATCTCGTGGTCGACGTGTTATTTCAATAAGTTGAGCATCTCGCGATTGAATGCTGGAATATCATCCGGCTGACGGCTCGTCACGAGCTGGTTTTGGCAGACGACTACTTCTTTGTCCGCATATTTCGCTCCGGCATACTCCATGTCGACTTTGATCGATTTGTAGCCGGTCGCGTCACGACCTTCTAACGTCTTCGCCGTAATCAACAGCTGTGGTCCGTGACAGATGGCAAAGACAGGCTTTTTCGCATCCATGAAGGCTTTGGCGAACGAGACGAAACGCTCGTCCTCACGCAACAAGTCAGGTGAGAATCCGCCCGGCAAGAGAAGGGCATCAAAATCTTCTGGCGATACATCGTCAATCGATTGATCGATGTTCACTTTCGCCTCCCCTTGTTTCCCTTCTACCGTATTACCCGCTTTCTTCTCGATCGTCACGACATCATGTCCCGCATCCACCAATGCGTCACGGGGACCCGTGAATTCTACATCTTCAAACATATCCGTAATGAGCGTTGCTACTTTTGCCATGTTCTAAACACTCCCTCTGTTTGTTTTATGCTCATAAGGACTGTTCCACTGGCATGAATCAGTTAAACATCTCAAGTGGCGTTCAACGGAACTTCGAGACGTACGGATTGTCGCGTTCAAAGAAGCGATACGGGTAGTCGCGCGCCTCGCCCGTGTTCGGGATCCCGATACGGGGACCTGCCTCAATCACTACTCCTGCCTCACCCTCCGCGATGTAGAGTGGGTCTTGTTGAAAGGAATGACCGTATAAATCCATCGTGATTCCGAGTGCTTTCGTCAACTTTCCTGGTCCGTTCGTCTGGTCATATCGCTTCACTCCGGGACGGTTCGAAGCAATCCATTCATGGCCTTGAATCGGTTCGACGGCTCGAATCAAGACGGCTTCCGGTGTGCCGACCGGACCGCTGACCACGTTCAGGAGCGTGTGCGTATGCATCTGATACGTGTACACATGCCCAGGTTGTCCGAACATGACTTCCGTTCGTTTCGTTCGACGCCCTCCGAAGCTATGCGCCGCCCGGTCGATGGCACCGAGGTAAGCCTCTGTCTCGACAATCTTCGCGATGATGTCACCTTCTGGATGTCGCCGCACCAAATATTGACCGAGTAAGGCGCGTGCCAATTCGAGTGTCGGTTGTTCATAAAATGCTAGATCGAGTCGCTTCATGGTTCCACCTCCGTTTCTCCTATTTTCTCAAAAGTCATATGTTGCACACAAAAAAGATGCCCTGCATGGCAGGACACCTCGATATTATGATGCGATTTTTAGCGATTCACGTTGCTTCCCCAATCGGACGTATCCCAAGATGATGGAGAAGACCGGGCTGAGCCAGAGGAAGAACGCAAATGGTGCGTATTCCAATACAGGCACGCCGAGTGTCGCTGCGAAGAACGCTCCGGAGACACCCCAAGGTATGAGCGGGTTGATGACGGTCCCGCCATCTTCAAGTGCCCGTGACAAGTAGCGCGGGTCGATCCCCCGATCGATAAACCCTTGCTTGAACGCCTGACCCGGCAAGAGAATCGACAAGTACTGTTCTCCCGCGAGCAAGTTGACACCGATTGAACTGAGGACAACTGATAGGACCGAGCTCCCTGGTGACTTCAAACGCTCGAGCAACGATTCAACGATGGCTTGGAAGATACCGAGTTCACGTAATAAGCCACCGAACGCGAGGGCGATCAAGACGAGACTGACCGACCAGAGCATCGATTCAAGACCACCTTTATCGAGTACATTCGCAATCAATTCATTTTCGACATCTGACTTAAAGCCCGACTGCATGACACCGAGCCAGTTCGAGATGCTCCAGTTGCCTTGAACAAAACCGGCCGTCAACACACCCGCAAACATCCCAACGAGCATCGTCGGCAAGACCGGCATCCGACGGAACGCAAGCACTGCGACGAGCACAGGGGCAATCAACGTGAGCCATGAGAGGTCGAAACGTCCGCTGAGCGCGGCTTGCGCCTCTGCGATTTGTGCCGTGTCGGCAGTTTGACCGCTACGTCCGAGGAACATGAATAAAATCAACGTGATGATGAACGCTGGAATCGTCGTCCCCATCATGAAGCGAATGTGGTCGAACAGTTTGACCCCCGCCACTGCCGGCGCAAAGTTCGTCGTATCCGACAACGGGCTCATCTTGTCTCCGAAGAGGGCGCCCGACACGATGGCACCTGCAGCGAGCGCTGGCGAGATGCCCAGTGCCGTTCCGATTCCGAACAAGGCGACACCGACCGTTCCGACGGTTGTAAAGGCGCTTCCTGTGAATGTCGAAACGATCATCGTGATCAATAAGACACTCGGCAAGAACCATTCAGCAGAGATTGTATTTAGACCGATGGAGAGGATCGTCGCGACCGTCCCGGACATTTGCCATACTCCGATGAGCATCCCGATCAACAACAAAATCAACACCGGCATGATCGCTTCACGAATTCCGTTGATCATCGCCGTTTCAATCTGTTTGAAGTCGCGTGAACGATAATACGCGTATCCACCTACTATTACCATTGTGCCAAAAATCGCCATATGTGGCGTCGCTTTGGCCAAAAACATCAGTGAGAGCAAGGTAATCCCGCTCATCAACACGACGAATACAGCTTCTTTTCCTTTCATCTGCATCGACGTCCCCTCCTTTCGTTATATCTTCTTTATTTATTATTTCGCCTAACCGCTTAAACGCTTTTATGCATAAAAGCATGTCAGTGATGTTTTTTACTATACTCGCTTCCTTTCTCCCTGTCAAACGTCTTTTTATGATAAATTATATGCTTGAGGGTGACCTCCGGAGTTCGTAACCTCCTCCGACATCAAAACTAGCGAAAAGGAAGTGTGCTTCATGCAACACGAAAAAGCATTGGTCGTCTTTAGTGGTGGCCAGGATTCAACCACTTGCCTGTTTTGGGCAAAACAACAATTCTCTCATGTGGAGGCAGTGACGTTCGCATATGGTCAACGCCATGATGCGGAAATCGAAGTCGCCAAAGAAATTGCGACAGAACTCGATGTCCCACACCACATCCTCGATTTGTCCCTACTCGGACAACTCACTTCAAACGCGCTCACGAGACACGATCTCGCCATCGACAATGCGGACGTCCCAAACACGTTCGTCGATGGACGCAACCATCTATTCTTATCGTTTGCGGCCGTCATGGCCAAACAACTCGGTATGCATCACATCGTGACCGGTGTATGTGAAACGGACTTTTCAGGTTACCCGGATTGCCGAGACCAATTCATCAAATCACTCAATGTGACACTCAATTTAGCGATGGATTATCCATTTGTCATCGACACACCGCTCATGTGGCTCGATAAAAAAGAAACGTGGGCTCTCGCCGACGAACTCGGTGCCTTTGACTATGTCAAAGAACGCACGCTTACTTGCTACAACGGTGTCATCGGTTCAGGTTGTGGAGAATGTCCGGCATGTAAGCTTCGTCAAAACGGACTTACAGCTTACGAGGAGGTGCGCGTATGAAACATGCTCCATTCCTCGCTCCGACCAGTGTCGAATCAAAGCAAGAAGGATCGCTCATCTACTGTCCGCATCGCGTTCAAATCGTCAAAGAAGTAACGTTCGACGCGGCGCACCATCTCTTTGACTATGACGGCAAATGTCGTGCCCTTCATGGTCATACGTATAAGCTCCAGATGGGTGTCAGCGGCTTTCTCGACAATCGCGGCATGACACTCGACTTTGGTGATTTGAAAAAGATCTTCAAAGAAGAGCTTGAGCCGTATCTCGATCATCGCTATTTGAACGAGTCACTCCCTTATATGAATACAACTGCAGAAAACATGTGTTATTGGATTTTTGAACAACTGGCGACACACTTGCCAAATGAACGCGACGTCCGTGTCGAGTTCGTCCGTCTGTATGAAACGCCAACGTCTTACGCTGAGTTCCGCCGTGAATGGTTGGTGAAATCGTGAAAATCCCTGTTCTTGAAGTGTTCGGACCGACCTTTCAAGGCGAAGGACGCGCCATCGGACAAAAGACGATGTTCGTTCGGACCGCCGGTTGCGATTATCGCTGTTCGTGGTGCGATTCCGCCTTTACGTGGGACGGTTCAGAAAAACCGGACATGCTGACAGCCGATGAGGTCATTGCTCGCCTAGACGCACTGGGTATGTACGATTACGTCACCATCTCGGGTGGCAATCCGCTCCTCATCGCGGCAATGGAAGACCTCATTGTGAAGTTGAAAGAACGTGGTGTCACACTCGCTGTCGAGACGCAAGGTAGCCGCTATCAAGACTGGCTCACACAAATCGATGACGTGACCCTCAGTCCGAAACCTCCATCGTCTGGTATGAAGACGAACTGGGAGCAACTCGACGCCATCGTCGAACGGTTACGCCCGGAGCAGACGACATTCAAAGTCGCTGTCTTTGATGAGGTGGACCTCGCCTACGCAAAAGAAGTGCAACTGCGCTACTCACCGGACGTCATGTATTTGTCGGCCGGTAACCCAGAGCCTGGTGCAGACGGCGACATCACCGATGCCCAGCTCCGTCGTTTGAAACAACTATGGGAAGACGTTGCACGCGACCCGTCATGGCAAAGCGTCCGCGTCCTACCACAACTACACACATTACTGTACGCCAACGAACGTGGCGTCTAAGGAGAATGAACATGAGACCAGAAGACTTACAAGACCTTTCGCTCCTCGGACAGAAGAGCGTCCCATATATTTTTGAATACACACCTGACATCCTTGAGGCGTTCCCGAATCGTCATCCGGAGAACGACTACTTCGTGAAATTCAACGCACCCGAATTTACATCGTTGTGCCCGATCACGAACCAACCGGACTTCGCAACCATCTACATCTCGTACATCCCGGATGAGAAACTCGTCGAGTCAAAGTCGTTGAAGTTGTACTTGTTCAGCTTCCGTAACCACGGTGACTTCCACGAGAACTGCATCAATGTCATCGGGAAAGATCTCGTCAAGTTGATGGAGCCGCGCTATCTCGAAGTGTGGGGGAAATTCACACCACGTGGCGGTATCTCAATCGATCCGTACTACAACTACGGAAAGCCTGGCACGAAGTACGAAAAAATGGCAGAACACCGTCTGTTCAACCATGACCTGTATCCAGAAACGGTCGACAACCGTTAATTGAAAAGTAGGCGCTCCAATCTGGAGTCGCCTACTTTTTTTGATAGCGATGAATCTGTCGCTTGATCGGTTCACGGAAAACGGTCGCAACGAGCGTCAACACGAGCATGATTCCAAATGCCAAGGCGATGAGCGTCCAATCCCCACTGGCGATACTACTCCCGAGAAAATTGTTCGCAAACGCTCCGGGAATCATACCGACGACGGTCGCAAACAGATAGGCGAGTACGTTTACTTTTGCCAAACCAGAAGCATAGCTTACCAAATCGAAATTAACGAGCGGGATGAGACGTAAGATGAGGACGTAAAAGAAGCCGTCTTCTTCGATTTTACGCTGAATGGCTTCGTAATTCGTTGATTCGAAGTGATGCAGGAAACGATCGCCGAAAAAAATTGCCACATAATACGCAACAAGCGCACTCAATGTCGCCCCGATGACGGTATAGATGACGCCCGGTAACATTCCAAACGCCAAGCCGCCGGCGACCGACAAGACGGACGTCGGGAACAAGATGAGCGGACGAACGGTGAACAACAAGATGTAAATGAGCGGAGCCAACCATCCGAATTGAATGATGTAGTCCCGAATATCGCCTGGGCTTACGTCAACCCACTGATAAAGGAATGTCGCCGTCCCGAACAGGAGTAGGACGAGTGCAATCATCCATTGTATCTTCCACTTCTTCATCGTCCTCCTCCTCTCTATTTGCTTTTATTCCCGTAATCGAGGATGTCATCCACCTTTTTTCAGCCATCTCGATATGGTACGGTTAGAAAAAGCAGAAGGAGGAAATCGATATGAACCTTGCAGATGCCCTAACGTTGAAACAGTTGCTCCATGAGCAAATCGATACATTGACCGAAGAGATTGAGCATGTGGCGTTCATCTCGCTTCAAGCGAATGAATCCATTCCGACCATTCAGTCTCGTTCCCTTCAAGACATCGAGATGGAACTTGAACACATTCGTCTAGACTTACGTCAGCTCGACCGTCTCATTCAAGAGGCGAACGTCCAAGCCGTTGTCGAGACGCACGACGGTCCGCTTCCGCTCGTCGAGGCAATCGAACTTGCTGTTCAGTTACGCGTCCAAGCACGACTTTATGAAAAATTATCGCTTCGTCCGAAGAAAGACTATGTGCATGGGGTTGCCGTGATCAAACACGCCTTATACGATCCGGAGCTGTATCGCCTGAAAGCGCGCGATATTAAGAAGCGTGCCATTCGAATCGAAAGTGCGATTCAAGCCGTCCGTTATCAGACTGACATTGAATTTGATGCATCACGATATATGTAAAAAGCGAAGGGATTCCTTCGCTTTTTACATATGGTCATGGTGATGGTGGTGGATATCATGATGACTCGATGAAGAAGAACGTCGACGTGGTGGTGCCTCATCGGCAAATTTTTCTCCGTCTAAAATCCCGAGACGCTTATATTGACGATCGACCCGCTCTTTCGTCTCTTCGCGAACAGCGTCAGACTCCATCACCAATTGATAGCATCCGAGCGCGACACGGAACGGCTCCATGCGTGCCCGTTCAATCGAGAAGGAATCGATGCCCCGTAAATAGTCTGCTAAGCGCTCAGCCGTATCGTCGGCCGGGACATCGGCGAGCTGCGAGGCGAATTGTTGTAAGTCCTTCAATGTATTTGATGTTTTAGAGTAACTTCGACTTGATTTGATGACACCAAATGCGATAAGTCCAACAATGGTGAAAAACATGAGTGGAAAGAATAAATTGATGATCGTGAAAAATGGGTCCGCCCCAAATTCTAAAGTAGACATTTCAAATTCCCCCTTTTCTTTAAGTACGTTCATTCAGTCGAATCGGTTTCAACAAAAAAACCGCGATCACACGACCGCGGCATCGATTCAACTGTTCAGTTGTTTCTCCATCATGATGCGCGGCTCGCCATCTTCGGTGTAGGCGCCCATGATGTCATATCCGCAAAGGAGGTTCAAGATGATGACCCCTTTGTTCGTATTGCGTGCTTTCGTCCGAATCGAATGGAACCCTTGCGCTTCGACCCATTCGAGTTGCGTGTCCATCAGCTTGCGACCGATGCCATGCTTTTGGAAGTTCGGATGTACGCCGCCCGCCCAGCTATAAAACCGATAAGGCTCCGCCTCATACCCAATTTTAAAGCCAACTAGCTGCTCTTCAGAGAAAGCCAGCAGCACTAACGGATTGGCGTGCCGATACAGGCGCTCTTTAAATCGCAACTGATCGAGGTCACCGTATAACGTGCGGTACAGCCGGAAGAAGTCCTCTTCAAAATCCTTAAAGTTGTTCGTCACATCTTTTACGATAAATGAACTCGTCGTACTCATCGTGCCATCCCCTTTCAGTTTCTGGACAAAGATTCCGTACGTCTTTTCATTTCGCCGTTCATTCTGAATTTCCTGTCTCCCGTTCAAAAGCCGTGACACCTTTTTGTTTATATAGTCCGAGCGTACGCTTCGGTAAGCTCTTGACCATCCAGTCTTTGAAGATGCGCGCTTGATCTTCGACCGGAAGCTCGTAGCCATCCGTCACGATATGTCGTGACCGTGTCGTGACATCGTACAAGGAAATCGCCGCCGCCACGGAGATGTTCAAACTCTGTACATACCCTTGCATCGGAATGACAAAGTTCCCGTCCGCCTTATGGAGTGCTGTTTCCGAGACACCACTATGTTCATTCCCGAATAGAAGAACGGTCGGCTTCGACACATCCACTTCTTCGAGCGGAATTGCTTCCTCACTCAATGCCGTCGCATATACTTGGTAACCGTCTTCTTTTAAAGCGTCAATCGCCTCTTCAATGGAGCCATGCTCCACGACGTCCACCCAACGGTCGGCACTCTTGGCGATAATCGAGTTCGGTTTGAACTTTGCCCGTCCTTCGACGACGTGCAACGTTTGTACCCCGAACGCATCGGCTGAACGCAACACGGCGGATTGGTTGTGCGGATCGTCCACACCTTCCGTCAAAATCGTGATATGGTTCGTTCGTGTATTCAACACTTCATACATCCGTTTAATGCGGTCTGGCATGAGCATCTCGTAGAGAGGAAGATCGTCCTCGTGCAATACACCCTTCTGCAATAACTCTTCTTTTAATTCAATCTGCTCGTCTTTCGTCAAAGCAGATGTCGTCTGTCTCCAACCCATCTTTCTCGCTCCCTTCAACCTATCATATTGTAGCTAGATTCGATTCGACTGACAAGTTCGCCTCACATCTACCATTCCCGCTTCAAAAATGAAAACAAATGAAAATAGCGAAAACGGTTGCATGAATTTATGCAATCGATTACAATCATTTATGCAAGCGATTGCACTATTGGCAAACAAAAAATAGATAAAACTCCCTCACAGGAAGGAAGCGTATAGCATGAAACAATTGATCTCATTCGATTTCTGGCAAAAACTCGGTAAGGCCTTGATGGTCGTCATCGCCGTTATGCCAGCTGCCGGCTTGATGATTTCCATCGGTAAATTGATTGGAATGTCAGCCGGAGATGTCGGTATCTTATTAACAACAGCTCGTATCATTGAAGATTTAGGTTGGGGCATCATCGTCAACTTACATATCCTCTTCGCAGTCGCGATTGGTGGTTCGTGGGCAAAAGATCGTGCCGGCGGTGCATTCGCAGCACTTCTCGCCTTCATCTTGATCAACCGTGTCACAGGTGCCATCTTCGGTGTCAACAGTGACATGCTTCAAGATCCAGAAGCGACAATCGAGTCACTCTTCGGTGCGAACCTTGTCGTCGCTGATTACTTCACATCTGTACTCGGCTCACCTGCCCTCAACATGGGTGTGTTCGTCGGGATTATCGCCGGTTTCCTCGGTGGTGCACTATATAACCGTTTCTACAACTTCAACAAGTTGCCGAACGCTCTCTCGTTCTTCAACGGGAAGCGCTTCGTACCATTCGTCGTTATCCTTGGTTCAGTCGTTGCTGCCCTCGTTCTATCGATTGTATGGCCAACCATCCAAGGTGCGCTCAACAGCTTTGGTGAATGGATTGCCACATCACGTAACACGGCGCCAGTCCTCGCTCCGTTCATTTATGGTGCACTCGAACGTCTCCTCTTACCGTTCGGTTTACACCACATGCTCACAGTACCAATGAACTACACAGAGCTCGGTGGAACATACACAATTTTAACAGGTGCGACAGCTGGATCGGTCGTTGCCGGTCAAGACCCACTCTGGTTGGCATGGGTAACAGACCTCGTCAACTTGCGTGCTGCTGGTGATACGGCCGCATACAACACGCTTCTCGCTGATGTCGTTCCAGCACGCTTCAAAGTCGGTCAAGTCATCTTGTCATTCGCTGCATTGATTGGTGCCGCGTATGCGATGTACCGCAACGTCGACGCGGATAAGAAGGCACAATACAAGCCGATGTTCTTATCAGCCGGACTCGCTGTCTTCTTGACAGGTGTCACAGAACCGATTGAATTCATGTTTATGTTCGTCGCACCAGTTCTTTATGTCGTTTACGCACTCATGGCCGGTGCTGCCTTCGCATTGGCAGATATCATCGACTTACGTGTACACGCTTTCGGTGCAATCGAACTCTTGACGCGCATTCCGATGATTGTCAAAGCAGGACTTCTTCAAGACTTGATCAACTTCGTGCTCGTCTCTGTCGTGTTCTTCTTCCTCAACTTCGGTGTCTTCAACTTCTTCATTAAGAAGATGAACCTACCGACGCCAGGACGTAACGGGAACTACATGGAAGAAACGACAGAAAAATCATCCGTTACAGGTAACGAACAAGTCATGGGGATTATCGCACTTCTCGGTGGGGAAGAAAACATTGAGGATGTCGACGCATGTATGACTCGCCTTCGTGTGACCGTTAAAGACGTTACACTCGTCTCTGACGAACAAGAATGGAAGAAAAATGGCGCTATGGGTCTTATCGTGAAAGACCGTGGAGTCCAAGCCATCTATGGCCCGAAAGCCGACGTATTGAAATCAGACATTCAAGACGTCATCGGTGCATAATCTACTGGCCAACTCGCTCGAGAGTTGGCCTTTTTCTAAAGGAGGACTATCGTGAATATTTTAACGCTCAATTGTCATGCCTGGTTAGAAGACCGCCAACAAGAGAAAATCGACGCGATTGTCGAACGTATCGCAAGCGAAGAGTATGACTTCATCGCGCTCCAAGAAGTCAATCAACATAAAGAGGCCCCACTCATCTATGGGAACATCCGTGAAAACAACTTCGCACACGTCCTCGTCGAGCGCCTGAAAGAGTTAGATCTTCACTATCACATGACATGGGACTTTGCCCATTACGGATATGACATTTACGAGGAAGGCGTCGCCATCTTATCACGGACACCGTTTCTATCGACCGAGTCGTTCTTCGTATCCAAGACGACGGACCCTGACAATTACAAGTCCCGTAAAATCGTCAAAGCTGTGATTGAAGGTCCTGAAACGCCGACGACCGTCTACTCGTGTCACCTCGGATGGTGGCATGACGAAGAGGAGCCAGTGAAGCATCAACTCGACGAGCTCCTGCGTCGCGTGGAGCATGACGACCATGCACTCCTACTCGGTGATTTCAACAACGATGCTTTCATTCGAGGCGAAGGATACGATTATTTGATGGAGAATGGGCTTCAAGACTTGTTCCATCTCGCAACGGAACGCGAAGGCGATGCGACCGTCCAAGGGAAAATCGCTGGATGGGATGAAAACAAGAAATCGCTACGCATCGACTTGATGTTGACGAATGCACCCATTCACGTCTCCCGTCATGCTGTCGTCTTCGACGGCGAAAACGGACCTGTCGTCTCCGACCACGCCGGTGTCGAAGCCACAGTGTTTTGGCGTTGATGCACCTTTTTCTTCCGACTTGGGAGAAAAGGGTTTTTCTTTTGGGGAAAATCTTGTAACGTGATAAAAGACTGATGTCTAACTACTAATGAATGAAATAGAAAGAAGTGTTTGAACATGAAGACAAGCTCGCTCAGTCGAAGCGACTGGACTTTAGTTTTATCCCTATCCTTATTAACCTTCGTTCTCGGAACGAGTGAATTTGTCATCGTCGGCATTTTGCCTGATATCGCAAGCGGTCTATCCATTTCCATCGCGACAGCAGGAAGTCTCGTATCGGCATTCGCCATCAGCTTTGCCGTCGGCACGCCAATCACGATGTCCTTGACGAGCCATCTTCCAAAACGTAAATTGATGCTCGGCTTGACGATTCTCTTCACCGTCCTGAACTTATTAAGCAGTCTCGCTCCCATGTATGAGTGGTTACTCGTCTTGCGCATGCTGACGGCTGTCGTCACAGGTGTCTTAATTTCGCTTGCCATGCTCGTCGCTAGCGAGAGCGTCCCTCCGGCAAAACGGGGTGTGGCCGTGTCCTTTATTTTCGGTGGCTTTACAATGGCGAACGTGTTCGGGGTTCCGATCGGAACGTTCATCGGACAACAGGCAGGATGGGAGTCCACGTTTTGGTTGACGACTCTGTTTGGTGCAGTCGCCTGGATTGCCATTTATCGTGTCTTGCCGAATCAATTGTCTCAAGAAAAAGCATCACTCCGTGAACAAATGGCACTCCTGACGAATCCGCGTATCTTGATCGCCTTCTTGATTCCGGCGTTCGGTTTCGGGGCGACGTATGTCATATATACGTATCTCGTGCCGATTTTAAAAGATGTCCTCGGCGTCCCGGTCGCTTGGGTCAGTCCGATTTTATTCGCCTACGGATTCATCTCGATCTTCAGTAATATCGCTGCCGGAAAGATCGCCAGTCACAATCCGATCGGACGCTTACGGTTCGTCTTTCTCGTCCAGGCATTCGTCCTGGCCGCGTTATTCGTGACGACGTCGAATGTGACGCTCGGTCTCCTCAATATCGCCCTCATGTCGTTCATGGCGATTTTATTGACGACATCGACTCAGATTTATTTGATCGATTTGGCGGAGAAGTTCAATCCGAACGCCAAAGGTCTCGCCTCATCACTTATGCCTGTGGCGAGTAACGTCGGAATCGGACTTGGTTCCGCTCTTGGTGGTGTCGTCTACGCGACGAGCCCTATCATGACGCTCGCGCTCGTCGGTGGTTTGGTCGCCCTCGTCACAGCCGGGTTGACCGCAGTCAGTTATTCACTCGATCAACGCTAAAACGTGCGCACCTCGATGAAGGTGCGCACGTTTTTTATAACCATTCGAGAATTGCTGATAGGACTTCGTCGAGTTGTTCTTTCGATGTGAGCGGACTTTCCTGATCGCCTTTTTGTGGACCATACATTCCGAAGTTGGCATGATTCCCGCCTTCGATTTGTACGAATTGACTATCGGCAGGTAGGTCGCTTCGACTCGCCTCGATGTCTTCCGGGACAGCCAATCCATCCAACTCACCCGAGATGGATAGCACTCGTAAGTCACTATCGACCATCGAGCTGATCGGATATGATGCGAGGAAAATGACACCTTCTACCGACTCTTGATGCTCAAGCGCGTAACCCGACGCCGCCGAACCTCCGAGTGAATGACCGGCTACGATCCAGCGTTCAATCTCCGGATGTGCCTCGATGATTGGATCGGCTGCGTCGATATCTAAAATGCCTAAGTTGAGTCGAAGCGACGGAATGGCGACGAAATACCCTTCCTCGGCTAAACGTGTTCCATAATACGCATACGCCTCTTTCTCCACTTTCGCCCCTGGATAAAGAATGATTCCGACCTCACTCGTCGGATCTCCAAACTCGAGACGGTTGTCGACCACTTTCCCCTCTTCGGCATACCGTGTCGCTTCATCGGTCGGTTCGTACGTGAACTGCGTCCAAATTAAAAAGCCTGCTACCGCGATGATTAGCAATCCTACGATTGAGAGTGCGGTCCACTTGAAGAATTTCTTCATTATATAGCCTCCATTTGCATCCACTTCATCATAACGTTACACTAATAAGAAAAAGCATGATCAGGGGGACACCATGACCAGAAGTAATGTAACCACGACGATTCAGTGGTTTATTTTTATTTTAGCTACAAATATTGTACCACCACTCTCCATCGCCGCTTTGTTTGAACTGTCGCCAGATGAGACGATGACCTTCATCTCCCGCTCACTCTTCATCTTCGCACTCTTCAGCATCATCCAAACGTTGCTCGGCCATCGCCTCCCGATACTCGAAGGACCTGCCGGCATTTGGTGGGGTGTCTTCACTTTATACGCCTCTATCGGTCCCGCCCTATACGGAAGTCAGCAAGAGACCTTGCAAGCACTCGGATTCATGCTGTTTTTGAGTGGAATCCTTGGTGTGTTGTTGACCGTCACTGGTATCTTAAGACGCATGCTCGCCCTGTTTACACCGCAAGTGCTCGGCGTCTATATGATTTTGCTCGTCCTTCAATTATCAGGGGCCGTCATTAAAGGTGGCTTTGGGGTGACGGAAGACGGAATCAACGTCGTTCAGGCAGTGGCGACGGCAGGTCTCGTCTTGTTCGCACTCACGCTCGAGCAAAGTCGCTTTAAACAATATGGACTCGTCATGACGCTATTCGTCGGGTTCGGCTTGTTCCATTTACTCGACCTTGGAAATCCAATCGTTCGTTCGGAATCCTTCTTCCTCGTACCGGAGCTTCTTCCGTTCGGAAATTGGGTGTGGGATTGGAACTTGTTGCCGACGGCTTTCGTCATCACCCTACTTCTCATGACGAACGTCCTTGCGAACATCAAGTTGATTGAGCGCATCGTCAGTTCTCGCGAAAAACGAGAAATCAAAGGAAACGTTCCTGCATCAGGTGTCGCCAGTGGCGTCAGTCAAATCGTGGCTGGTCTGTTCGGCACACCGGGTCCTGTCGCCATCTCCGGGACAGCTGGTTTCCTCTCTTCGACGGAGAGCGTCCAGCGTGCTCCGCATTTGATTGCCCACGCCCTCATGATGGGGTTAGCACTCATCGGTCCATTCGTCTCGTTGATTGCGAGCATCCCGGCCGCTGTCGGTTATGCGATTGTGACTCCGCTTATCGCGACGATGATCATCATCGGAATCAATGAGGCCGCCTTTGAATTAAAACAATCGACGGCATCCCTCACGGTCGGGCTCCCGCTCGTCATCGGTGCCGGGGCGATGTTATTACCACCCGGTTCAATGAATGACCTGCCACCGCTTCTTGCGACCGTCTTCTCTAACGGGCTTGTTCTCGGAACAATCGTCGCCTTAACGACTGCCATCTTAAGTAAAATCAAGGATTGAAAAAAAGAACTGGCCATATTGGTCAGTTCTTTTCACGTACATGCATATGGTAACGGGCATCGTGCGGTAACACGGCGCCGTCTTCTTGTTCGAAATGCGCACGGTCTTTCCAATAACGAACGACTGACGAAGTATCACGGTGCAGGGCGCGCTGTAGTGCTTGTTTCGCCGTGACAGGCGTTTCGTCATCGTTTGTCAATTCAAGCCCCATTAGTTTATAGCCGATGGTTTGTCCACCTCGACTCATTTGCCACGCTTCCATGGCATATGTCAGCAGTGTCGGTGTGATGACCGCATGCACGAACTCGCTTTTTACTTTCTTTCGCACGAGCTGTTCCACGCCAACGCTGACGAGACCTGCAATGATACTGTCAATCAAGACGGCTTTCGTTCGCTTTTTCGTCAATGGATTCATCGGCTCATCCTCTGCATCATCCCTGACGTCAACACTTCGATTCCTTCTCCTTCTTCAGACGCCATGATCAAGGCACGAGCGACATGCAACGCTTGAATCGGTGCGACTTCCGGTGTCTTCTCAAGCAAGATTGACTGGAACGGTCGACTGATGACCTCGGCCGCCTTCTCCCCGAAGCGGAATGAATCACGTTCTCCGAGTAACAGAGAAGGACGCGCGATAATCAAGTGATGGAAGTTGAAGATGCGTAACGCGTTCTCAAGCTCCCCTTTCACACGGTTGTAAAAGAAAGTCGAACGTAACGATGCGCCTTGTGCCGATACGACCGCATAGCGCGTTGCACCGTGTGCCTTGGCGACACGGGCGACTTCAAGTGGTAATTCTAAATCAACTTGTTTGAACGCTTCTTGCGAGCCAGCTACCGCAATCGTTGTGCCGAGCGCACAGTACACGTCGTCGATCTGTGGAAGGGATGAATCCATCTCCTCGAAACCGACGATCTCATGTAACTTCGGATGACTCCAACGCTTCGAGCGACGGACAACGATCCAGACCGCATCATAACGGTCACTCTCTAACAACTGTTCAACCAATTCGCGACCAATCAAGCCGGTCGCGCCTACGACAAGTGCAGTTTTCCCCATTCGTGACTCCTCCTAGACTACTATTTCCTTCAGTCTAGCTGACTTGCCGTTCCTCGGCAATGATTGTCCCGGGACGGAATCGGTCCATCATACGGAAAAATCCGTTCAATGCGAGCGCCGTGAATGAGCCTGCCACGATAGCACTATCCGTGAACAACTGCAGCCACTCCGGCATGTTTGCGACGATGGCTGGATTGGCGGTAATACCGAGCCCAACACCGATTGAGAGGGCAATGGTGATCAAGTTCTCGTTTTTCGAAAAGTCGACCTGGCTCAGAATCCGAATTCCAGAAGCGGCGACTGTTCCGAACATGACGAGCATCGCTCCCCCAAGCACGGGTTTTGGAATCAATGTCGTGAACGTAGCGACTTTCGGAAGGAAGCCGAGCAAGATGAGCAATCCACCTGTCCAAAAGATGACACGACGTGATTTCACACCTGACAATTGAACGAGTCCGACATTTTGACTGAACGTCGTGTATGGAAAGCTGTTGAAAATCCCTCCGAGAATCGTCGCGACGCCCTCCGCACGATACCCTTTCGTCAATTCGTTCGCACCGATTGGCTTTTTCGTGATATCGCTGAGCGCCAAGAACACCCCCGTCGATTCAATCATCGAGATGATGGCGACGAGCGTCATGACGAGGATGGCAGACACGTCAAATGTCGGCATCCCAAAGTAGAAAGGCTGGACCATTTGGAACCAACTCGCTTCACGGACAGGACTGAAGTCCACGAGACCGAGCGAAGCAGCAACCCCCGTTCCGATGAGTACGGCAAAGAGGACGGCAGCGGCACGCGTGAAGACGGTCCCGACACGGTTCAAGACGAGAATGAGTAAAATCGTTAAGCCACCTAATCCGAGATTCTGCATCGATGCGAACCCTGGTTCACCCGGCATCCCGCCACCGATATCATTGACGGCGACCGGAATCAGCGAGAGACCGATGATCGTCACGACCGAACCGAGCACGACCGGTGGAAAGAAGCGCGCAAGTTTCCCGACAAATCCAGAAATGAGGATGACAATGAGACCGCTCGCAATCAACGCGCCATAAATGGCAGTGATCCCGTTTGCGCTCCCGATGGCGATCATCGGACCGACCGCCGTGAACGTGCATCCGAGGACGACCGGCAATCCGACACCCGTAAAGCGTGTCGTCCATACTTGTAGTAGCGTCGCCACCCCACACATGAATAAATCAATTGCGACGAGATAGGCGAGTTCGGTTGGACCAAGCCCGATGGCACCACCGACGATGAGCGGGACGATGGCTGCTCCCGTGTACATGGCGAGCAGATGCTGAAATCCGAGACTTGCCGTCTTAAATGTATTCATCGAACGACCTCCACGAATGAGATGTGGTCTTTCTCTAATTTCGCGACGCGCGCTAGCGATTCGACGCGATAACCACGCTCAATCAGTTTATCGCGCCCTGGTTGGAACGATTTTTCGATGACGATGCCAACACCTGAAACTTCTGCACCTGCCGCTTCGACGAGTTGTGTCAGCCCGAGTGCCGCTTCCCCGTTCGCGAGGAAGTCATCGATGACAAGAACGCGTTCGCCTGGTAAGACGAAACGTCGGCTCAAGCTGATGCGGTTCGTCTCCTGTTTCGTGAACGAATAAACATCCGCTTCGACGAGGTCGTCTTGGAGCGTCAGCGATTTCCGTTTACGCGCGAATACGAACGGGATGCCCATCTCAAGCGCCGTCATCATCGCTGGCGCAATCCCGCTCGATTCGAGTGTGACGATGCGGTCGATTTGAGCGTCTTTGAAACGTTCTGCAAATTCTTTGCCGATGGCTTGCATAAGTACCGGGTCGACTTGATGATTCAAGAAGGCGTCAACTTTCAACACTTGGTCGGATAAGGCCCGACCCTCTTCACGGATTTTGTCTTCTAACTGCTTCATTGTTGTCCCCTCCATTAAAAAATGCGATTCGTCACCCCTCATCGGGAGGCAACGAACCGCATGGAAATCAACGATAGCATACGACAAGCGCCACCCGTAGTCGAACCATTTACGGTAGTTCGGTAGAGACTTGCGGACCATATTTCCGCTGATATACGAGTGCGAATCTATTTATTTAAGATAAACTTTATTGTAGACGAGCTGACGAGAAATGCAATAGGTTGCAATCAAACGGCGAAATGTTCGATTTTTCTGAAACTGCTGTATACTGTATGTATTGGATATGAGAGAGGAGCCTTGCCCTTATGAAGTTATTCGTATTAGGCGCAACCGGTCGGACCGGACATCAATTCATCGATCAAGCCATCGAGCACGGTCATGATGTCACCGCGTTCGTCCGTGAACAGAAAAAGTTGATCCGGACGCCACAACTCGAAATCATTGAAGGCGACTTATATGATGTCGACGCATTGACGGAAGCGATGCATGGTCACGATGCGGTCGTCAGTTGTCTCGGAACGGATTTGAGCGACCCAGACTTTTTAGCGAGTGTCACGGACAAGCTTGTCCCTGCGATGAAGGCAAACAATGTTTCACGTATCATCTATCTCGCTTCAGCGGGAATCGACAATGAGATTCCGGGCCTTGCGGGGAAAGCCATTACGTTCATGCTCCGGAAACCGCTCCGTGATCATCGGGCAGCCGTGGACTTATGGCGAAATTCGTCATTCGATTATACGATTGTACGACCGATGCAATTGACGGACGGTCCTCGCACCTCGACATATCGCACGGCCATCGATGAAGTGCCAGAGAACGGGAAGCACATCTCACGGGCAGACGTCGCCCAGTTCATGCTTCATACGATTGAAGAACAGGAACACGTACGAGAGTCGGTCGGACTGGCGTACTAATTTGATTCAATTCATGCTACAATATCGGGTAGTTTACTTTGAAAGGAACGAAAACGAATTATGAGTATATTAACGGTACAAAACTTGAGCCACGGCTTTGGTGACCGCGCTATTTTGAACGATGTCTCTTTCCGCCTCTTAAAAGGGGAGCATATCGGTCTCGTTGGAGCGAACGGTGAAGGAAAATCGACGTTCATGAACATCATCACGCGCAAGCTGCAACCGGATGAAGGGAAAATCGAATGGGCGAAAAACGTCCGTGTCGGTTACCTCGATCAACACGCGGTACTTGAGCGCGGGATGACGATTCGGGACGTCTTGAAAGGTGCCTTCCAATACCTGATCGACATGGAGACGCGCATCGGCGAACTCTACATGGAGATGGGCGACGCGACACCGGAACAGATGGAAGACATGCTCGCAGAGGTCGGTGAGCTTCAAGAAACGCTCGACTCGAACGACTTTTATATCATCGATGCGAAAGTAGAAGAAGTCGCACGCGGTCTCGGTATTTTAGACGTTGGTCTCGACCGTGACGTCACGGACTTGTCAGGTGGACAGCGTACGAAAGTATTGCTCGCAAAATTACTTTTAGAGAAGCCAGATATCTTGCTCCTCGATGAGCCGACCAACTATTTGGATGAAGTGCATATCGAGTGGTTGAAACGCTATCTTCAAAACTATGACAATGCCTTCATCTTGATCTCCCACGATATCCCGTTCTTAAATAGTGTCATCAACTTGGTCTACCATATGGAAAACCAAGAGTTGAACCGCTATGTCGGAGACTATGACAAGTTCATGGAAGTGTACGAGATGAAGCGTTCGCAACTTGAAGCCGCCTACAAGCGTCAACAGGCCGAGATCGCGGATTTGAAAGACTTTGTTGCACGAAACAAGGCCCGTGTGTCGACACGAAATATGGCAATGTCACGTCAGAAGAAACTCGATAAGATGGATGTCATCGAATTGAGCGCGGAACGTCCAAAACCAGAATTCCGCTTCTTGCAGGCACGTACATCGGGACGCCTCATCTTTGATGCGAAAGGTCTCGTCATCGGATACGATGAGCCACTCTCACGTCCGCTCGACCTTCAGATGGAGCGCGGTCAAAAGATTGCCCTAGTCGGAGCGAACGGAATCGGGAAGACGACGCTCTTGAAGAGTTTGCTCGGCTTGATCAACCCGCTTGAAGGGACAGTCGAACGTGGTGAGTTCCTCGAAATGGGTTACTTCGAGCAGGAAGCAGCATCAAGCAATAACACGTGTATCGAAGAGATTTGGAGCGAATTCCCGTCACTCAACCAACAACAGGTGCGCGCGATGCTCGCGAAATGTGGTCTCATGACGAAGCACATTGAAAGTAAAATCTCTGTCCTCAGTGGTGGGGAAAAGGCGAAAGTACGTCTTTGCAAACTCTTAAACAACGAAACGAACTTGCTCTTACTCGATGAGCCGACGAACCACTTGGACGTCGACGCGAAGGAAGAGTTGAAGCGTGCGTTGAAAGAGTACAAAGGAAGCGTCCTCCTCATCAGTCACGAACCAGAATTCTATGAGGATATCGTCACAGACGTCTGGAACTGTGAATCGTGGACGACGAAAGTATTCTAATTCAGTAAAGGACGTGTCGCATGGCTGGCCCAATTCAAACGAATGAACGGATTATCTTGTATGACATTATCCGAGGGTTTGCCCTCTGCGGCATTTTCCTCGTCAATATCCCGAGTATGCTCGGGAGCGACTGGATGTCCGGTCGTCCCGACTATTACGGGAGCGACCTGTTCGTTCGCACCCTCTTCGACTTGTTCGTGCAAACGAAGTTTTATACGATTTTCTCCCTCCTATTTGGGATCGGCTTTTCGATTTTCCTCGAGCGCTCATACGCCCGAGGTGAATCGGTCAGTCGTTACATACGCCGGATTTTGATTCTCTTCTTGTTCGGTCTGGCACACCTGGCGATTTGGTCAGGGGATATCCTCCATACGTACGCCATGTGGGGCTTATTGCTTCCTCTCTTTTACGGATTGAGCAATCGCGCCATTCTGGCGTGGGCGTGGGGACTATTGACTGTGAATTTCTTACTATTCAACGTTGCCCCTATCTATGTAGAGTGGGCTTTTGGATACATGTATTTAGGCGAGTCGTTCCCGACGGTTTTTAATTCAGGCTTCGGTCCTTGGCTAGACTATCGATTCGACAACGAGATTTTTACTATGATTCAAAATTCACTTTTTGTCGGAATCGAGATTCTCGGTCTGTTCTTACTCGGTCTCTTCATCGGACGGGAACGAAAGCTTCTGACTTGGAGTATCCAAGGATTGACCCGGACTGCTGCTATCTGCGCAATAGCGGCCATACCCTTCTGGGGAATCATCATCTGGCATCATTACGGTGATGGCGCCTTTTATATGTCAACGAACTCAGCAGCCGTATGGATTTCCGGAAAACTGCTCGCTACAACGTACATCTGCCTGTTCACCATCGCCGTTCGAAAAGGTCGGACATTCCTTCCGCTTCAAGCACTCGGACGAATGGCACTCACGAACTATCTGACACATACGTTGATCATTGTCTTGCCAGTGATCGCACTCGGGGCGTACGGGGCGCTTTCCTTAACCGAAGGTCTATTCCTCAGCATCGCCATTTTGATTGCGCAGTCGTTCTTCTCGATGTGGTGGCTAAAGACTCACCGCTACGGACCGTTTGAGAAGCTATGGCGTCTCGGAACATACGGACGACAAACAAAATCATCCTAAGATCGGACTTCATTGTCCGGTCTTTTTTAAACAAAAACTGCAGACGAATGAACGTCTGCAGTTCCGCTCGAGGCCACGGCTTCGAGTTTTTATTTTGTTGCCGCTTCCGTTAAGAATGGCACGATTTGCTTCTTACGTGAGACGACGCCAGGAAGTGTCGCCAATCCGTTTTGGAGCGTCACATTGAACGCTTGTTCGAAGAATTCTGGTTTTGGTCCGACGACAATCGCTTCTGAATCGTTCGTCAAAATGTTTGTAATGGCAAAGACGAACAAGTCCAAGTTTTTCGCTGCAACCGTTTTGGCGATTGCGGCTTCAACTTCCACTTTCCGGTTCAAGACATCGTTCGCATCGACCGTGTTCACTTGTGCGATTTCGACACGATAGTCGCCCATCGCGAATTCTTTCGCATCGAGTGAGATGAGTTCTTCAATCGTTTTTTGGCTAAGGTCCGCACCGGCTTTGAGCATCTCAAGACCGTATGTTTCCGCATCGACGCCAGCGATCTCCGCAAGTTCTTTCGCTGCTTTGATGTCTTCATCTGTGCATGTCGGCGATTTGAAGAGAAGCGAGTCTGAGATGATGGCGGAAAGCATCAAGCCGGCCATATCCGCTGCGATTTCGACACCATGCTCTTTATACAGCTTCAACAAGATCGTCGCCGTACATCCGACTGGCTCCGCACGATAGTAGAGCGGGTCTGCCGTTTGGAAGTTTGCGATACGGTGGTGGTCGATGACCTCAAGGATTCGCACGTCTTCAATCCCGTCCGCACTTTGTTGGAACTCGTTATGGTCAACCAAGATAACTTCTTCCGCCTCACCTTTCACGCTTTCAATCAAGCGTGGTGCTTTCACACGGAAGTGATCGAGCGCATATTGTGTTTCGCCGTTCACTTCACCGAGACGGACCGCTTCTGCGTCCATCCCTAATTTCTTTTTCAACTCGGCATAGGCGAGCGCTGACGTGATTGTGTCGGTATCTGGATTTTTATGTCCAAAGACTAGTACTGTACTCATGTCTCATTCTCCTCACTAAATAGTTTTCCCCTATCCATTATAACGTCCACGGCATTTCTTTCAATTCCCAAACAAAAAGAGCCGTGTCGGCTCTTATGCTTGTTCATCTTCATCTGTCTCTTCGAGGTCGGAATGATCTCCTTTTGAATCTTCTTCATGGGAGATGTCCGGCTGATCTCGCTTCAACTTTTCTTTTTCTTCTTGTTCACGCTTTTCTTTGTCTGACATATCGTGTCATCCTTTCGAAAATCCGACTTGTCATAATCTGTTCCCCAAGCCAGATTTCGTCAAACGACATTTCACTAAACGTAAACAAACTGAAACGTCAGGCCTGCACGAAGACGATTTCTTCTCCGCGAAGTTCGACTTTCACGTCTTGTCCTTGGAACAACCACTCATCTTGTTCCGCCACGACAAAACGAATGCCGTCTTCTTCGGTCTCAACAGCCGCATTGTTCACGTCTTCTGTGATGACCCCGACAGAAAAACCGTGCGTCAAGTCTGTCGAACCCCCATACTTTGCAAACAAACGAACAGTTTGGCCTGCTTCGACTTCCATTTCTTCTTTAAACCATTGGAGCGCTTCTTCTGTTACTTGAATCTTCATAACATCTCCTCCTCTCGACTACTCCTTTCATTCTAAACGTTTCAAAAGAGTCGAGCGAGGAAGTTGCCTAAAGTGTTGTGCCAACTTGATAGCTCACCGTCATGCCATGCGTCTCCGGTTGCGCACCATTCATTTCAGCGAGCGTCGTTTCAAATAAACGTCGCCCGATTTCTTCATTCGGTGAGAGCATCGTCGACAGTCCGAATGCATGACCGATCGGATGTCCGTCAAACCCGAGCATGGCGACTTCCTGAGGAATCTTGATGTCTCGCCGTTGCATCTCTCCTAAAAATCCGAGGGCGACATAATCGGACGAGAAAAAGAGCGCTCGAGGACGCTCTTTTTGAGAGAGGAACGTTTCAGCTAGCCGAATACCGTCCTCACTCGTCAAATAGCCCGTCCAAATCCATTGCTCACGCGCATGCGCTACTTCATCGAAATAGGCTTGCTGACGCGCAAGGGAACTCGGACTATGGCTTCTTGACAAGATGATTCCAATCTCTTCGTATCCGTATTGCTGTAACACACGAATACCTGATACGAACGACGCGTAATGATCGACATGGATCGACGAAATTGTCTCCGGTGCACCGACGGTCGCCACAGCAATCGGTCCGTACACGCGATATGTCTCCATTTCCTTAAAGGACATCTCATGAGACAAGACGATCGCCCCATCGACTTCACGGTGCTTCAATAAATCGAGCGCTTGTCGTTCCTCGCTCATTTTATACTCCGTCTGCCACATGACGAGGCGATAATCGTGCTCGAGCGCCGCCTTGGCGAGCCCATTAACGAAGAAACCGTAATAAGGATGATTCATATAAGGTAGGATGACGACGATTCGTTGCGTCTTCCCTGTCGACAACGTCAACGCTTGTTGATTTCGCAAATACCCGAGCTCCTTCATTGCCGCATGTACACGGGTTCGTTTTTCTTTCGATACGTACGGATGCTCGTTCAGGACGCGTGAGACCGTCGTCACCGAAACGTCAGCGTGCTTCGCGATATCTCGAATGTTTGCCATTCATCTCACCTCAACTTGTAAGCCTTTGCATATAGTGTACCCACTCTGCTTGCTGACTGTCACCTCTTTCGACGACTTGACAACGAATCGCTTGAACGAGACGGAAGCGCTCCTCTAACGGCAGATGAAGAAACTCTTCACGGAAACGAGTACACAACATTTTCCCAAACGGTGTGTACAACTGATTGATGACGAGCTCGTATACGATTCCACAGCACCATGTTTTCCACGTTGTCGGTTTCATATCGGTTCCCCTCCCTTTGTCTATACCGTATCTTCTGAAACGCGTTTCAGAGCAAGCATCTTTTTTAATAAAGTTTATTTCCGAACATTATTTGTCTTCAAATTTCATTTTTCATGTTTTTTACTCAAAACAATTGACGGGAATCAAACATTTTTGTATAGTCATCAAGTTGAAAACGTTAATTTAAGAATTTTCCTCAATTAATGTTCGGAAATAGACTGAAATAAGGAGTTTTATCGATGAATATCTTTCAATTAAAACAACATGGTACGAATGTTAAACAGGAAGTGACTGCTGGGATCACAACGTTCGTGACGATGGGGTACATCTCTATCGTCAACCCAGCGATTCTATCTGACGCAGGGATTCCGTTCGCACAAGCATTCACGGCGACAATTATTGCCATCCTCATCGGAACAGGCTTGATGGCGTTTTATGCGAACTTACCGATCGCTGTAGCACCCGGGATGGGGCTCAATGCATTCTTCGCTTACACGCTTGTCGCTCAAGAACAGATTGCCCCGTCCGCCGCGCTCGGTGTCGTCTTCGTCTCGTCCGTCTTCTTCTTGATTTTGTCGCTCTCTCCAATTCGGACGAAGTTGATTCAAGCGATTCCGACTTCGTTGAAGCATGCCATCACGACCGGAATCGGTCTTTTCATCGCTTCACTCGGATTAAAACTATCAGGTTTGATCGTTGCTGATGAAGCGAACTTGGTGCGTCTTGGTGACGTGTCTTCTCCAGAAGTACTACTTGTACTCGGTGGTTTGATCGTCTCGGCACTCCTCTTTTCACGAAACGTACCCGGTTCTTTACTCATCGGGATGGTACTCACGGGGATTGCAGCATACTTCATGGATATCTTAAAAATCGATGGTGTCACGGCGATGCCAACACTTCCGGAAGGGCTCATGGTCAACCCCGTGACGGCATTTAGTGATGTCATTCAATACGGTTTGTTCGGTGCTGTCCTCTCGTTCTTCCTCGTCACGCTTTTTGATACGACAGGTACGCTTGTCGGTGTCGGAAAACAGGCAGGTCTCTTAAAAGAAGATGGAACAATTGAGAATGGTCACCGTGCACTCTTTGCCGATTCACTTGCCACAATGGGTGGATCACTCGTCGGAACGAGCCCGTCTACGGCATACATCGAGTCTGCTGCCGGTGTCGCGCAAGGTGGACGTACAGGTCTCACGACGGCCGTCGTCGCTGGTTTATTCGGATTGACACTCTTCTTCAGCCCACTTATCGGCGCCATTTCTGGCGTAGCGGCAATCACAGCTCCCGCCTTGATCATCGTCGGTGCACTCATGTTGACGAATGTCCGGTACATCGACTGGAGCGACTTTAGCGAATACTTCCCGGCTTTCATGACGATTTTGATCATGCCTTTGTCAGGAAGCATCGAACGCGGCATCGCCTTCGGGTTCATCTTGTACCCGATCTTCAAAGCGATGAACAAAGAGACGGTTCACCCGCTCATCTACTTGTTCGGCGCACTCTTCATCTTGGAAATGTTCTTCCTATAAGTTAGACAAAAGATCCTCGTCATGTGTCGAGGATTTTTTTCTGTTATACGTACTTCCTACCTGTTTTATATCAGAAACGAGATGAATATCGGTTCAGTGAGATACGTTATCAATTAGACAGGATTTTACAAATAAATCAGTTTTTCTCCCCATTTTTCTGTCACTTTCCTACGCTTTATGAAATAATGACGTTGAAATCGTTATCATCAGAGGAAAGAAGGAATGGTTATGCCGAATGTAGCTTTATTCGTCACTTGTTTATCTGATACGTTGTTTCCATCCGTCGGACAAGCGACAGTCGAACTACTCGAACATTTAGGGTGCGAGGTGACGTTCCCCTTTGAGCAGACATGCTGTGGGCAGCCTGCCTACAACAGCGGCTATCATGAGGAGACGAAAAAGGTTGCCAAGCACATGATTGAAACATTTGAACAAGCAGATGCAGAATATATCGTCGGACCATCGGGGTCGTGTGTCATGATGATGCGCGACTACCCGCATTTGTTCCAAGATGATCCTGTGTGGGGTCCTCGCGCTGAAGCGCACGCCGCCAAAACGTTCGAACTGACACAGTTCATCGTCGATGTGCTCGAAGTCACTGATGTCGGTGCCAAGTTTCCCGCCAAAGCGACCTATCATGCGTCTTGTCACATGACCCGCCTCCTCGGAATCGAAGCAGCTCCCGGAAAGTTGCTCGGAAACGTCGATGGACTGACGATGGTCCCCCTCGCGAACGTACATAACTGTTGCGGGTTCGGTGGGACCTTCTCCGTCAAGATGCCAGATGTGTCGGTGCAGATGGTAGATGAAAAAGTCGATTCCATCTTACAGTCAGGCGCAGAGGTGTTGATCGGAGCGGATGCGTCATGTCTGATGAACATCGGCGGACGTCTTCATAAACAGGGACATCCGATTAAAGTGATGCATATTGCCGAAGTGTTGAACGAAGGAGTGAAGCAAGCATGAGCATGGGGATTCGATTGGATGAGAAGTTTCAAGATCGACGAAAAGATGGAATCGAAGATGCGTTCATGCGGCAGGCTGTCAGTTCGGCTCAAAACCGTCTACGGGATGGCCGGTTGAATGCCGCGGGTGAACTCGGGGACTGGGAAGCGTTTCGCGACCATTCGGAAGAAATTCGTCAACATGTGCTGGAACATCTGGATTATTACTTATATCAATTGAGCGAGAATGTCTCAAAACGTGGTGGAAGCGTCTTTTTCGCGGAGACACCGGAAGAGGCGAACCGCTACATCCGGGAAGTCGTTCGGTCGAAACAAGCCAAACATGTCGTGAAATCGAAATCGATGGTCACGGAAGAAATCGGCTTGAACGAGGCACTTCAGGAAGAAGGATGTACCGTCGTCGAGTCCGACCTTGGGGAATGGATTTTGCAACTCGACGAAGACCCACCGTCTCACATCGTCGCCCCGGCTCTGCATAAAGACCGCGACGCTGTCCATGAGACGTTCACTGCTCACGGCTATACCGGTTCAAACGATCCGACTGAACTTGGACGCTATGCACGACAAGAACTACGAAAAGACTTTTTGAAGGCAGAAGTCGGCATTACCGGCTGTAATTTCGCCATCGCAGAGAGTGGAGCCGTCGGGCTTGTGACCAACGAAGGGAACGGACGCATGGTGACGTCGCTCCCTGATACGGTCATCTCTGTCATGGGCATGGAACGCGTCGTCCCGTCTTATGAAGAGTTCGAGGTGCTCGTCAACATGCTTTGTCGAAGCGCGGTCGGTCAGCGACTCACGTCATACATCACGACGTTCGCCGGGACGCGCGCGGTCGGTGAAGTCGATGGACCAGAAGAGTTCCATCTTGTCATCGTCGACAACAAGCGTTCTGGTATTCTTGGGACACAGTTCCAATCGGTGTTGCAATGCATCCGCTGCGCGGCCTGTATCAACGTCTGTCCCGTCTATCGCCATATCGGTGGTCACGCGTACGGGTCAATCTATCCAGGTCCGATTGGTGCCGTCTTGGCTCCGCTTCTTGACGGATACGAGAACTATAAAGAACTCCCCTATGCGTCGAGTCTCTGTGGCGCCTGTACGGAGGCGTGTCCTGTAAAGATTCCGCTGCATGAGCTGTTGATTGAACATCGACGCGTCATCGTAGAGGAGAAAAAGCAATCACCTTTCGTGGAGCGGATTGCGATGAAAGGATTTGCCGTCACCGCTTCGAGTCCATTCTTATTCGAAGCAGCGGAACATGTCGCACCGTTTGCGACATCACCGTTCGCCACCTCGGGTCAGATTGAGAAAGGGCTACCGGCTTGGACGGACTCGAAAGACTTGCCGCAGCCGAACAAACAGACCGTCCGAGATTGGTTCAAGAAACGGGGGAATGCCTGATGAATCCTGGTACAATCACAAACCGTGAGGACTTTCTACAACGAATCGCCAAGCAACTCGGTCGTGAGGTCAAGCTCACGCCGCCAAAACGGGAATATACACATCGTCCGCAAGATGAGGTGTTGAAAGACGCGAGTGAAGAAGAGCTGCTCGAGACGTTCCGCATGGTCGCGACCCGAATCCATACCGATTTGGTGGAATGTGAATCTGCGAAGCTTGATGATACGCTTCGCCTCTTGATTGAACGCTATCATGGCGCACGGATTCTCGCAGAAAACGATGAGCGAATTTCCGCTTGGGCACCTACAACAAGTGAGACGTTTGATTGGTGGGATTCGTCACAACCCGAAGCGAGTCGAGAGCTTGCCATTCGAGCGGACATCGGCATCACGATTGCGGATGCGGCATTTGCTGAAAGTGCGACAATCGTCCAATATGCGAAGCCTGGTAGATCACGGACAATCAGTCTGTTACCACAAGACCATATCGCAATCATCCCGAAATCTGTCCTTGTCCCACGTATGACGCAAACGGCACAACAACTTGCCACACTCGACCGAGACGGTCTCCATTCCCCGAACGGTGTCAATTTCATCTCTGGTCCGTCGAACTCGGCCGACATCGAGATGAACCTCATCGTCGGCGTTCATGGTCCTGTTCGAGTCGCCTATGTGTTGGTACATGATTTATAAGTATAGCCCCTCCATCGATCGATGGAGGGGCTATATTCATCCTGATACGGTGACGCTCCCATTTGAGCTCGTTAATTTCACTTCAATCGATCCGTCTCCAAATACGCACTCTTTCGACCGCTCTCCCAACACATCAACTTTCCCGTTTCGTGACTTCGCACGAATCGTCACATCTTCCGGACGTTCATCGACATGTAAGTCAATCTTCCCGTTGTTCGTCTTCAAGCGAATCGGTGCTTGAATCGCTTGTACGGAACAGTCTATCCGTCCATTAGAAGTTTTGGCATCGACCGCTCCCGTGACGTGATCGACATCGATTCGACCGTTCGAGGAATGGATGTTGATCCGCTCAAGCTGAGAATGTTTCGCTTCGACACGACCGTTTGAGGAATGAAGCTCCCAATCGTGCCCGTGACAGCTTGATGCGAGCACTTTTCCGTTCGATGTGCGCAGGACACCATGACGTGCTTGAATGTGATGTGCGACGATTCGACCGTTCTCACTCTCCACGTGGAAGCGTTCCGCTTGGAGATCTTGTACATCACTCGAACCGTGACGATTTTTCAATTGAATCTGATGATAGGCGTGATGAGGCAATTCAACCCGAAGTACAGGTGCCTTTGACCCGAACCATGAAAACAGATCCGAAAGACCGAAACGACGTTCGGATTCAATCCGTATCTCTAGGGTGTCCCCGACGATATCCATCACGACCCCATGATCGGTCTCCGTCTCAAGCGTCGCATACGCATAACCGTCTTGTGATGGGGTGACGAACACTTGCGCATTTTGAACTTGAATGAGGACGCTTTGGAAGGCTACGTTCGAACTTTTGACCACCGCAGGCGGTCGCGTCGAGACCGATTCTTCAATATCGACAGAGGCGAGCAATTCCGATGCGAGTATTCTCGGTTCCCCTAACTCACGTGCCAATTCTTCGTCACTTCTTCCTTCTAATCGACCACTCGTGAAATATTCCGATACGTCTCGTAAAATATCAAGCCGATCTTTCACCTTCACGTTCATCAATAATTGTTCGAGCTCTGACAAGTACTGTTCTTCATTCATCTGTCGTCTCCCCCTCGGATTAAGTCATTGACACCGTTTGTGAATACGTTCCATTCCGTTCGCAATTCAACTAAGTGTTTGCGGCCCTGTTCCGTAATTTGATAGTACTTCCGTGGAGGTCCTTCTCCAGACTCCATTAAATACGTCGTGAAATAGCCCTCTGTCGTCAATCGACGCAACAACGGATAGACCGCACCTTCTGAAATGGCCACTTTGGCCGAAATCGCCTGAACGAGCTCATACCCATAGCGGTCTTGTTCCGCGACGAGTGCTAACACACACAGGTTAAGTACGCCCTTTTTGAATTGAGGATTCATCATCCCACCCCCTACTATACATAGAACAATAGCATACTATCCACTACTGTTCAATAAACAATAGCGTTCATTTCCTTGATTTCTCAATATCTAGCATCTGAAGAGTTGAATCTGTACAATGAAAGAACGACACTCGTAGGATATTAGTCACAGTCGGAATGTTCATCATTCTAGGAAGGAACGGTCTTTATGAAGTCATGGATTGACCAACGGATCGGGAGACAATTTTTATTCGTCTTCTACTTATTCATCGGACTGATCCTCCTCACGTCGCTTGCCGTATATGTGTATACGGAAAACCAAATCGAACAGACGACGTCATCGCTCGAGAACATCAGTGAACGACGCACGAATGCGACCGAGTTGTTCGAGACATGGCAGTCGATGCAATATGAAATGCGCGGATATGTCCTCCTTGGGGATGACGCGATGTTAGAACGTGTGCAAGATAAACAAGTCTTGATTGACGAACAGACCTCTTGGTTCGAACAGAACGCAGTGACCGAGAAAGAAAAAACGTACGCGAGCGATGCACGTACGCTGTTTGTCGCGTATCAGGAACGTGTCATGCCGAGTCTCGAACGTTATGTAGCAGGAAAACGGGACGGTAGTGTAACCGAACCCTTCTTAAAGATGCCGACGCTCGGGAAAGTGAATCCACAACAAGAGCCACCGGCAGATCGTAAATTCAAAATCAATTCAAAAAGTGCCGCAGATATGAGTGCGAGCATCGTCGATATGGAGAGCGTCTTCACGGAATACCGGAACTCACTGAACGCAGAAGAGGATGCGCTCCGTGCTCAGCTTGCGACCCATACGAAGTGGGCACAGGCCTTTTGGCTCCTCTCTTTACTCGGTGTCCTCTTCATTCTCTTTATCGTCGCCCGTCCATATGTGAGACGCTTAACGGGTCAACTGCAAGAGTTGATTGAAAACAGCAAGCGCCTTGCCGGAGAGCGACAGCCGATGACACCGGCGGCCGCCCAATCTAAAAATGAAGTCGGGCAATTGACAACATCATTCCGGCAAATGGCTACATCTCTCACGGCACAACGCTATCGGATTGAAGAGGAGCGTGAGAAGACAGCGCGCCTCCTTCACTCGATTCGCGATGCCGTCATCTATGTCGAACACGCAACAAGTGAGAAAGTAGCAAACCAAGCGTTGTTCGTCTTATTCAATCAACCGATTACGCAGCGAAATGAAGTCGATTTATACCGTTTAGACGCTAGCCTTGAGGAGCTCGGACTGCAGGTCGACCAAAAGGATGCCTTTTTCGCGTTCATGGAACGATCATTCGATGGACAGTGTAAAGAAGAGAGCGTCACGTTCTCGATGAATCAGGAAGAGCGCTTCATTCAAATGTATGCGGAGAAGATTTACTTGCGAGGGACACGTCATGGGACGATGCTCGTTTTCCGTGACGTGACGCACGAGACCGAAGTCGACCGTCTGAAAACCGAACTCGTTTCGACCGTCTCTCACGAACTCCGGACTCCGCTCACAAGTATCATTGGATTCACTGAACTTCTTCGTTTCCGAAAACTTTCATCTGAACGTTCCGAAAAATATTTAGGAATGATTCATCAAGAGACATTACGTCTTGAAGACTTGATTTCGAACTTGCTCGATGTACAACGGATGGAGTCTGGACAACAGACGTACCATAACGAACCAGAGCGTCTGTCCGCTATTCTTGAGCAAGCGATTTCGGTGCATCAAGGCTCAAGCCAACATCATCACATCACGTTTGATTGCACGGAAGACGTCTATGTATACGGAGACCGGACGCGACTCAATCAACTCTTCATGAACCTCCTGCACAACGCCGTGAAGTATTCGCCTCGTGGTGGCGAAGTCCATGTCCGTGTCACATGTGAACGACCGGATTGGATTGACATTTCAATTGAAGATCACGGCATCGGGATTCCCCAAACCGCGCTACCAAAATTGTTTGACAAGTTTTATCGCGTCGACAATTCCGCCAGTCGAAAAATTGGAGGGACCGGTCTCGGTCTCGCGATTTGTAAAGAAATCGCTGAAGGTCACGGTGGAACGATTCACGCTACCTCAAACATCGGCAAAGGCTCCATTTTCACTGTCAGCCTTCCCAAGTCGGATATGACCAATCAAATGAGTAGCTAAACGAAAAGAGGGTGCATCATCGCACCCTCTTGTTTATTGGACTTTGTTCTCTGGACCAAATGACGGATAGAGCGAAAGCCCACCGTCCGCAAAGATGGTTGTCCCCGTCACATAGGACGACTCATCCGACGCGAGCCAAGCGGCAACGGCTGCGATTTGTTCCGGCTTCCCGATGACGTGAGATGGGATAAGCGCTTCTAATCCCTTCTTCTCTTCCGGGTCGCTCATCGTCTCTTCGTTGATTGGTGTATCAATCGCCCCAGGTGCGATCGCATTGACACGAATATGGTTCGGTGCATATTCGAGTGCGACGGATTTCGTGAACATTTTCACGCCACCCTTGCTGGCTGCGTAATGTGTATAACCTGGACGTGGGATGACTTCGTGAACAGAAGACATATTGATGATGTTCCCCTCGATTTCATGCTCCACGAAGTATTTTAAAGCAGCACGGACACCAAGGAACGTCCCGTTCAAGTTGACGTCGATAATCTGCTTCCAGTTATCAAACTCCATTTCATGCGTTTTTGCCTCGACTTGAACGCCGGCGTTATTCACGAAAATATCCATCTTTCCAAACTCAGAGATGGCTTTCTCAATCATCTTCTCCGCGAGTCCTTCTTCTGCGACGTCCCCTTTCACGGCGACGGCTTTCCCACCAGCTGCCTCGATGCCACGGATGACTTCCTCCATCTCTTTTTCACTGCTGCGGTAATTCAGGACAACGCTCATCCCTTCTTTTGCGTAACGTTCCCCGATGGCACGACCGAGCCCCTTCGAGCTGCCCGTGATGACCGCGACCTTACCTTTTAACTCTGGATAGTTTGCCATGTCAATTCCTCCTTCATCTTCTCGGGTTTAGTTCCCGCATTCCCCTCTTCATCAAACATGATTGGCTGCATTTTGAATATTTGAAACAAATCAACTATACTGAAACAAACTATTCGTTTTCAGGAAACGCCTGAAAGACGTTTGATCTTATACTCAATGGAGGTGACTCCCCGATTTTAGGGGGAATTGTTGGACAGTCCCATGTTACTCAGCTTACTCGTCGTCGCACTTTTAATCTTTTTGACTGCCTTTTTTGTGGCAGCCGAATTTTCAATTGTGAAAGTGCGTGGCGCTCGACTCGACCAGCTCGTGCTCGAAGGAAATAAGAAAGCGGTCAGCGCGAAAAAAGTCATCGAGAATATCGACGACTCCCTTTCTGCCTCACAGTTCGGAATCACGCTTTCTGCACTCGGTCTTGGGTGGATTGGTGCCGATCAAATCGAAACGTATATCCACACATTGGTCGAACAATTGAACATATCGCCTTCTCTCGTGACATTCTTGTCGTTTTTGATCGCCTTCTTATTGATTGCGTTCGTCCATGTCGTCATCGGTGAACTCGTGCCAAAAACGCTCGCGGTTCACGAAGCGGAGAAGTTGACGCTGCTCGTCGCACGTCCGCTCTACGTCTTCACAAAAATCTTCTATCCGTTTATTCGAGCATTGAACAGTATGGCTCGAATCACACTCCGTTTATTCGGGGTACAGACGACAGCGCAGGAAACGGCACACTCTGAAGAAGAATTGAAAATCATTATGACGGAAAGTTTCCGTAGTGGTGAGATTAACGAAAACGAATTGGCATATGTTCAAAATATCTTCTCCTTTGACGAACGGATCGCCAAAGATGCCATGGTACCACGAATGAACATGGTGACAATCGATGAAGAAGATACGATCGAAGAGATCATCGCCGTAGTGGAAGAGCACCAGTATACGCGTTATCCCGTCACACGAGATGGCGATCGCGATGACGTTCTCGGATTCGTGAATGCGAAACAACTCTTCACTGCCCAACTTTCAAAAAATGATGCACCGTTCGAGTCGTTCATTCATCAATTGCCGCTCGTCACCGAGTTCACACCACTTCAAGAAGCGATGGTGAAGATGCAAAACGCGCAGACGATGATGTGTCTCGTCATCGATGAGTATGGTGGGACGGCAGGACTGTTGACGATTGAAGACATTTTAGAAGAAATCGTCGGCGAGATTCGAGACGAGTTCGATCGAGATGAGCAGGCTGAAATTACAGAAGTCGCTCCGAAACATTACCGCCTTTCAGGACTCGTTTTAACGCAAGAACTGGAGGAACGGTTCGGCATCGAAATCGAGGATGACGTCGATACGGTCGGTGGTTTCGTTTTATCACAAAAAGCGAATGCGCGAACGGGGGAACGCTTCCTTCTACCTGGCAACCATGAACTGATTGTCAGTGAAGTCGATAACCACCGCATCGTCTTCGTCGACTTGATTCTCGCCTCTCATCAAGAGGAAGAACCACTGTCTGAATGATGCATCTTTCAAACCCTTCTCTAAAATATGGAGAAGGGTTTTTCACGTTTGCACCGAACTGTCGCTATATTTTCGCCTCTTCCCGTGATATACTGCACATATGTTGCTTATTTGAGTGTCACCCACTCAATGACACAACATCACCGAAACATGGCGAGATGTTCGGTTTAAACAGAAAGAAATAGAAAGAAGGTTACGCATGGAACGCAAACTATTTTTGATTGACGGTAACTCCATGCTGGCCAGTGCTTATTATGGTGCCGCCGCGAGCCGAACGAAAAAAGGACGCGAGGTATCTAAAAACGATCGGAGTGCCGTCATCGGAATGACCGGCCTCATCCGGACGATTCTACGCAGACATCGTCCGACTCATTTTGTCGTCGTCTGGGACGTCTCACGTGAAACATTATGGCGTCGAGAACTGTACCCGGGCTACAAACGTCGCAGACGTCAAACACCGCCTGAATTGAAAGCGCAGATGGAACTCATGCGCCAACTGCTTGAGGATAGTGGAATCCCACAATTCCAAGTAGAAGGGTATGAAGGGGAAGACTTGATTGCCCACATCGCCCGTAAATTCAGTTGCAGTGCCCCTGTCGTCATCATGACAAAAGACAAAGACTTGTTACAGCTTGTCAGTCCACGAATCACCGTTTGGTTACAGACACAGGAGCTTCAGCAAATGCAGGCTCGTTGTGACATTCGTGATAATCGTCCGTTGCCGCTCAAGCGTCATTTAGAAATTCGACCAGAAGAGATTGCAGCGTTATACGAAGGATTGAAACCGAAGCAACTGTCAGCCGTCAAAGCATTGACAGGAGACCGTTCTGACGGAATCCCTCCAGTTGCCGGGCTCGACGAAAGCCAATCGGTTCAACTCATCAAACGATTCGGTTCGCTCGATAAGCTGTATTCTGCCTTGAGCATCAAAGGTGAAAAACGACAACAAGTAAATGAAACGATCGCGGCACTGACGTCAGAGGAGGTGCCCCGTAACTTGAGACGAACACGCAAAAAAGCAGAGCGCAACATGGAGCTCGTTCGACTCGATGTCACGGTGCCGGCACTTGAACATTTGAAGTTGGCTCATCTCGAGCTCAGCCTCAACCCAAAACGAGTCGAGCAAGCGTATCAAAAACGCGGACTTCGTCTCTCGTTTAACGCAGGTCAGAAGAAAACATCCGCACGTTAAAAAGAACGAACGCTCAAGCGTTCGTTCTTTTAATATGCACGGTAATCCCGTCTTCATCGGTCAACGACCATTCAAACGATGTTCCGCCTAACGCCTGGTTCGTCTCTTCATTGACGAGAAGCGTCCATGCTTCGATTCCGGTCTCCATTCCCACAGGATCGCTCGGACGGGCCCACACGTTCGTTCCGATGTGATGGTGGTAGCCATCAGCTGCTAGGAAAAGTGCGCCTGGATAAGAATCCGTCGTAATGGAGAAGCCAAGCCGATCATGATAAAAACGTTTCGCCGCCTCGATTGAGCGTACTTTAAAATGCACGTGCCCCATCATCGTTCCGATCGGTAAACCAGTAAACGACCGATTGGCTGCCGCTTGAAGCATCGATTCATAGTCGACAGGCTCGGTCGCCATTTTCACATGGCCGTTTGCCTCGTACGTCCATTGGTCCTTCGGGCGGTCGGCATACAATTCAATCCCGTTTCCTTCTGGATCGCTCAAGTAGAAGGCTTCACTCACGAGATGGTCGCCTTGCCCCACTTCGATGCGTCGCTCAATGAGATGTGCCAACATGCTTCCTAACTCTACACGGTTCGGGAACAGAATAGCTAAATGGAACAAGCCTGCCGCCCGTGGATTGGTTTTCGCTTGCGGGACACTGTGCAAGATGACAAGCGGACGTTCCTTCGTACCGAGTGTAATGAGCTCTTCGCTCTCTTCTAAAATACTCATCCCAATCACGTCTACGTAAAATCGTGTCATCTGTTCAATGTCACGGACTCGAAGCGTTACCGGACCGAGTTCGATTTTTTCGATTTTCATATATTATCACCTCACCTTCACTATACCCGCTCGGTCGATGTTACAGAAGTAGGCACAAAAAGGTGGTATAGTTACTTCAACGATACTATTGGAAAGGAAGAGCGACGTGACTAACATAACAAGCTGTGAAGTCGATACGGCACTCGAACTGATTACAGGAAAATGGAAACATTCCATCCTCCTCGTGTTGATCAATGGAGATACATTGCGTTTCAGTGAGTTGAAACGCGCGTTACCAAAAATCAGCCAAAAGATATTGACCGCACAACTCCGCGACTTAGAAGAACAGGATATCGTCATCCGGACCGTCTATCCAGAAGTTCCGCCCCGTGTCGATTATCGTTTAAGTGAGTACGGAAAAACACTGATCCCGATTCTCGAAGCGATGAACGAATGGGGAATGCGTCATGCCGAACGGATGCGCTCTAATTAGTTGTCCACATGTGGATAACCCATTTTCTCTATTGAACACATCACTTATCCACAGGAGGTTGTCATGATTCGTTATCCACAGTTAACCGGTTATCAAATCGGTGTCACCGCCCCTTCGTCAGGTATACCAGAAGAATTACACCATTTATTGCATCAAGCGGAACAGAAGTTTTCCGATCGAGGGTTCACGTTGCAATTCACTCCGAATGCGTGGAAACAACGATTTGGGAAATCCGCTCCGGCTCGGATCCGTGCACATGAACTGACATCTCTACTTCAAGATGACAAAGTCGACTTGATCATTCCGCCCTGGGGTGGGGAACTCTTAATGGAAATCCTTAATCACATCGAGTGGCAGTCCTTGCCCGCAAAATGGATGCTCGGTTATTCGGATACGAGTCTATTACTTTTTGTGTATACGCTAAAAACCGGAATCGCCTCCGCCCACGGTCCAAACTTAGTCGACTTACGTGCTGATTTGTGGGACGAGACGAGTTCGCGCTGGCTCGATGTGTTGTCGACGCGGACCGACGAGACGGTCATCCAACGCTCGTCCGAGAAGTTCCAAAACGAATGGCAGCATGATAATCCGACGCCACATCTGTTTCATCTGACGGAGACGACCGAATGGAAAGCGATCGGTAGTCAAAACGCAACGGGGCGCTTGCTCGGTGGATGTCTCGATGTGCTCTTACATACAATCGGGACACCGTATGGAGACGTCAAGACGTTCCAACGCGATCACCTGAACGATGAACCGATTCTTTGGTATTTTGAGAACGCTGAGCTGAACGTCCCAGCATTAAAAAGGACCCTCCTTCAAATGAAGTGGGCCGGTTGGTTCGATCATACGTCTGGTATTCTGTTCGGACGGAGTGACGCCCCCTCTGTGCATCAAGACTATACGGTCGAAATGGTATACGAGGAGCTTCATCATATGTTAGAAGTTCCTATCTTTTTTGATATCGATTGCGGACACGTACCCCCTCAGATGACACTCGTCAATGGGGCCCACGCTTCTGTACAAGTCGAGCATGGCAAAGGAACATTGATTCAAACGTTCAAGGGCTGATTCGTCAGCCCTTGATTTGTTGTAGCAATGTCTCTAAACGTTTGCGAAACAGTCCTTGCGGGAATTCAGCTACTTGTTCTTCGATGACTGGCACCCAGTCATCCCCACATCCGTTCAATGTTCCCCTTAATAAACCTTCGTAGTAAATCGCGATATCGACTAAGCTATGTGTTTTCCACTCATCTCTGTTTTCCCATAATGCCAATAAACACTCTCTTCCCATTTCCGTTTCCCCTCGAAAAGCGTAGTACACACCTTTCGCCATCGAAATCGCTGCAATAAATGGTTCGACATCTGTCGTGAGAGATTCCATCAATTTGATGTTCTTTCCTAATAGTTTGACATGTCGATATTCCATCGCATAGAGCGCTTCAGAAAGTGCCACTTTGATTTCAGCCAAACGATCTTCCGTGAATTGAATATATTGCTTCGCCTTTTGTAACGACTCATGAATTTTCTTCTCATCGTTCAAATAGAGCGCGCAAATCGAAATGGTGCGATACACGTCGTCCGCACGGTAGTAGATTCTTGTCCGTGTCATATACTCGAGCACGTCTTCAAGCTGTCGAATTGCCCCTTCTAAATCCTCATCACAAAGAAGATTCTTAAATACAATTAACATGGCATATTCAGTTCGTGTCTTTGTTTTCATATATTTTGCATCAAGTAGTTCTATCGCTTCAATCCGTTCAATCGCTTCCTCGTAGCGGTTCCACATCAATAAATAATAAGCCTGGCTAATTCGTCCCATCGCCAATTCTTCGGACTCACCTAGCTTCTCAAAAATCTCAATCGCGCGGTCATAGTAAGCTAGTACTCTCTCATTCTCGCCCTCTTGAAAGTACGTATCACCGTACAGCATATATGCTTTTCCTTGCCACACGGAGTTCATTTCTTCCTGTAAGTAAGGCTTGAGCATTTCCCGAATTTTTTGATCCGGTAGTGAAATAAGTTGCATCTCCTCAAATTCTAGCTTTTCCACCAGCGACTGTAGTTCGACCTCTTTTGGATCGGTCAATAATTGTTGCATCGAGACATCTAATCGACTGGCAAGTTCTCGTAAACTGCGCATCGATGCCTCTGCTTTTCCGTTCTCAATCATACTGAGCATCGATTTTGTGACAATCCCTTCCGCCAGCTGCGTCTGAGTCATTTTTTTCTGTTTTCGCAATGCTTTAATGCGCTCACCAATCATATGTCACCTCTAAAAGTTAAATTATATTGAACTTTATATTTACAATTCACTTCGTTGCCTTTATGATAATGTTAAATCACATTTAACTAATTTGCGAAGGAGTGTTTCTATTAAGTTTCTCTCTTCAAATCTATCAATTTTACTGCTCGGTAAATTCATGTCGTTATTCGCATCCAACTTATTTACGTTTGTGGCGGGACTCACGGTGTTGACGACGACCGGATCTGGGCTCCAATTCGCCTTCGTTCTCCTCGCAGGTACATTACCCCGTGTGCTTCTATCCCCATTCGCCAGCGCTTATGCAGACAAACTTGACCGAAAGCGAGTCATCATTAGGATGGAGTCTTTGAACGGAGGATTATTTTTACTCGCAGGTGTTGGAAGCTTACTTTGGACGTTTGAAGCACCCGCTTTTTACGTCATCACATTCTTCTTAGCGATCGTTTCCACTTTCTTATCGGTCACGTTATCAAGTTCAATCCCCCTCTTATTTGAGGAAGATGAACTGCAACGCGCCAACTCTCTCATTCAAAGTATCATCTCCATCTCAAGCATCGGTACCCCGCTTCTTGCCGGGGCACTGTTTAAGCTTATACCGATTCCTGTCTTTTTGTTCAGTTCAGCTCTATTCTTTATGATTGCCGCACTTCTCGCCTCTCGACTTAAATTTCATCAGAAAGAGGTCGCACCCACCGAACAATCGACTTGGGAAGACGTACGGTCCGGTCTGTCTTACTTGAAACAACAAAGAGTCTTGTGGACAGTTGCTGTCCTCGCCGCATTTTTGAACTTCTTCTTCGTTGCATCGGAAGTGTTGTTCCCGATTGCAGCGTTACAGGAAGTCGGTGTGTCCCCGTTTCAATTCGGACTCCTTGAAAGCATGGTCGCCATTGGTTTTTTAGTCGCTTCCTTACTTCATGCCTTACCGTTATTCAAAATCAAACATCGCTTAGCAACGATGCGATCCGCGTTGACCATTCTTAGCGTTCTGTTCGTCGGACCCGCCATTCCATTATATTTTCACTTCAACGTCCTCACGTCAATTTTCTTTTTCGCGGTCTTCGCTTTATTGAGTGGTTTCTTGATCGTACGTGTCAACATCCCGATTCAATTGTTCCTCCAAACGAATACGGATCCGAACTATTTAGGGCGCGTCATCGGTGTGCTCGAATCACTCGCGATGGGGATTACGCCGATTGGATTCATCCTATTCGGGGTATTGAGTGATCTCGTCTCTGTTGCCCATCTCTACACCGCTTGCATGGTGGGTCTACTCATCTGCACGTTCGTCCTTACGTACCGAATCCGGCATGACATCCAAGCAGAACGAGATGCAGCCCAATCAATGGAACGTGTATCGTAACGAAAAAAGACATCGAACGAATCAGTTCGATGTCTTCTCTGTTGACGGGAGTACCCGTTTTTCTAATAAGAATGGTCCGAATGGGATGACGGACGCCATGACAGCAAGCGTCAAAACTTTGAATCCCCAGCGCAAGCGCCATGCCATGTAGATCGCCGCGAGCACATAGGCCACAAATAAGAAACCATGTGCTGCACCAACGATACTGACCGCGAGTGGAATGCCGGCCATATATTTCAACGGCATCGCGATGAACAGTAACAACAAGAAGGATACACCTTCTGTGTAGCCAAGCCATTTAAAATGAGTCGTAGTCATATGCGTTCTCCTTTATTTCTGTAGGCTATGTCTATCGTAGCCGAAACGTGAGAGGTTTGTCACAAGAGAACGCATAAAAGTTACGAGGCTATTTGACGATTTGGTGAACGATGCAATACTTTCGTGTCGACAAAACGGCGAAGGAACAACCCGTCGACCCCAATTTTTCCAGCGTTATGACCGGCAACTAAAATCAAGACAGATACGATCAACATCGTTGGGTTCGTACTGACTGTTCCTGATAGTAAGAACGCCATGTTCATGACGAGTCCGAAGAACGCTGCGCTACGTGTGAGGGCACCGAGCAATAATCCTAAGCCTACCAAGAATTCACCGTAAGGAATCAAGACATCGAATAGCCCGGCGTTTGGGATCGCAAAGTTTTCGAGGAATGCAGCCCACCATCCAGCGACGGCCGGATGTTCTCCAGAAGCGAGTGTCACCGCGTTATTCAAGAACCCTTCTGTTCCAAAACCTCCCGTGATTTTCCCCCATCCTGCCGTTAACCAATGATAACCGAGCCATACACGTAACACCGTCAAGATCGCTGTAGCGACATTATGATTTTGCCAAAATTTCGTGAACATCATAATTCCTCCCTTTCAAGAAGTTAAATAATTATATAATGTGATTACATTCACAATATACCATTCATGTTCACTATTTCACATATGTATTTTCCTTTGTTCATGATTCGTCCATATGTACGCCATATTCTATTCACATTCATCCACAAAAAAAGACACCTAATTTAGGTGTCTTTGAGGAGATTATAGTGTCACTTCTTGTGGCGGTTGACCTTTCTTGTTCATCACGCGCATCGATTCCGGTTCGATTTTTAGGATGACAAGCTTTGGATCGTCCGGACCATCGAACCATCCTTCGAGTTTCTCGTTCCATACTTTCTCTTTCATCGATTCATCATCCGACACGGTCGCTTTACCGAGGATTTCTAAGTAAGTGTCGCCCACGCCATCTCCATCATAGCCGATTAAAATATGCGTATATGGATTCTTTTCTAACTCTTCTACTTTATCTGTGTCGTTAGAGGTTGCCGTGTAGAGTGTGAAATCATCATGGAAAAATGTCATGTAACGACTGTGGGGTTTCACCTTATACACGGTCGCCATCGTCCCGACATTACTTGCATCTAGAATCTTTAACGCTGTGTCTTTTGCACTCATTCCAAATTCCTCCTTCATGATTTGTCGCTCGTATACTGTTCCCTCAAACTATGGGATTAAACACAAAAAAACCTGCTCGCCGATGCGAGCAGGTATCATATTCCTTAGAAAGGAAGATTAGATTTTTTCAACGTTAGAAGCTTGTGGTCCACGAGCTCCGTCAGTGATTTCGAAAGTTACTTCTTGGCCTTCTTCAAGTGTTTTGAAGCCGTCGCCTTGGATTGCTGAGAAGTGTACGAATACGTCGTCTCCGCCTTCCATTTCGATGAAGCCGTAACCTTTTTCTGAGTTAAACCATTTTACTTTACCTGTGTTCATGAATGAACCCTCCTGAAATAAACGCTATGCGTTATAGTAGTGCCTTACTAGAAAAAACTTGACCAAAAAAAATACAAGCCTCTGGATTATCTAATGAAAAATAATCCCAAGCACTTGTGAATTATGATTCCAGCTATTCTTAATTAAGCACATATTGAATATAACACGACTAGATGTTTCTGTCTAGTAAATACTTCTGATTGCTAAAAAACAAGGTGAAACGGGTACATGCTAGAGAAGATGATGCTAGGAGGATTTATAATGAAAAACGTAAAGGACCCACAATCAATCGCATCGATGATTGCCTCTTATTCCGATTGGTCGGAAGAAGACCTCATCCAGCAAACACTTGAATGGCACCGTGCTACACGGGAAGCTTCTTACTTTGAGCAACAACAATCTATCCCGTGTCGAATTCCATTGACGGAACGGATCACCCCTGTCCGCACGTCCTTTCCGCTCGAGCAAGTCGACGGCATCGTTCGTCCCGTCTGGATGCGTCGGCTCGATGCCGAATATTTGAATTTACTGCAGACGACGAAACAACGTGTTGATGTGACGGACTATGGTGCTGTCGGAGATGGAAAAACGGATTGTACCCTCGCCTTTCGACTCGCCATCCGCTCGAACCGTCGTGTCTTTGTCCCAGCAGGCGTTTATATCGTTCGGGGGATTCGTCTACCTTCCAACTGCGTGCTCGAAGGCGCAGGACAAGACGTCACGATTCTCAAACTGTCCGATCGTGCACCGAGACATCGACGATTGTTACGAAACGCCACCCCTTTCGCAGGAAATCATCATATCGAGGTATGCCACCTGACGCTCGATTGGAATGTCGCACGATTAGGCGATGTGAAACGGACGACGAGCGGTGACACGACATCGAGCGCCTTGACGTTTGCCCATGTGACGTATGGATGGGTGCATCATGTGACGGCTAAAAATGCCGGTCTTCATGCGTTCGACATCACGTCTCCACACTATCATTACTTAGGGGATGGACTCCGCGCGGCAAACGGCAGTCGGTATATCCATCTCGATCACCTCGAGGCGACGAATTATGGGGATGACGGAATCACCACACATCACAGTGATGCCATCTACATCACGAACTGTTATTGTCATCATCCTCACGGCCGAACACACGCCCTCGGATTCTCAAATTCGAATGGAATTGAGATCGATGACGGATCACGGCATGTCACACTCGTTCACAATAGAACGGAAGGTTGCTTTGGAGGCATCGAAGTAAAAGCACATGGGACCTCATCTGCCGCACACGACGTTCATATCTTCGGGCATCTTTCGGTGCATGACAATCGTTCATTTAACTTTCGTCACATTGGTCATCATTTAGTAGACGATCCGAACTCGGAGACGGCACGCTTCCTATCTGGTACGAACTTAGTGTCCGTCGAGCCAGTCCGCAGTTCACTCTATACAAAATCTTCACCACGAAGCCTGGTCGTATCGGCCTACCAGGACGTCTTGATTCACGGTTTGACTGCGATCGGCGACCCGACCTACGATTACGAACAGCATCCGGCAATTGCGATTCAATACAAGTCGAGACGCGTTCAGCTGAAACGAATCTCCGTGCGCGGGTTTACCACAGCCCGAGCCGACCTCGAACTATTTGGCGGAGATAACCGCACCGATGAAGTGACCATCGATGCCTTACGATGCCAAGAATCTGCACCCATCGCTCTAAAAATCGGTCGTCACCTCGAACACCTTGCTCTTCATCAGATTGAAGGGCAGAAAAAAAGCGGAGATGTACTCATCTCCACGAAAAGCCCGATTGAGGCGCATAATCTACTCGCTCAAGGATTTTCAGACCGGGTGCGCTCAGACGTTTGAGCGGTTTCCACGAGTTGATTCAGTTTGGCGTCATCGAGTTGAAGTGAACTCTCTTTTTGTTTGGCCATCATGCGGACAATCGCTTTGTCTAAAAAGCCCATTCGTTCAAAGTCATACCCGCTCCCGACGACCTCGACGAAATAGGCATGTTCGCGCAGCGTGTCACGATAGGCTTCTTCTAGCTCGCGAATCCGTTCCGACTCTGTCGGTGTCCCGGCACACAAATATAAAGCGAGGGGACGCTCAAGCAAGTGTGCTTCGTGAAGCGTCAACCATTCCTTCATCTCGTCTTGGATCGTGCCCATTCGAATCGAGCTCCCGACGATGACGTGATCTACCATCTCCCACGTGACGTTCGGCTCTTCTACGATATTTTGGACACGAACGTCACCCGATAGACGTTCAGCGAGTAAAGCCGCCACTTTTTCACTCGTTCCATATCTGGAAGAGTACGCGATTAAAGTACCCATGTCGTTCCCTCTTTTCATGTCAGACGTTACTTACACTATTCCCGAATCATCGAGAGAAGATACGTTTGCACTTAAAAAAGCTCGCCGTCTGGCGAGCTTTTCGTCACAGTTTATACACTTGTGCTTCATAAGGACGAAGGGTGAACGCTTCTATCGGTTCCATGTTTCCGATGACACGTTCTTTCACGTCATATGGTAGCTCTCGTTGTTGTGTCTCGTCGGAGAAGTTACAGAGCGCGAGCCATGTCTCACCTTCGAATGAACGTGTGAATGCATAGACCGCCTCATCTTCCGGTAACAACAGCTCATACTTTCCATAGACAACGATCGGATTGGCTTTACGTAGCGCAATCAACTGACGGTAGTAATGGAAGAGTGAATTCGGATCTCTCCGTGCCGCTTCCGCGTTGATGTCGACATAGTTCGGGTTGACCTCGATCCACGGCGTCCCTGTCGTAAATCCACCATGTGCTTCGTCTGACCACTGTACCGGTGTGCGTGAATTGTCACGTCCTCGCTCATGGATGCCACGGAAAATCTCGTCGTGCGTCAACAACCCTTTTGATGTGTAATCACGGTAGGCGTTCAACGTCTCAATATCTCGGTACTGATCGATCGAATCAAACGCGACGTTCGTCATGCCGAACTCTTCCCCTTGATAAATGTAAGGTGTCCCTTTCAATAGATGAAGAAGTGTCGCGAGCATCTTCCCGGAACGGACGCGATATTCAGGCGAATCGTTTCCAAAGCGCGAGATGGCACGGGGCTGGTCATGGTTACTCCAGTACAGGCTGTTCCATCCTTCCTCTTCGAGCCCTTCTTGCCAACGCGAGAAAATCGTCTTCAGCTCAGTCAACTTCCAGTCTGTCGGATTCCACTTGCCGAAGCTCCCGTTCCCGACGTCCACATGTTCAAAATGAAAGACCATGTTCAGTTCGTTGCGGTCTTCACCCGTATACAGTTTCGCTTCCTCCACACTCACCCCTGGCATCTCCCCGACCGTGATCGTGTCGTATTTCGATAAGACTTCACGATTCATCTCCTGCATGAATTCATGGATGCGTGGTCCGTTAAAGAAGAATGGTGTCCCGTCTCCATACCCTGTTCCTTGCGTTTGACCGTCTGGATAGCTCGGGTCTTTTGAAATCATATTGATGACGTCCATCCGGAACCCGTCGACCCCTTTATCGAGCCAATATGTCATGAGGTCGTACACTTCACGACGAAGCGTCTCGCTTTCCCAGTTCAAATCCGGTTGTTTCTTACTGAAGAGGTGGAGGTAGTACTCATCACTCGCCTCATCATACTGCCAAGCGCTGCCGCCGAAGAAAGCCCCCCAGTTCGTCGGAGGTTGACCATCTTTCCCTTTTTTCCAAATGTAATAGTCACGATATGGGCTGTCTTTTGAAGAACGTGACTCCATGAACCATTGGTGTTCGTCCGAAGAGTGATTGACGACGAGGTCCATCATGATTTTAATCCCGTGACGGTGTGCTTCTTCAAGCATCGCATCGAAGTCATTCATCGTACCAAACTCGTCCATGATGGCACGGTAATCACGAATATCGTATCCATTGTCGTCGTTCGGTGAATCGTATACCGGCGAGAGCCAGATGACGTCGATCCCGAGTTCTGCCAAATAAGACATCTTCTCCGTGATCCCTTGGATGTCACCAATCCCATCACCGTTTGAGTCATTGAAGCTACGTGGATAAATTTGATATACGACCGCTTCTTTCCACCATTGTTTCATGTTACGTCCTCCTTGAAGTTCATTTCCGTTTCAACGCTTTCATCGTACTGTCTTCAAGGATTCATGACCATCCATGATATGATTAAGATATGTACAATTTTGCTATAAAATGAGGAGACTATTATGGAAATCGGCTTTTGTGGCTATTCATACCATACAACGACTTATACTTTTCCATTTGCTAATCGACTCGATACGTATCTGATTCGCTTACAAACGGCAGGAACGGCTCGGATTGTGGTCAATGGGGAAACGATGATCACACGATCTGGTGACGTATTGATTGTTCGTCCGGGTGACTTCTATGAAATGCATGTCGATACACCCGCGAGCGGAGACTATCATATCTTTTGCACCGGACATTCGATCGATACATGGTGGCATGCGACTCCACGGGGGCGATTGAATACCATCGCCATCGATTCACGCCTTCTTTCGCTATGGCAACACATTACGGAAGAAGTGCGCCGTCCACCGTCTGAACAAAGTGCCGTTTTAATTGAAACACTCGTTCAAGCACTCCTGCTCATGCTCGATCGTTCGATTCAAGATGTGCATTCCCAAGCGCGACCTCCAGTCGTCTCTCGTATGATGCGCTTTATCGAAGCACACGTTACGAGTGACTTCAAAGTTTCAGACGTCGCCGACGCCGTCGGACTGAGCGTTTCACGGACCGTTCATCTCTTTAAAGAAGGAACCGGGATGACAATCATCGAATATGCACAATCGATTCGCTTACAGCTTGCCGAAGAGCAAATGCGCTATACAAAACATTCGTTAGAAACGATAGCGGAACTGTCTGGATTTCGAAGTTATCCATATTTCCACAGAATTTTTAAACGAAAATATGGCGTAGCACCAGGGGTTTATCGTACTCTTCAACAAAAAAATGAAAAAAAATAAAAAAAGAGTGATCCATTTTTTGAACTGCTCCGTTAGATGGGTGTAAATAACGACAACACTCACTTACGAAAAGGAGCGATTACCCATGAAGAAGAAGACGTTAAACAAAATCGTAGCACCGGCACTAGCCTTAGGACTACTCGTACCAGTCAACGCACAGGCAGCGGATCACACGCCGACAGCAAGTACACCAGCAGGTGACCTTCGCGCCACACTCGATCAACTCTTATCTGAGCATTACGTCTTAGCCGTCACATCGATGATGAAAGGATACGACGAGGCAGCAGATGCTGAGGTCGCGGATCAAGCTCTCGATCAAAACGCGCTCGACATGACACCAGCCATCGCTTCCATCTACGGTGAAGAAGGCGCTGCACAATTTGAAGAAATCTTCCGTGGTCACAACGACTACTCAGCTGATTTCGTAGAAGCAGCAAAATCAGACAACCAGGAACTACGCATGGAAGCTGAAGCGGAAGTTGATGAGTTCGTAGAAGAATTCTCAACATTCCTCGATGCAGCGACAGAAGGGAACTTACCGAAGGACGCAGCAGCTGATGCACTCGAACTTCATGAAGACCAAGTCCTCTCTGTATTCGATAACTATGTCGAAGGAGATTACGAAGAAGCTTACATGACGTTCCGTGAAGGCTACAAGCACATGTTCAACATCAGTAAAGCTCTCTCGGGTGCAATCGTCACACAAATGCCTGACAAATTTACGACTGGAGCCGACACACCAGCTGTTGAACTCCGCTCAACATTGAACAGTCTTGCAGGTGAGCACTTCGCCCTCGCTGCGATCGGTATGCAAAAAGGGTACGACCAAGCAGAGGACTATGACTACGTGACATGGGCAGAAGACCAGAACACACTCGACTTCAAAGCAGCCATCGCATCCGTATATGGTGACGAAGGTGCAGCACAGTTCGAGAAAGTATGGAACTCAGATCACATCACAGCACAAGGTGACATCGTTGCCGCTACACTCGAAGGAGACGAAGCGATGATCGAAGATGCGCGTATGCGCCTCGACCAATTCGCTGTCGACTTCAGCACATTCCTCGATGCAGCAACAGAAGGTAACTTACCACAAGCTGCCGGTGAAGAAGCAATCAAACAGCACGAAGCGCTCGTACTCGACACATTCGATCAATATGTCGCTGGCGATGCAGAAGCGGCTTGGATGTCATTCCGTGAAGGATATGCGTTCATGTTCGGTGTTGGTGAAACACTCGGTAACGCGATCGTGACACAAATGCCTGACAAGTTCGAAGAAACAATGATGCCTGAAGAGATGCCTGAAACAGGTCTCGGTGGTGCACAAGAACAATCAATGAACACTCTCTACGCTGGATTAGCTGTACTTGGCGGAATCTTACTCGCCTTCGTAACGCTTCGCAAACGTAAAGTATCTGAACAATAATCAATAAGGAGGGAGTCCCATGAACAAGCGCCTTTTGTTTCTGGCGCTCTCTCTCTTTTGTTTTAGCTTCTGGACGTGGACGAGCGCCCAAGAATCGTCGTCACCACCTGTAGAAGAAAAACAAATAGAGGAGAGCCCGGATTTAACGGCTGAATTCTCACTTCTACAGGAAGAGGTGAAAAAGCTACGCTTAGCCGAGGAAGAAGAAAACGCCAAGGCCGTCACCCCTGTTCAAATCCAGATCCCTAAAATCGATGTCGACACCGCCATCGAACAAGTCGGGGTCCTCGATAATAAACAGATGGGTGTACCAGAAGATGAGAACCAGGTCGGGTGGTTCGAACCCGGTGTCACACCGGGTAGCAAAGGAAATGCTGTGATTGCCGGTCACGTCGACAGCAAGACCGGCCCGGCTATCTTTTATCAACTCGATCAACTGACAAAAGGCGATGACGTTCTGATTCAAGATGAAGCGGGTAACACACTCCGGTTCCGCGTCACAAAAACAGAACGCTATGATACGAAAACCGCGCCAATCGAAGAGATTTTCGGTGCCACAACAAATCGGAACTTAAATTTGATTACCTGTTCGGGTACGTTCGGGGACGGGGGCTATGATGAACGATTCGTCGTCTATACAGAGCTGGTGGATACCGAACTGAACGAAACTGTCGATCTCGAGACACCGACGGCAGTCGAACTGAAAGGTAACTTATTGACATGGCACGCCGTTCGTCAAGAGAGCGTGATTGGATATCGGATCTATGAAATCATCGACGGAAAAGCGACTCATATCGAAAGTATCCCATCCCATGCACGAAAAAGTATCGAGGTCACAAATGAGAACAATGCATCCTACTACGTGACTGCGATTGACCAACTTGGAAATGAGTCAAAACCTTCCGAGATGACAAAATGACAAAAAGACCCCTTACTCGCTTTAGAAATGAGTAAGGGGTCTTTTGTTGTTTATACGAAGCAAGGAATTTGCGGGTTGAACGTCTTGTTGTTCTCCGTCATGACCTGCTTTTTAATTTTGCCTTCTCCGAGATAGACGATGCGATCGGCAAGCGCCTCAGCATCTTCTTCATCGTGTGTCACAAAGATCGTCGTCGTGCCCGTCTGCTTCAAGAGACGACGCAAATCGTCGCGAATCCGGTGTTGAAGTGACGTATCGAGATTACTGAACGGTTCGTCTAGAATCAACAGTGACGGTTTCGGTGCGAGTGCACGCGCGAGCGCGACACGCTGTTGTTGTCCCCCACTGAGTTCGTACGGATAGCGGTGACGGAACTCCGTCAAGTTAACGAGTGCGAGCATCTCTTCGACGCGCGCATTCCGCTCCTTGCGGTTCAGTTTATGGAGACCGAATCGAATGTTCTTTTCAACGGTCATGTGCGGGAAGAGTGCATAGTCTTGGAAGACCATCCCCACGCCACGGTCTTCTGGCGGCATGAACTGGCAATCGTCGCAACAGACACAGTCATTCACGACGACGACGCCCTGGTTCGGCATCTCGAGTCCTGCAATCAAACGGAGAATCGTACTCTTCCCCGATCCGCTGTCCCCTAGAAGCGACACGATTTCACCTTTTGTAATCGAAATCGAGAACCCTTTGATGGTCTCTTCATGCGCACCTTTATAGCTAAAATGTAAATCGTTGATTTGAACGAACATTAGTCGGCCTCCTTATCAAGCACCTTGTGGGAAACGAATATCAACAGTCCACTCATGAGGACGATGACGATGGAAGCGAGTGCCGCTTCGTGAATCTTCTCATCACTCACGTATTTGAACGCCTGTGTCGCAAGCGTCGAAAAGTTAAATGGTTGTAAAAAGAGCGTCAATGGCAACTCTTTCATAATATCAATAAAGACGAGGATAAACGCGCTCATGATGGCGCCTTTGATCATCGGGATATCGACGCGGAAGAACGTCTGGACCGTGTTCCACCCCAGCATACGGGATGCTTCCGTGAATGACTTCCCGACCTTCTCAAACCCGCTCTCGATTGAGTTGTAGCCGATGGCGAGGAAGCGAATGACGTAGGCAAAGATGAGCATGATGAGCGTCGTCCGGAACACGAATGTCTGACTCAAGTCGAGCGCCCGTGCCAAATTGAGCACTTTGTCATCGAGCCACAAGAAGAGCGTGATGACCGCAATGGCGATGGCCGCTCCCGGAATCGAATACCCGAGTGTCGTCACTTTCGAAATGACACGCGTCATGTTCGACGGGAAGAGTCGTGTATAGTTCGCAATGATGAGTGCGAACAGTAAAATGATCACGGTTGCGGTAAAGGCGACTCGTACCGTATTCCAAACGAGTTGCCAAAATTCTTCCGTGAAGACCGTATCGAACGTCAGAAACGTCCAGGCCGTCAACTGCGTGAACGGAATGACGAATGCAATGGCAAAGACGATAGAAACATATGCGAATACCGCATAGCGATGCCAACCTTGAAGCGGTCTCGGTTTGAGCGGCTTCACTTTCGTCGAAGCGTAACTGAACTGCTTTCGTCCTCGGACGAGTCGTTCCATCGTCAAGATGGCGATGACGAGAATCATGAGTGTGCCCGCAAGCTTCAGCGCCGACGACGTATCCTTCATCCCGAACCATGTGCTAAAAATAGCGGTACTGAACGTCTGGATCCCGAAGTATTTCACGACACCATAGTCATTGAGCACTTCCATCAAGACGAGACTGACACCGCCGATGATGGCGACTCGGGAAATCGGGATGACGACGGTGAAGAAGATGTCCCATGAGCCGCGACCGAGAATCCGTGCGTTCTCAATCATCGAGGATGATTGGTTATGCAGAAACGCTCGTGTAATCGTATAAATGTATGGATAGAGGAACAACGTGAAAATAAACACGGTTCCTTGAATCGACATGATGTTGAAGTACGACTGATCGACGGTGATCCCGAACTGATTCCGTAGTGTCGTTTGGATCACTCCGGTGTAATTTAAAATGCCGTGATACGTATACGCCCCGATATAAGGCGGAATCGCGAGCGGCAGGATGAGTGCCCATTTAAAGAAGCGACGGAACGGGAAATCATAAACGGTCACGAACCAAGCGAGACTCGTCCCGATCACGGTCGTCAAGACACCGGTAGCCACCATAATGAACAACGTGTTTCTCACGTAACGGGGCAACAGGTACTCCTGAATGTGCTGCCAATTGTCATTGACCGGGGCGAACAATTCGACGAGCACGACAATTCCCGGCAAGACGATCAATAAAATCGCGAGAAAGCTGAGGATCGCCCATCCATTCAGTTGTCGTTTTACTGCGTGCCAGTTCATGTCGTACCGCTCCCGTTCTGTAAACTATCAATTCCTGTCCCATCATATCAGTTTCTGTGCATCCCGTGTAGCGCTTAGGGTGTGAAGAACGCAAAAATCTCCGGCCTGAACTCTCGTTCAAGCCGAAGTCATCTTACTTCCAACCCACTTCGTTAAAGATGCGGATTGCTTCTTGTTGGTTTTCTCCAAGTGCAGAGAGGTTGATGTCTTGCTCTTTGAACTCGCCCCATGATTGAAGAAGTTCGTTCGGCTCAACCGACTCGTTGACTGGATATTCGTAGTTCACACTCGCAAACTTTTCTTGTGCTGACGGTTCTGACATGAACTCCATCAATTTTTGAGCGTTTTCTGTATTCTTCGATGCTTTCGTCATGGCGATACCCGAAATGTTCACGTGTGTGCCTGTTGTATCTTGGTTCGGGAAGAAGACACCGAGCTGTTCAGCGACTTTCTTCTCTTCTTCGTCTTCAGAATTCAACATAAGCCCCATGTAGTACGTGTTCATGATGGCCACGTCCCCTTCACCGGCGACGACCGCTTTCGCTTGGTCACGGTCGTTCCCTTGTGGGTCGCGTGCCATGTTGTTCACTAAGCCCTTCGCCCACTCTTTCGCTTCATCGACACCGTTCACTTCGATGAACGATGCGAGGAGTGAGATATTGTACATGTTTTCAGATGGACGGACGAGTACTTTGCCGTTCCACTGTTCTTCTGTCAACGCTTCGTAAGTCGACAAATCTTCTGGTTTCACGCGATCTTTTGAGTAGACGATGACACGCGCGCGTTTCGTCAAACCGAACCATTCGTTGTCCGTGTCACGATATTTTTCAGGAATGTTTGACTCAAGCTCATCGCTATCGACCGCTTGAAGATGTCCTGCTTCTTTTGCCTGATACAAGTTTCCGGCATCTGCTGTGATGAAGAGGTCTGCTTCTGTGTTTTCGCCTTCCGTGTTCAAACGCTCGAGAAGTTCGTCACTCTTTCCTTCCACCACGTTGACTTTGATGCCTGTTTCTTCTTCAAACTGCTTGTATAATTGTTGATCGACATCGTAGTGGCGACTCGAGTAAACATTGACGACGTTCGAATCGTCTGAGCCTTCATTTGAAGCTGTCTCATCTGTGCTTGCACAAGCGGCAAGGAGCGATGTCGTTAACGCTGCTGAAATTCCTAAAGCTGCATATTTTTTGTTCATCTGTCATTCCCCCACGTTCGGTTATTTCTCTCTCTGGTAATGATAATTACTCTCAGTACCTATCATCACTGATAATCATTCTCAAGTCAAGACTTTTTTGCAATCGCTATCACACTAAATGTGTACTTGTTGACAGTTTTGAGGGCATCATTTCTTGACTTCAAAGGAATACGAACGATATAGTAAAATCAAACAAACCGTCTGGTCGGTACAGAAAGAGGTGAAGATATGTCAAACCGATCGAACGTTACAAAGCAAAAGCTGTTGGATGCGGCAACCGACATCATCATGAACCACGGCGTGCATCAACTTACCTTAGATGAAGTCGCCAAGACTGCGGGTGTATCTAAAGGTGGACTGCTTTATCATTATCCTTCAAAAGAAGCGTTGATGACGGCGATGGTCGAACGATTACAACAAGAACAAAACGAGCTATATGCTTCATTGCAACAAGAAGGTCATGGACCTGTCGAGGCATTCGTTCGTCTATTTGATGAAACGAAGTTACATCCTGAGCGTGCCGCCATCCAAATCGACGTCGAGAAGATGATTGCATTTCTCACGTTGTTCGAAGTCGACCAAGAGTACGCCAATCGTTGGAAACATGATTTAGATACGTTCTTCGCACAGTTCCAACAAACGGCCGACCCGATGGAAACCATGATCATTCGTTATGCACTCGAAGGTATGATGATGTCCGAACACTTCGGTGTCGGTGTTCCCCCTGCCGAACTCAAACAAGCGATTATCGCACGCTTGATTGAACGAGCCCACGACATCGATCGTGAATCATAAAACAATATATAGAGGAGATTAAAAACCCATGCAGAAAATCACGTCCTTCTCCGTCAACAACAAGTTCGCGGTTTGGTTGATGACGATCATCTTGACGGCCGCCGGTCTTTTCGCCGGTCTGACGATGAAGCTCGAGACGTTACCGGACATTACGACACCGACCGTCTCGGTCACAACCATTTATCCAGGTGCATCCCCTGAGCAAGTGCTCGAAGAAGTCAGCACCGTGTTAGAAGATCGTCTTCAGAATTTAAATGGTGTGGAACAAGTCCGTTCTTCGTCATTCCAAAACGCTTCAAACATCCAAATCGATTACGATTTCAGCACCGATATGGATGAAGCGGAACAGCAGGTCAAAGATGCGTTAAGCAACGTCGAATTGCCGGAGTCGGCACAAGAACCACAAGTGTCGCGTCTCAGTTTCGATGCTTTCCCGGTAATCGGGGCTGCCATCTCGGATGAGAGTCTTGATTTGGCCGAATTGACAAAACTCGTCGAGGAAGAAGTGCAGCCTGCCCTTGAAGGAGTGGAAGGTGCGCAAACCGTCCAAATTGCCGGGCAAGAGATTCGCCGCGTCGAACTTCAATTCGACCAAGAAGCGCTCGCAGAATACAATTTGACAGAAGATACGGTCAAACAATTGATTCAAGCGAATGACGCTCGAATTGCGCTCGGGTTATATGAATTAGGTGATACGGAGCAAGCGGTCGTCATCGACGGCAAGTCGGAGACGCTCGAAGCGTTCCGCGACATCCAAATCCCTTACTCACCGGCACAATCAACGCCGACGACACCGTCTGCCCCGACGGAATTGCCACCTGGTCAAACGCCAGACGTGCCAACAGAGGTCCCGACGGAAACACCATCGGCATTACCACCGAACGTTCCGACGACGGTTCCGACTGTCGCGTTGAGTGAACTTGCGACAATCGAGGACAAAGGAATCGAAGAATCGATTTCTCGCTCGAACGGTGAACGCTCAATCGGCGTACAAGTGACGAAGACACAAGATGCGAACACGGTCGATGTCGTCAACGCCGTCAAAGAAGTATTGAATGACTTCGAAGCTGAAAACGATACGGCGAATGTATCGATCACACTCGACCAAGGACAACCGATTGAAGAGTCGGTCGAAACGATGTTGTCTAAAGCATTACTTGGTGGGTTGTTCGCTATCCTCATCATCTTAGTGTTCTTACGTAACTTCCGATCGACGATCATCGCTGTCATCTCGATCCCGTTATCGCTTCTCATGGCACTCATCGTCTTGAAGCAATTGGACATCACGTTGAACATCATGACGCTCGGTGCAATGACCGTTGCGATTGGTCGCGTCGTCGATGACTCCATCGTCGTCATCGAGAACATTTACCGTCGACTCACGCGTTCGAACGAACCACTTCGCGGTAAAGAGTTGATTATCGCGGCAACAAAAGAAGTATTCATCCCGATCGCCTCGTCGACCATCGTCACGATCGCGGTATTCTTACCGCTCGGATTTGTCACTGGATTTGTCGGTGAATTGTTCTTGCCGTTCGCATTGACGGTCGTCTTCGCATTACTCGCTTCGTTACTCGTGGCGATCACGGTCGTACCAATGATGGCCGACTCGTTCTTTAAAAACCGCGACAAGTTGAAGCCAGAAGAAGGTCCAGGCAAGCTCGCGGAATGGTATCGTGGCGTCTTGAACTGGTCACTGAACCATAAACTCGTCGTGTTCGGTCTCGCGACTGCCCTATTGATTGGTAGCTTTGCCCTTGTCCCAGCGATTGGGGTCAACTTCTTGAATCAGGATTCGGAGAAGACGTTGTTCGTCACGTTCGACCCAGAACCTGGTCAAACACTTGAAGATTCGATTGCCGCAGCAGAAGTGGCAGAAGAATACTTCATGGAAGAACAACCGAACGCAACCGATGTTCAGTTCACGGTCGGTGGAGAGAACCCGCTGAACCCCGGAAACAACAAACAAGGAATCTTCATCGTTCAATATGATCCAGATACGGAAGACTTCGCGGATGTGAAGTTAGCTGATATCGAGAAATTGAACGAACTCGCTTCGAACGGGGAATGGAAAGAACAAGACTTCTCAGGTGGCGGCGCAACGAGCGGTGTCACATACAACGTCTATGCCAACTCCCTTGAAGATTTAGAAGCCATCGTGCCGACTTTCATCGAAACGATTGAAGAGGAAACGGATTATGTCCGTCAAGCGACATCTGACTTACGTGAGTCCTATGTACAATACACGTTCAACGTCGACCAACAGGCCGCTGCAGAAGCCGGTGTGTCGGCAGGTCAAATCGCGCAAGTCATCAGTCAGTTCCAGGCACCAGAAAGTCCACTTACAAGTGTCACAGTGGATGAAAAACAGTTAGACGTCGTCATCCCGAACGAGCAAGTGACGTATGACAGTGTCGATGACCTGCAAGCACAAGAAATCACGACACCGTTCGGACCACGCCCGATTTCAGACTTCATTGAAATCGAAGAAGGCACAACACCGGACACACTCGTCGAGCGCGACGGAAAACTGCTTGCGCAAGTAAGTGTTGAACTCAGCACAGATAAAGCGACAGAAGCGTCTGCTGCGATTGAAGAACGCGTTTCAGAGATTGAGCTTCCGTCTGGCGTATCGTATGATGTCGGCGGTGTAACGGAACAGATTCAAGAATCGTTCACACAGCTCGGTCTTGCGATGCTCGCCGCGATTGCCATCGTATACTTGGTTCTCGTCATCACATTCGGTGGGGCACTCACGCCATTCGTCGTGTTGTTCTCACTTCCGTATGCGATTATCGGGGGACTCGTCGCCCTTCTCATCACGGGTGAAACGATTTCGGTTTCTGCCTTGATCGGGGCACTCATGTTGATCGGGATTGTCGTCACGAACGCCATCGTTTTGATTGACCGCGTCATTCATAAAGAAGAAGCTGGTTTATCAACACGTGAAGCGTTACTTGAGGCAGCGGGCACACGCCTTCGCCCAATTCTGATGACCGCACTCGCGACAATCGGTGCACTCGCACCACTCGCACTCGGTCTCGAGGGTGGCGCCCTCATCTCGAAAGGTCTCGGGGTCACCGTGATTGGCGGACTCACAAGTTCGACACTTCTCACGTTGCTCATCGTACCAATCGTCTATGAGTTCTTCGCACGATTCCGTAAGAAAAAACAAGCATAATCAAAAGAGAGTCGACTCATTCGAGTCGGCTCCCTTTTTTGCGTTCAATAACACTGCATAATGATTTCGGTTTCTCCAAACCGTTTGGCACGGAGAGCATCTTCCGGAATGAGAAAATAGAGAATACCTGCATCCCCGAACATGACGTCTAACTCTTCAGACGTGTCCATTTGAAACAATAGGAAAGGATGATCGAATCGTTCCCCATATGTTTCTTGTATCTCTTCAAAAACGTCACCTTGCACTTCACTCGGATGTCCACCGATTGCATGAAGTTCTTCTTGTTCGAATCGTTCGAGTAACCGATCGTACATCTCTTCGTCGAGCAGCTCATATAAACTGTATTCATTCTCTGCATAGCTTTCTTTAAAGGAAACGGCACGTTCATTTAATGCTTCCCCAACTCGCACTCGCTCAAGTTTCGATTCTTCAGTAAACAGAACACGCCAAAGATGACGTTCATCCACATCTCCCCAAGGTTGTTCTTCTAAATCATAGAAGAAAGACAACACCCCTTCTTTCGGGAGTGCATCTACGGATTCAAACTCAGCTAAATCACTTAAACGAAACTGAGCTAAAAACGTCATATTCTCTCCAGGATGCAAGTCTGCGTGTGGTAAGTCAGGATATCCGCCAAACTTAGAATGGCCAACCGCTACTTCTTCCCTTGTTGTCCGTGGCAAAGTTGTCAAATTGACCCGCTTTGTGAACGCATGTAAAATGTCTTCCCTGTTTTGTAATCCATGCTCTTGAATAAATTGCTCAATCGTTTTTAGTTCCATCTCGGCACCCCGCTTGTTTATGATAGATGTAGTATAGCATCCCGAACGTATGTACCCCTTACCTTTTTTGTTATACCCTTTTCTTGACCTCTCTCGTTGAATTTGAGAAGATTCATACGTTTTGAATGACGTGAAAGGAAGTCATGTATATGAAATTATTAAAATGGATGATTGGGCTCGCTCTTTTATTCGGATTGAGCACGCTCGGAAACTGGATTGTTGAGACGTTCTCGTGGAAAGTACCAGGCAGCGTCATCGGCATGGTGCTGTTGCTCATTCTCTTAGTAACAAAAGTCATTCGCGTGGAATGGATTGAGGACAGTGCCGGATATTTGACGAAGCATCTCGCCTTCTTCTTCATCCCTATTGCCGTCGGCCTTATGGCGTACGGCACGTTGTTAAAAGCTGCCGGTATCCCGCTCCTTATCACGTTACTCGCCAGCATGGCGGTCGGGATGGTCGTGACGGCGTTTGTTTCCGGGAAAGACGGTGAGATATCATGACATACGTTTGGATTGGATTGACGATTCTCGTGTATTCGCTCAGTCGTCGACTTTCCATGAAGTGGGCATCTCCGTTCACCAATGTCGTCTTCTTAAGTACAGCGATTTTGATTCTTCTGTTACTCGTGACAGGACAGTCCTATGATGCGTATGAACCGGCTACCGATCTCATCACCATCTTACTCGGACCAGCGACGGTCGCCCTCGGATTACCGCTCTATCGCAACTTACCCGTACTACTCGCACGGGCAAAGCGAGCACTGAGCGCGATTGTCATCGGGTCACTTTCCACAATCTTCGTGGCTGTACTTTTCGGCAAGTTATTTTCTTTCACCGAAAACGTATTGATTGCACTATCGGTCAAATCGGCAACGTCCCCGATTGCCCTTGAATTGGCTCGACAACTAGAGGGGGATGCAACACTTGCGGCCTCGATCGCCGTTGCCTGCGGTATTTTAGGGGCGATGCTCGGACCGGTCTTATTGACGTGGATTCGTATGGACGACCCGTTCACGCGTGGACTCACACTCGGCACAATCAGTCACGGGATTGGGACCGCTCAGGCGGCAACGGAACATCCGTTGTCCGGTGCAACAGGTGGTGCCGCAATGGGATTGACCGCAATCTTCACCTCGTTTATCTTGCCGATTCTATATCCGTTTCTCTTTTGAACAGGTCGCGTCCATCGATGGGCGCGACTTTTTTGTTTCGACTTCGATTGCGCGTGATAAACTAATGAAGATGAAACTTATTAGAGGAGGGCAATCCATGCAAGCAAAATTAATTGAACGCTTAATGACGTACGCGAAGATTGATACACAGTCGGATTTCACAAGTACGACAACACCATCGACGGCCAAACAATGGGATTTGATTCGCCATTTGGAGAAAGAATTAAAAGAACTCGGACTGACAGACGTCGAGACGGACGAATACGGCTATCTCTTCGCCACACTTCCAAGTAACGTCGATTATGACGTCCCGACAATCGGCTTCCTTGCTCACGTCGATACGGCGACCGATTTCACAGGAACGAACGTCTCCCCTCAACTCGTCGAGCATTATGAAGGTGGCGACATCGTCTTGAACGAGTCGCTTCATGTCGTGTTATCACCAAAAGACTTCCCAGAACTGGACGGGTATGTCGGGCATACGCTCATGACAACGGACGGCACGACACTCCTCGGTGCGGACGATAAAGCAGGAATCGCTGAAATCGTCACAGCGATCGAATACTTATTGGCTCATCCTGAGATTCCACACGGGCCGGTCCGCATCGCCTTCACACCGGATGAAGAAATCGGACGTGGACCACATAAATTCGATGTCGCCCGATTCAATGCGGACTTCGCTTACACGATGGACGGCGGTCCACTTGGAGAGTTGCAGTATGAGAGTTTCAACGCAGCCGGTGCGACCGTCACCTTCCACGGGACGAACGTGCACCCAGGTAGCGCCAAGAACAAGATGGTCAACTCGATGAAGCTTGCGATGGCGTTCCAAAACCGTTTGCCTGCTGATGAGGCACCGGAACGTACGAGCAACTACGAAGGGTTCTTCCACTTGAACGGCTTCAATGGGGACGTCGAGAAGACGACGCTTCAATACATCATCCGCGATCACGACAAACAAAAGTTCGAAGCACGTAAAGCGTTGATGGAGAAACTTGTCCTCGAATGGAAACAAAAATACGGGGAAGAACGGATTGAACTCCAGATGGAAGATCAGTATTACAACATGGCCGAGAAAATCGAACCAGTGAAACACATCGTCGATACCGTCGCTGACGTCATGCGCGGCCTTGGCATCGAACCGAAGATTGAACCGATTCGTGGTGGGACAGACGGATCGCAACTTTCTTACATGGGCCTTCCGACGCCGAACATCTTCACAGGTGGCGAAAACTATCACGGGAAGTTTGAATACATCTCTGTGAACAACATGGAAAAAGCAACAACGGTTATCATCGAAACACTTCGCACATTCGCGAAGCGCGCACAAGCATAACACATGCGCCTCCAATCGTTCTCTTTTACACTAGAGACATTGGAGGCGATTTTTGATGAAGCATACATTTAGCATGAACCTCGGCTGGGATGGCGGACGAAATGACGTCGGTACCCTCGAGGCCGAGCGATTAAAGACACAGATTTCGATCCCACCCGAGATGGACGGTCCCGGAGTCGGCACGAATCCGGATGAGATGTTACTCGGGGCAGCGGCCACGTGTTATATCATCACCCTCGCAGCCGTACTCGGACGGAGTGACCTGACTCACCGTGGCATCACGATTGATGCGGAAGGCATCGTCGATGTGACGAACGGCATCTTCACTTACGAGACGATTCGCTATGCGACAACGATTCAAGTACCTACAGAGATGACGGATCGAGAGATCACACTTGTTGAACGCATCGCGAAAAAAGCGAAAGATCAATGTATGATTTCACGCGCACTCGCAGGAAATGTAGCATTTGAGTTGAATACCGTCATTTCACGTAAAAGTGGCAATGATTTTATTTGAAGAACCTTTGAAAAAAGCGATAATTGTAAACAGACGTAATCGCTTTGTCATGGACGTACTCGTTGATGATTTGCTCGCGCCTTGCCATTGTCCTGTAACAGGAAGGATTGGAGATATTATATTTGAAAACATCCCCTGCCTCGTCTCAGAAACCTATGACTCGAATCGTAAAACTCGCTTTACAGTCGAAGCCATTTCAGTCGATGGTGAACAATGGATTGGAATCAATCAAGGTCGTGTAAACGACTATGTTGAAGCTTTCTTACTCGAGAACCAGCTTGATGCTTTCTCAACCCCGAGGGGAATCAAACGTGAAATAGTAACTGACGGTGCACGGATCGATTTTCAGATTGATGGAATCTTCATGGAAGTGAAGGCTCCGCTCAGCGAACTACTCACTATTCCTCTCCCACACTTTAAACGTAGACGAGTGAAACGACCCATCGAAACAGAACGTTTGATTCGTCATCTCTACGCTCTGATTTCCACTCTACCCCAAACCGGAAGAGCAGTCCTCTTATATGTTTTTTTATATGACGCACCAATTTATACCGGTAATCCCAACCGAAAACAAGACCATCTAATTCGTCAATTGATTAACGATGCGATACCTTCCGGATTAGAAATATGGCAACTGAACTGCACTATTTCCCCTGAAGGAATTCGTTTACTTCGTTGCTTTGACACAACGTCTCACTTCAAGTAACCAAATGTATTAAGTGAAACGTTATGTTTTTACTAAACATATGATATGTTGGGAATTACCGAATAGAGTCATTTTTCACTTCCACTCTTTACGCGACTGCGCGTTTTTCAAAAACGTGATACAATACACGTCGTAAACTAATCAGAAAAACGAGGGATACCATACATGATTACAGTAAATAACGTCAGCCTACAATTTGGCGGTCGCAAGTTGTTTGAAGAGGTGAACATCAAGTTCACGCCAGGCAACTGTTACGGATTAATCGGTGCGAACGGTGCCGGAAAATCGACATTCTTAAAGATTTTATCAGGTGAACAAGATACGACGACGGGTGATGTCAGCATCACACCGGGCGAACGTCTCGCCGTCCTCAAACAGGACCACTACGCGTATGAGGACAGTGCAGTTCTCGAGACCGTCATCATGGGTCACGAGCGTCTCTACAAAGTAATGAAAGAAAAAGACGCCATCTACATGAAAGAAGACTTCTCAGATGAAGACGGGATGCGCGCAGCTGAACTCGAAGGAGAATTCGCTGAGTTGAACGGTTGGGAAGCAGAGTCGGAAGCCTCGATGGTCCTCCAAGGTCTTGGTATCTCTGAAGCGCTCCACCAGAAACAAATGAGCGAACTCACAGGTGGGGAGAAAGTCAAAGTCCTTCTTGCCCAAGCGCTCTTCGGTAAGCCAGATATCCTCCTCTTAGACGAGCCGACCAACGGACTTGACCTAAAAGCGATTCAATGGTTAGAAGAATTCTTGATCAACTTTGAAAACACAGTCATCGTCGTTTCCCACGACCGTCACTTCTTGAACAAAGTCTGTACGCACATGGCCGACCTCGACTTTGGAAAAATCCAATTGTATGTCGGGAACTACGACTTCTGGTATGAGTCTAGCCAACTCGCTACACGTATGGCGGCAGACCAGAACAAGAAGAAAGAAGAGAAAATCAAAGAGCTTCAAAACTTCATCGCACGTTTCAGCTCGAACGCATCGAAAGCACGTCAAGCGACGTCTCGTAAGAAGTTGCTCGATAAGATCACACTTGATGACATCCGTCCGTCGTCACGTCGTTATCCGTTCGTCGGATTCACGATGGAGCGCGAGATCGGAAACGATGTTCTCTATGTCGATAACGTATCGAAGACGATCGATGGTGTAAAAGTACTCGACAACGTCACGTTCTCACTCAACAAGACGGACAAAGTCGCATTCGTCGGTCGTTCGGACGTTGCCATCACGACACTCTTCAAAATTCTCATGGGTGAGATGGAGCCAGACACAGGGTCAGTCAAATGGGGCGTCACGACAACTCAGTCATACTTCCCGAAAGACAATTCGGAGTACTTCGAGGGCTCAGAAAAGAGCATCCTCGACTGGTTGCGCCAGTTCTCACCTGCCGATGAGTCAGACACGTTCCTTCGTGGATTCCTTGGCCGTATGCTCTTCTCAGGTGAAGAAGTCATGAAGAAGGCGTCTGTCCTCTCAGGAGGAGAAAAAGTACGCTGCATGCTCTCGAAGATGATGCTCTCGAACTCGAACGTACTCGTCCTTGACGATCCGACGAACCACTTGGATCTCGAATCGATCACAGCACTCAACAACGGTCTCGAGTCGTTCAAAGGCGTGCTTCTCTTCAGCTCACATGACCATCAGCTCATCTCGACGATCGCGACACGCATCATCGAAGTGACTCCGAATGGCATCGTGGACAAAGAAGCAACATACGATGAGTACTTGGAGAACGAAGCGCTTCAACAACAAGTTGAATCCCTTTACCAAAATGCATAATAAAAAATCGGCTCAACGTGAGCCGATTTTTTATTTAACGTTTACCGTCTCCATGACGTGCTCATGAATATCATGACCTTTCGTGACATGGACTTGAACGTTGTATGCGCCTGATTCAGCAAAGGTGTGTGCACCTTTATACATCCCAGTATCTGCTTCCTCTAACTTCACCCACTCATGCTTCTCTGCCCCATCTTGGAAGATTTCGAGTTGTACTTCCGCCCCTGCGAGTATCTCGTCTTCAATCATGACGTGTACCATGAATGGTTGTTCTTCCCCTGCTGTCGCCTCTTTCGGGTCAAGCGTGATATCCGCTCCAGCGTGGTGATGATGCTCACTCTCTTCTTCTGCTTCAGCAGCCGTTTCTGGATGTCCAACCGTCACGTTTGTCGTCGGCATGGTGTGCATCGAACGCGCTGTCACGTGAACCTGAACCGTATAGACCGCTTCTTCCGCGAACGTCGTCTCCGCTTCATAGATACCGTCTTTCGTGAGTGACGCCTTGATCATTTCACTTTCTTCCTTCGCACCATTCTTCCATACCTCGAACTTGATTTCATCCGCATCGTCTACAGGTTGACCATCTTGCGTGACTGTTACTGATAAAGGTACCGCCTCTCCCTTTTTAGCCGTTGCCTCTACCGTCAACTCTGCCTCGACCGGTTCCATTGACTGTGGAACAGCCGCGCTCTCCGCTTCTTTCTCCGTACCACACGCACCGAGTACGAATAACCCGATGAGTCCAAACACGACCCCAAACCGTGTCATCATCTTTTTCATCATAAGTCCTCCTTATAAATCGCTTACATCTTTCACACATTGTTCATGATACCATCTCTTTCCAAAAAGAGTGTGAGTATTCTGTGATATATCCCGCGATACATTCTCACAAATTTCACACATATAGTTGAATCAAAATTTATTGAGTACATTTCCGAATTTTAGTCCATCATTTCTAAAAAGGGGTATATAAAATATATCAAGGTCAATCATTTGGAAAGTCTTAACATCAAGAGAGTTACATCATGAATGGAGGCGAATTCAGATGAAACGTAAGGTCATTCGTGGGGCGATGGCGCTGTTCATCTTATTGGCGATGGTGATCACACAATCGATTTCCGTCAGTGCCGCCGCTTCAAAATTTGTCACGAGCGTGAACACGACGAGCAAGGTCGTCGCATTGACGTTCGATGACGGGGCAGACGGGGCGAACACGAACAAGATTTTAGACATTTTAGCAAAAAACAATGTCAAAGCCACTTTCTTTTTAACGGGGTCGGGCGCAAATAACCATCCACAGTACATTAAAAATATCGCCGCAAAAGGACATCAACTCGGAAATCACTCGTATACACACCCTGACTTCACCAAACTGACTGCCACGCAGATGAAATCCGAACTCGACCGCACGGAAGCTTTGATTAAATCGTTGACCGGAAAAACGACAAAACCGATTTTCAGAGCCCCGTTTGGTGCAGTGAATAGTCCCGTATTGAGCGGTGTCGGGGCTTCAGGATACGGATACACGATTCAATGGAACATTGATACGGTTGACTGGAAAGGATTGACCGCAAGCCAAATCAACACGAAAGTTCAGACTAACATCAAACCGGGTTCAATCGTCTTGATGCATACCGGAGCCGGGGCCCCGGGTACACCGCTCGCACTCCCAACGATGATTTCACAACTCAAAGCAAAAGGGTACAAATTTGTCACGGTCTCGCAATTACTGGCCTATCAAAACACATCGACGAACAAAACGTATACCGTGAAGTCAGGTGATACGTTGTACAGTATCGCACGGACATACGGTGTCACCGTGTCGGCGCTTGCGGCTGCCAACAACATCACGAACTACAGCTTAATCTATGTCGGACAAGTGCTCATCATTCCAACTACGACCGTTACACCACCTACGACGACTGTGAAATATACGGTGAAATCGGGCGACACACTCTACAAGATTGCGACGATGTACAATACGACCGTCGCAAAAATCGCAGCCGCCAATAACATCACAAACGTCAACTCCATCTATGTCGGACAAGTGCTCGTCATCCCAGGTACGACGATCACACCACCGATAACTACGGTAAAATACACGGTCAAATTAGGGGACACGCTGTACAAGATTGCGACGATGTATAACACAACTGTTGCGAAAATCGCGGCCGCCAACAATATCACGAACGTCAGCTTAATCAGTGTCGGGCAAGTGTTGACCATTCCGAAATGATTACCTCGTGAATCTTTTCCTCAGCTTGTGACGTATCGTATACAAACAGGAAAAGAGGAATTGCTATGACTCGAACCGTAATCCGTGTCAGTACTACCGCATTCATCGGACTTTTGGTTTCAATTGCCACATTCTCGATTTTGATTTGGCTCGGTTATGAACAAGCACTCACATCCGGTGAGCCGATTCAATTCTTAACACGTGAGATTTATCAATTCGAGAACGGAATCGGGGTCGCCAACCAGAATCAGATGGCCATTCTCGGTGCCGGATTCATGGGCCTCGCCGTTCTCATTGGAGAGATCGGGATACGTCTTAAACGAAAGTAACCGCTGCATACGCAACGGTTACTTTTTTAATGCTGATGTTCACCATCATGGTCGTGTGAGTGAACGATTGGTTGCTGCAATTGGTCGATTTGGTCTTGCGGTACATCGCCGACAATCATCCATGCAGTTGGGGTATACACTTTCTGCCCTTCATGCACCATGCCGTTCACTTGATAGATTCCTTGATTGAGTTTCACGCTCGTCACGAGATAGCCATCCTTTTCTGTCACTTCATACGTCCGGGTCTCTTCCGAATCGTAAGGCGTGACTTGAATATGGCTTTCTGTCACACGTTCATCATTCGATATTTTCATCGCAAGCGTCGTCGAGCCAACTTCTACACGTTCAGGTACGATCAGTTGAATGCCAATCGGATCAATGGTGCGTTCTACTGGCTGAAGTTGACACGCACCTAACCAAATCGTCGCTAGGATGACAGGAAGGACTGCTTTAAATCGTTTCATGCCGCCACCTCCGCTTTCAACTTCCGGCGCCCGACTAACCAATCAAATAGGAGAACGACAAGAATACTGATCCCTGCGAGCGGTAATGTCACACCAAGAAGTAGAATCAAAATACCGACGATTCGTTTGATCCGTTCGTCCTCAAACCGCTTCATCTGTTCGATCGATCCGATTCTCCGTTTGCGCCACATCACGAACGAGCTGATGACCACGAAAATGAGACCTAGACAAAGTGCGACCCCAACCAATTGATTGAGCAAACCGAAGAGGCGACCTTCATGGAACGCGATTCCGACCGTAATCAGTTTTCCGAGAACCCCGTAATCTGCGTATGTCACAGAGCTGAGTGTTTCACCACTATATTGATCTAAGTTCACCGTCGATTCTTTAAATGGATGACCTGCTGCCGATGTGACAGTATAGACGCCTGTTTCGCCTTCCGGAAGCGAGATCGTGTACGGTCGATCAATCGTGGACTTGTTCCCCACCTGATTTAAATCAATCGGCAACAGCGTACTTGGAGAAGAGGTTGGAACGAGATCTGCTTGGGTCGCCCAAGGTACGTCTTCTGCCACCTCTTTTGTCGTCACGGTCGATTCCGGCTTGGCGCCAAACGCATAGGCATACGTCGGTGCTCCCGTGTTTGTCGACGAGGAAACCCACTGCAGCATCGCACCCGAAACGGATGACCAAGCCAACCCTGAACTGATAATGAGCACGAGGCCTAGCGATGACCATAAGGCGACGCTACCGTGCATCTGCTTCCACCACTGTCGTCCTTTCCCAAGCTTCGGCATAAGCATCCGAAGCGGATTCTTACCACGTGGCCAAAACAAGAATGTCCCCGTAATAAGAAGAATGATTGCCCAGGATGCTGCGAGTTCGACGACCCAGCTCCCGATTTGACCACCTAATAGTGTGCCATGAATCACAACTAATAAATCCATGCTACCTTCAGCAGACCGTGTTCCTAAAACTTCTGTCGTTTCTGGATGAATATATGTATACATCATCTCGTCTTCGTTCATCCAACCGATTCGAGTCGATTCACCTTCATCCGGCAAACGAATCGATGTGATCATCGCATCCGGATATTCTGTCATGAATGATTCCTTTTGGACTTCTATCGGCTGTTCTTCCGTGAAAGATGCCGTCATCATGTCTTTGTATTGCATCTTTGTTACTTGCGGTTCAAATAAATAAATGCTTCCTGTCACAGCCAAGATAATGAAAATCGGTGCAAATATGAGACCTGCATAAAAGTGCCAACGCCAAATCGCTTGATACCAAGCGTTACGTTTGTTTAACCGTTCCCCTTGCATGATGCTTCCCCCTTTATCATTGTGTCCAACTTGTGAACAGATTGAGTATACAAGGAATGGAAACGGTTTACTCTTACTATTTGTGGCAACTATTCGTCGAATTGAAGAAGTTAAAATGAATTTTGATTCATCTTTTTTTCACATATTCATCGAACTGATTCACACACTTTCACATAAAGAAAGAGACACCAACAAGTTGGCGTCTCCAAAATATGATCAATTTGTGAATTGCTCTGCTTCTGTCGATCCAGCCAGTGCAGTCGTTGATGATTGTCCACCTGAGATGACGAGCGAGACTTCATCGAAGTAACCCGTTCCGACTTCCCGTTGGTGACGTGTCGCCGTGTAACCATGTACTTCAGCCGCAAATTCTGCTTGTTGTAACTCCGAGTACGCTGCCATGCCGCGATCTTTGTACCCGCGTGCGAGCTCGAACATGCCGAAGTTGAGCGCGTGGAATCCAGCGAGTGTGACGAACTGGAACTTGTAGCCCATTGCACCGATTTCTTGTTGGAACGTGGCAATCTCTTCGTCTGACAATTTCTTCTTCCAGTTGAACGATGGCGAGCAGTTGTAAGCGAGAAGTTTGCCTGGATACTTCGCATGAATCGCTTCGGCAAATTGACGTGCCTCTGCTAAATCTGGTTCAGACGTCTCACACCAGACGAGATCTGCATACGGTGCATAAGCGAGACCGCGAGCGATAGCTTGCTCGATACCAGCTTCCGTACGATAGAAGCCTTCCGGCGTACGCTCTCCAATGATGAACGGATGATCGATTGGGTCGATGTCGCTCGTGATCAAGTTCGCCGCGTGCGCATCTGTCCGCGCTACGATGATTGTCGGGACGCCCATGACGTCTGCCGCGAGCCGAGCCGAAATCAAGTTTTTCACAGCCGTCTGCGTCGGGAGCAACACCTTCCCACCGAGGTGACCACATTTCTTCTCAGACGAGAGCTGGTCTTCGAGGTGAACGCCGGCAGCACCTGCTTCGATCATCGCCTTCGTCAATTCGAATACGTTGAGCACCCCACCAAAACCGGCTTCCATATCCGCGACAATCGGTGCGAACCAATGCGTGTCGCCTTTCCCTTCTGCCGTTTGAATTTGGTCAGCACGTTGAAGCGCTTGGTTGATTCGTTTGACGACACTTGGTACCGAGTTGGCCGGATATAGACTTTGGTCCGGATACATGTGACCTGACAGGTTCGCATCCGCCGCTACTTGCCAACCACTCAAATAGATGGCTTCGAGTCCTGCTTTTACTTGCTGAATCGCCTGGTTCCCTGTCAACGCACCGAGTGCATGGACGTAGTCACGCTCGTGCATCAATTGCCACAGGCGTTCCGCTCCCTTTGTCGCAAGCGTATGTTCAATCACGATAGACCCTCGTAATTTCATGACGTCTTCTACAGAGTATGGACGTTCTACCCCTTCAAATCGTTCTGACTTCCAGCTGTTCAACAATTCTTCACGTTGTTTCATCAATAAACCCTCCTGTATTATATTAATTTCATAAAATTAATTTTGTTATATAACAGATGGTGCAAATGAAATGATTTAGTCGAGGTAAGCGCAGCATTCCAACGCTGCCTTAAACGTCGAATGCTCCATCCCGCAGCAACGACAAACGTTTTCTTCGTCCCGATCTTCCGGCTTTCGGAAAACGACGACTTCATCGATCGGCTCTTTCATGATTTGGAGCGAACCGTCTGCACGATCCAAGACGAGGCGCATCAAGTCGTTGCCGTATACGAATGCCGTATTCGCCAAAGATGCTGTCGATTCTCCAGATACGATGCGGCGGACGACCCAACGTTCAATCAACTGTTCGCTTTCCATTTTTTTCGTTGTCATGATGAGGTTCCTCCTTTAAGGTTTAACTCCACAGTTTGTCGTTTCATAAATTCACGGCGGCGGCAATGTAAGATTGGTTCCGTATACCCGTTCGGCTGTTTCAACCCATGAAACACGAGTTCGTGGGCGGCTTGATAGGCGATCGACTGATCGACGTTCGGCGTCATCGGTCGATAATTCGGGTCTGACTCGTTTTGCTCATCGACGACTCGTGCCATCCGATAAAGGGTGACCTCGACTTGTTCTGCTGAACAGATGCCGTGATGCAACCAGTTGGCCACGTGTTGGCTCGAAATCCGGAGTGTCGCCCGGTCTTCCATCAGTCCGATATGGTGAATATCCGGCACTTTCGAACAACCGACACCTTGTTCGACCCAACGGACGACGTACCCGAGCAATCCTTGCAAGTTGTTCTCAAGCTCTTCTTTAATCTCTTCTTGCGAATAGATGCGCATCGCGAGCGGGATATCAAGAAGCTGTTGTCGTTCGTGTTTCAAAACAGGCTGTTGCATCAATTCTCGCTGTACATCAAAAGCATCGAGTTGATGATAGTGCATCGCATGGAGTGTCGCCGCGGTCGGTGAAGGTACCCATGCCGTCGTTGCCCCGGAGCGTACGTGTGCCAATTTTTCACGCATCATATCCTGCATTCGGTCGGGCATCGCCCACATCCCTTTTCCGATTTGTGCTTGATGATGGAACCCACTCTCGAGACCGATCCATACATTCAACCGTTCATATGCAGCGAGCCAAGGTGACGTCTTCATTTCTCCCTTCCGACGCATCGGTCCGAGCGTCATCGAGGAATGAATCTCGTCTCCCGTCCGGTCAAGGAAGCCCGTGTTGATGAAGACGACCCGTTCTTTTACTTGCGCGATACAATTTTTCAAGTTGAGCGACGTTCGTCTTTCTTCATCCATCACGCCGACTTTTAACGTATAGCGAGGAAGGTCCAGCAGATTTTCCACGGCATCAAACAAAACATTGGTGAATGCCACTTCTTCAGAGCCGTGCATTTTCGGCTTGACGATGTAAATCGATCCTTCCCGAGAGTTGAGACGACGATGAAGATGGCGACTTGCAATCAATGAAGTAAAGATGGCATCAACGATCCCCTCTGGTACCTCGCGACCTTCTGCATCAAGAATCAAGTCCGTCGTCATCAAGTGTCCAACGTTCCGAATGAACAAGAGCGCGCGTCCTGGGAGGACGACTTCCACCCCACCTTTTCCAAGCAAACGCTTGTCTTCGTTTAAACGCCGAGAGAGTCGCTTCCCGTCTTTTTGGAACGAGGCTTCAAGCGTCCCATCCATTAGACCGAGCCAATTACGATACAGATGAACTTTGTCTTCCGCGCAAACGGCTGCGACCGAGTCTTCACAATCCACGATTGCGGATAGGGCTGATTCGAGCTCGATGTCCATCAGTCCAGCAGGATCAATCTTTCCGATCGGATGCTCGCGGTCGAATTGAAGTTCAACGTGCAAGGCATTGTGCTGGAGCATTAACGTCTTCAACTCGTTCGGTTCCCCGGTGTAACCGACGAAAGAATCATCTGCGAACGAATGCTCGTCGTCCCCGATTACCGCATAAGCGACATCGTCACGAACGACGTATCGTGTCACTTCCTTGTGCGACCCTGATGGTAGCGGGAACGTGTCATCCAGAAACTGTTTCGCTAACCGAATGACCTCATTACCGCGAACGGGATTATATGCTCTCCCCTTTTCCATACCATCTGTCTCGTCAATCATGTCCGTCCCATAAAGAGCGTCGTAGAGACTTCCCCATCTGGCGTTGGCGGCATTGAGTGCATATCTGGCATTGTCTAACGGTACGACGAGTTGCGGTCCCGCTTGATGAGCGATTTCGCGATCGACATTCAACACGTCGATATTAAAATCTTCGACGACCGGTTCGATATAGCCGATCGACGTTAAAAATGTCTCGTATTCGATTGGATCGACTTCGTCTTGCCTGCTGTACCATTCCTGTAACAATCGCTCGAATGTCTTGCGCTGCTCTAGAAGTGTCTGATTCACTGGAATGAAACGCTCTAGAAGCGATTCGACCCCTTCCCAAAAATCATTGATTTCATGAGGTTCAAGAACGTTTTTATTCACAAATTCGAGCAGTTTCTCATGAATATGATACTTATCTAGTCGTTCATAGTGTTCCAAGCGTTCACATCCTCCTTTAATCATTGTTATATATCAGTTGGTTATAATATAGACTATTATATAACAGTTTGACAACCTATTTTTTAAAACTTTTTATTTGAAATATCGTCAGGTTGGGTTTACTATACATTGTGTGACCCATCAATGATTGAGTCATCAATGATTTGAGGAGGCGATGTGCATGCGAGATTCTTGCTCGCTTCGTGATCAAATTCTCTATCACATCATCACTGTACAAAAAGAATTAGGGCAATTATTCGACTCTGAAATGGACGGGCTCAGCTTGAGTCGCTATGACATTTTGAGCAACTTGTATCACGTCGGTCCATTGCGGCAACGTGAATTGCAACAGCGCGTCGATGTCGACCATGCCGCCATCACCCGACACTTGAAACAGTTAGAGACACAAGGACTCATCACGCGGAGACGCTGTGAACAAGACAACCGTGTCATCTATGTTGAGTTGACAGACGATGGTCGTGAACAAATTGCACATTGGACTGAGCAAAAAGAGTGCTTAACGGACCGACTTTTTGTCAACATGAAGGTAGAGGATCAACAACAGTTATTAGCATCACTCACGATGTTACAAGATACTATTGACCATGAAAGGAAGACTACAATATGAACACTGCCACACAAAAAGACTTTATGGAGATTGTCAAAGGACGCCGCTCGATTCGTGTATACGATGAGAACGTCAAAATTTCAAAAGAAGAAATGACACAAATTCTTGAAGAAGCGACAACAGCTCCTTCATCCCTTAACTTACAGCCATGGCGCTTCGTCGTCATCGATAGCGCAGAAGGAAAAGAAACACTCCTCCCACTCGCAAGCTTCAACAAACGCCAAGTGGAAACATCTTCAGCTGTGATCGCACTCTTCGCCGACTATCAGATGGCAGATTACACAGAAGAAATTTTCGATACAGCAGTAGAGCGCGGTATGATGCCGGCTGAGGTCCGTGACCGTCAAGTCGACATGATCAAAGGCATCTTCAAAGATGCACCGAAAGAAATGATCAAAGATAGCATCATGCTCGATTCAGGTCTCGTTGCGATGCAGCTCATGCTCGTCGCACGCGCACACGGATATGACACAAACCCAATCGGTGGATATGATAAAGCGAACATCGCTGAAGCGTTCGGTCTCGACAAAGAGCGTTACCTCCCAGTCATGCTTCTCTCTATCGGGAAAGCAGCCGAAGAAGGTTACCCATCAGTCCGTTTCCCAGTCGACCGCATCACAGACTGGAAATAATTCAAAAAGGTCAATCGCTGAGGCGATTGACCTTTTTTTCATCCGATATATTTGACGACTTCGTTAAAATCACGACGTGTTTTCGGTGCAAAGTCGCGCGCTCGATACCCAAATGCGACCATGACTGAAAGTGACCATTCCCCACGTTCCATCACACCTTCTGAGATTAACAACTCATCGATCTCCTCTTGATTGAACCCTTCAATTGGGCATGAATCGATCTCGATTTGTGCGGCAGCCGTCATCATGTTCCCAAGAGGGATATATGTCTGACGCTTGATCCATTCCTGGAAGACACGCTCATCGTCTAAAAGACGGTAGTCGTCCTCCTGGAACTCCTGTACCCGTTTCACGCGCTGTGCGTATTCTTCTTCCGTCCGGCCCTGTACACCCGTCACGATATGACGAATATAGTCCGAATCGTAACGCATGGCTTTCGGTGTTCTTGCGAGGATCAACACAAAGTGACTGGCAGTCAGTGCCTGACCTTGCGCTCCCCATGCATGATCTTTAATCTTTTGGAGTAAATCTTCCCGACGCACCACGACGAATTGCCATGGCTCGAATCCGAACGAACTCGGCGAAAGACGTCCCGTCTCTAAAATGAACTCCATGTCCTCTTCTTTGATTTTACGATCCGCATCGAACGCTTTCGTCGCTTGACGCCAACGATACGCTTCTAAAATGTCTTTCTTTTTCATCGTGCTCACTCCTCCATTACCAAGATGACTCCATCATATCAAACCGATAAATCAAAAATCGCTCATGAAGATTCTTCAGCGGCAATCGCACCGTTTGTACGTACTGAAAAGGCGTCTCGTCGTTCAAATAATGGAGGTACTCATCCGCCGGATAATATAAAATCACATCGACCGGGCGAGGAACCGTTTCAACAGATTCGATGATGTTGGCAATCACTTGGCGGAAGACGTTCACCGAGAACGGATTAAAGAAGTAGAATCGATTCGCATCCGGTGGAATCATGAATCCCTCCGCGAATCCCTGTTCCAATTGAACACTTCCCCGATTACGATGTTTCTTCGTATAGCTCATCCAATTTTGAAGTGCCTCCTCATGAAATCCACCGTCCATCTCGACACCAATCGCCCTCACACGAAACGTATACGCTAAATAGAACGGCAGACGCCCTTTGCCCGAACCGAAATCAACGATCGTATCTGTGGACTCCAACGGATAAGCGTCCCGAAGCAAATCGAGTGCCTCGTAAGGAGTCGGCTCATAACGATGATATTCGGCCGAGGACGGAAATCCTTGCTGAGGTTTGGCCGTCTCGATTTGTAACAGTTGCTCATACTGCTGTTCGTTCATGATGAACCTCTTTCTTGAATGGATTGAAAGAATGGATGTCGCTCCATTTCTCTCGTGAACGACGTCTGTTCTTGATAGGCGACATACAACAGATAAATCGGAACCACTAGTTTGAACCAACTTGGGAGAAGAATCACGCTCGTGATCCCGAGCGGAATGAGTCGAAACCATAAATTCCGATGACTCGGCGTTCTAAAGTACATAAGGAGTGCCATCGTCCGTCTGACGGTGCCGAAGCGATTCGGTCTCGGTCGATACAGGGGACGTTTCCGCTCACTCGTCTTCTCGATGGCTCCTGACGTCGTCAACAGGACACGATCGAATGAGGCACGCTCACGTTCTCCGATTTCAATTTCTCGACCGACACTCGGATGTTTCGACACCCATGCTTCCCCTACGTATAACGCAAATGTGACCATGGTGCTTCCGATCAACACACTAAGCAATATCGACTCAATCAATAACGCATACACGCCTACAAAAGCAAGGAGTACGATTAAAAATCGCTTCATGAGATGGGCGTGTCGGAGACGTAGATGATACTGGACCCATGCGTGACACCAAGCGAGTAGAAAAAGTGCAGCCCCAAACGCGAGAATCTCGCCCACGTCCCTTCCTTTTACGTATAGAATCGGTGCAAGCAACAGCAGATAGCATCCATATTGAATCACGTGTTGCGTAAGTTGATACCAAACCGAATACCTTTTTAAATCCCGAATCATGCCCCGGTTTGACACAAGGATGAGATCGGCACGCTCAATCCAGACAAACATACGGTCTTGGCACATGAACCATCCAATCAGAAGTGCCCAGAGAAAATAAGGGATGTCACCTAACCAGGGGAAGTTCCCTTCCCAGACTTGCCAGTAGGAATAGCCTGCCCATATGAGAAGAGGAAGGACACCGTATAAAAAAATCGTCCAGTCGACAATCAATCGGACCGTCTTCCATTGCTGTTTTATGTACCGGGAGACACGCATCCAAAACAATCGTTTCGCAATCATCGCATCGCCACATCTTCCATCATGTCAAACAAGGTCATCCCCTCTGTATCGAGCGCTTCACGAATCTCCACTTTCGTCCCACTCGCGAGCAGTTGTCCATCATCAATCCATACGAATCGGTCGCATAATCGCTCGGCCGTATCAAGAACGTGTGTGACTAATAAGACACTTGCCCCCCTCGTACGCTCCGCTTCTAACAGTCGAAGTAACTGAATCGTCGTCGTCGCATCCAATCCGATAAATGGTTCATCGACAATCAATACCCGCGCTTCTTGAATGAGCGCCAATAGAATCATCGCCTTCTGTTTCATCCCTTTTGAAAAAGAGGAGAGATACCGATCGGTCACATGCTCTAACCGGAATAGCTGTAGCAACTCCTCCGTTTTTTCTGTTGAATCGATTCCCGTTAATTCTTGGACGAGTGCAATATGTTCAGATAGCGTCAAATAATCATAGTAGACCGGTTGTTCCGGGATAAACGCATAGCGTTCCATCTCGACCGTTCCCTTCATCCAAGGAATCGTTCCGGTAAGACAGGCGATGGTGGTCGTTTTTCCCGCACCATTCGACCCAATCACCCCTAAAATCTCACCTGCCCGTACATCAAACGAAATGTCTTGGATGACGGGCTCGTTTATCTCGTATCCTGCCTGTTCAATTTTCACATCCACGATGGGTCCTCCTTACGAAAAAGTCGCCATCGCGGCGACTTTTACTTCACAATATTGACCGATGAAAACACAAATTTATCGTATCGATGACGGGCAAACGAATACTCGAACGGTTTCCCGTTACTTAAATAGACCACTTGCTCGACTTCGATAATCGGTTCAGTGATATCATTCTTCAAGTAAGCTTGGTCGTACTCATCCGGTTTATCTGCTCGAATCACTTTATGCGAGCTTGTAATCGTATAACCCAGATCTTCTTGAATATACGCATACACGGATTTTTCCAAAATTTCACGTGTGATTCCTGTAATGAGGTTAGCAACCATGTACGTCAATTCGATGACATACGGCTCATCGTCTACGTAACGCACACGACGTATTTCATAGACCGGTTCTGTCAGCTCAATCATGAGATGATTGGCGACTTCCTGACACGGAAACTTTACCTCAAAATTCAGGACTTCACTTCGTAACGAGCGATCTCCGATTACTTGAGTCAGCCCTCTCGTTTCTTTACTAATCACGTTGATGCGATCTTTTTGGAAGCTCGACTGTAAAATGAATGTTCCTTTACCACGTTTACGATAAATCAGCCCTTCCATGACGAGAATCTCAAGCGCACGTTTCATCGTCATTCGGCTCACCCCAAACTCTTGGGCCAAATGGATTTCATCAGGTAATGCATGTTCTAGCGGATAAACGTGTTCAATAATTCTTTTACGAATTTCATCAGCAATGGTTTCATATTTCGGTTTTTTCTTAGTAGACATATAGCACCTCATGTATAGACATATATGTACAATATATCAAAAAAAGCTGACAAAGAGTAGTCTTTGTCAGCTTACTTCATTATTCTGTAAAACCATTAGCGTCAATCAACTGTTTAAACCAGTGCCCTGATTTTTTTACAGTACGCTGTTGCGTATCTAAGTCAATACCTACAAATCCATAGCGATTTTTATAAGCATTGCTCCATGACCAATTGTCCATGAACGTCCAAAGATGATAGCCTTTTACGTTCGAACCCTCTTCAATCGCTTGATGCATCCATTTCAGATGTTCGCGAATGAAATCAATTCGATAATCGTCTTGGACACTTCCGTTCTCGTCACGATAACGCTCTTCACCCTCGACACCCATTCCATTCTCTGAAATGAAGCATGGAATATTACCATAGTTTTCTTTTAGATTGATTAATATATCATAGATTCCTTTTTCGTAAATTTCCCATCCACGATATGGATTCATTTTACGTCCAGGCATCTCATAAAAATCAAATAAGTTTTCCGGTAAGAATGGTGCGTCCGGATTCGGCAGTGATGCTTTTGCTTTCACGCGACGCGGCTGGTAATAGTTGATGCCAAGCAGGTCGACTGTATGTTCTCGAATGAGTTCAAGATCGCCTGTTTCCATCTGTGGCATCGCATCTTCAGACTTCAGCACTTCTACTAATTCTTGAGGGAACGTGCCTAAAACAGATGGATCGAGGAACGAGCGATTGAACATCGCATCAGCAATGCGCGCTGCGCTCAAATCAGCTGGGTGCTGACTTCTCGGATATGAGGGTGTCAGATTTAAGATGATTCCGATTTGCCCAGATTGTCCCATGTCACGATACGCTTCGATTGCCTTCGCACTCGATAAGATCGAGTGGTACGCTACTTGGACAGCTCGCTTGAAATCAACAACGTTTGGATAATGAAAATCATATAAATATCCACCCTCTACCGGTACAATCGGTTCATTATGCGTGAACCACTTCTCGACGCGGTCACCAAACAACTCAAAGCATGTCTTCGCAAAAGTGACATATGCCTCCACGACTTCCCGTGATTCCCAACCACCTTGTTCTTGAAGCGCCATCGGCATATCGAAGTGATACAGATTGATGAACGGTTCGATACCATGATCGATTAAGCAATTGATGACATTGTTGTAAAATGTGATTGCCTCTTCATTTACTTCCCCGACACCTTGTGGAAAAAGACGTGACCATGAAATGGAGAAACGGAACGTGTTATGCCCGAGTTCTTTCATCAATGCGATATCTTCTTCATACAAATGATAGAAGTTTGAGGCCTCTGTTGCGCTTACGCCATTGAAAAAGCGATTCGGCTCTTGCATGTACCAGTAATCCCAGATGTTCAATCCTTTTCCACCTTCAAAAGCAGCACCTTCCATCTGTGTAGCAGAAGAAGCCGTTCCCCACCAAAAGTCTGTCGGAAATTGATAGGTCTTTTGCTCTTTCATTCGTGTTTGTGTCGGGTTCGTCATCTTTTATCTCTCCCTTATTTCTATTTTCTCTATTTGTTTACACTGCTTCTTGTTTATCTGTTGATTCTTCTAACTCTTTTTTCAAGTTCATTCGGTCGATAAATTTCAAGAACGGGAACCAAATCGCCAAAATAATGAAGAAGTTCACGATTTGAAGAAGACCTCCGGCAAGCGAGTTCGTCGCCATGATACCACTCAAGAACATTGGGACAGTCCATGGAACAGCGACACCCGTTGGTGGTGGGACTAAGCCTGTCGACATCGCGAAGTATGTGACCGTTACCGTCACGAGCGGTGCGACAATCCAAGGAATCATGATGAGCGGGTTCATAACGATTGGAAGTCCGAAGATGACCGGCTCGTTTACGTTGAATAGTCCAGGTCCGAGGGATAGTTTCCCGATTTGTTTCAACTGTTTCGATTTCAAGAACAACAAGATGGCCACGACGACAGCAAGTGTAGATCCGGAACCACCAAGCCCTACCGTGTAAATTTCAATGAACTGTTTACTGATAATGTTCGGAACATCTCCAGTCGAGGTATAAGCCGTCAAGTTCTCCACAGATAATGTGTTCCAAATCGGGTCCATCACCGAGTTGACGATGACCTGACCGTGGAGTCCGAAGAACCAAAATAGCTGAACGAAGAAGATTGCGATCAACGTTGGAATGAGACCATTCCCTAATGTCACAAGCGGTTGCTGAACGACGTTGAAAATGACGTCATGAAGATTCGTATTGAATAAGTTCGTCACGATGATGTTGAATGTTAAAAATACAGTCAAGGTTAATAATGCAGGAACAAGTGCTGAGAATGATTTCGCAACAGCTGGCGGTACTCCATCCGGCATCTTAATCGTCCATTTCTTTTGAACGACAAATCGATAAATCTCACCGGACAGGAATCCGGTAATCATCGCAAGGAACATCCCTTTCGCTCCAAGGCGATCCAACGGAAGGACATTCCCGACTGCCTCTGACATACCATCCACTTCAATCAAGAAAGGCGTTAAGAGAAGGAAAGACACGAGCGAGATCGCTCCTCCGAAGACAGCCTCGACTTGATAACTTTTCGATAGATAATACCCGATACCGAAGACGACAAAGATAGACATAATCCCCATCGTTGCAGATGGTGCGTTTCCGAGTGATGTTTTAAATACACTGAGTGTACTCTCGGACATGAAACGGTCGAGGAACGGCAGGTTTGCAATGACGACGATGATTGACCCAAACATGGTAATCGGGAAAGCGAGCATGAATGCATCTCGCAATACTTGTAAATAGCGACTGTTGTTTAAATAGGTCGCCATCGGCATGAGCAGTTTACTGATCATGTTGAACATCTTATTGTCCTGTGACATATGATTCACCCTTCTTGATTAGGATTTACAATCTTTTGTTCGACCATTTCGACCAAACCCGCTGTCAAATCAAGCATTGTTTGCGTAGACATTAAATGGTCCTCTGCATGAAGAAGCAATAAAGAGACGTCTGTTTTTTCTCCATTCGCTTCTCTTTGGATTTGTGAAAAGTGTGTTTGATGTGCTTCTTTTAATTGTCCACGTGCCTCATCAATCTTTTCTTCGAACGTTTCATAAGAACTCGTTTTATACAGTTGAATCGCTTCCTGAATCGTACTTCTCGCATTGCCACTGTGCAAAATCATCATGAATGCCATTTGCTCCAAGGTTAACTCGTCTACCTGTTCCACGTTGTTCACCCCATTAATTTCATCGCTTGTTCGTATGCAGCTTTACCATTCGCCGTGCCGTATGCCATCATATCGATCACTTCAATCGGTGTTGATGTTTGCGCTTTCAATTTATCCAACAAGAAACGCATTTGTGGACCAATCAAAATCACATCTGCCTCGTCCATCTCGGTTACGACCTGATCTTGACCGACTGCCCAAATCTTCGCCTCATCCCCGATTGATGTGGCATGATCTTTCATCTTCGTTACGAGTAAACTCGTCGACATCCCTGAACTACACGCTAATAAGATTTTCTTCATGTGTCCTCACTCCTTATTTGAAATCGGTTACATGTTTTATTATACACATGATTTATTTCATGTCTATACTTGATTTAAACTTTGTTTAGTTTTTAAATTCATAAGTGTATATCAAATTAATGGGAGGACAGGATATGAGCGCTATTCTTTTAAAACCACACTATCAACAGCGACTTTGGGGAGGGGAGCGTCTGAAGCAATTTGGTTTCGATTTCAATGACCCTTCGATCGGTGAAGCTTGGACGGCTTCTGCATTAGAAAAAGGTAGTTCAGCCGTTGCTTCCGGACCCTACGTTGGTCTTTCTTTGCGTGAACTCTATCAACAATATCCAGAGTTGTTTCAAATTAAAGCGGACGTGTTTCCACTACTGATTAAATGGATTGATGCGAACGATGATTTGTCTATTCAAGTTCATCCTGATGATTCGTTAGCGGAACAACTCGAAAACGAATCATATGGAAAAAATGAATGTTGGTATATTCTCGATGCTCCAGCAAATGCGACACTCATTTACGGTCACTCCTATGCCATCTCAGAAGACTTCAACAAAGCGCTTGAAACAGGCGATTTGGAACACGGCTTGATACGAAAATCGATTCATGCCGGTGATTTTTTCTATGTCCCAGCTGGAACGGTCCATGCATTGACAAAAGGGGTATGCGTACTGGAAATTCAACAAAGTTCGGACACAACCTATCGTCTATACGATTACGAGCGACTGGATGTGACGACCGGTCGTCCACGTGAACTTCACGTAGAAAGGGGCATTCTCGCTTCTTTCGTCCCTCACCTTGGCTATAGTGAACCAATCCGTCAACTCGATCACTTTCGAACACGTTTGACGAAGAATCCATTCTTCTTCGTGGAAAAATGGCATGTTACAGCGAAAGAAAAGATTTCGACCGACACGTTCCGGTTACTATCTGTCGTGCAAGGAACATTAATCATTGATGAGATGGAAGTACCTACGGGAGGTACACTCCTTCTCCCGGCCAATGAGTCGTTCTTGATTGAGGGGGAAGCGATTTGTCTAGTGACTGGTGTTCCTTCCGATGAAAAACAAGCTGTCCGAATCGGGATTGATTTAGGAGGGACGAACACTCGGATTGCGGCTGTTTCACTCAAAGGTGAAGTACTGAAACAACTCACGTTTAACACGCAGCCTCAACTTCCTTTCGAAGAGGCACTACAATCTATTGAGACTGCGATTCATCAATTCAATGTTGAATTCGATATCCGGCATGTTGGAATTGTGGCTCCCGGTCCACTCGATTTGAAACAAGGGATGTTTTTAACGCCTCCAAACCTCCCGAATTGGCACCATCAAAAAATCGTTGAGCCTTTAACACAGCGCCTCGGCTTTTCTGTCACCCTTGAAAACGATGCGAATGCGGCAGCTCTCGCAGAAGCTAAATTTGGAGCAGGAAAAGGATTCGATGCTGTTTTTTATGTAACAGTGAGCACTGGAATCGGTGGCGGTTATGTCTATAAACATCAAATCATTCGAGGGGCGAACGGCAGTGCCGGTGAAATCGGAAATATGATTATCCGTTCGAACGGACCAGTTCACCCTGTACTGAATCGAGGCTCTCTCGAATCACTCGCAAGTGGTACCGCGCTCATGAGTCGCGCAAGCGAAAAAGGATATACAAACGTCCCTTCGCTATTATCAGATGACGAGTACCGCCATCACTTCGTCGAGGAACTGGCTAGCGCACTAGCTAACATCATTCATACTGTCGATCCTGATGTGATTGTATTAGGAGGCGGCGTCATGATGTCGGCCTCATTATTTTGGAACGAATTACAACAAGCAGTCTCGAATAAAATGTATCCACATGCTAGTGGAAAAACGCGTCTCTGCCTCACTCAATTGTCAGGAGATGCGGGTGTGATCGGCGCTGCCTTTGTCGAAGCATAATGAGGTTTGAAAAAAACGGACATTCATCGTGAATGCCCGTTTTTTTCGTATACAGAAATGTGAAATAAATCAATATTATACTTTGCGAATCATCTACAGTTTCTTTTCTAGATTGAGTTAGATTCGTTTACTTTAGCGTGGTAACGTGAAATGATAATGATAACAACTCTTTAAAGTGAGGTGACGGTGTGTCTACCACAGAGCACGAACAAGCGACATCTATTTTGCATCACCTCTTTACCGCCTCTTCTTTTGTCGGAATCGATTTCGGTTCTGGTCCGAACCATCATCTTCTCTATTTCAGTCGTCAAGGACTGGAATCTTGGATCTCCATCGAGGGACCGTGGCATGTCCATGCGACGCAAAATACGTTTGACGAAGGTGAACAACTCGAACAGCTCATGCGCTTAAGAAGAGAGCGCATCCATCAAATACGCCTCGGTGACGAACACCCCCACCTCGAACTGGAATTTGAATCCGGATCCCTTCTCTTCATCAATGGATATCAAGAACACTTTGAGTGCTGGCAAGCAGGGGACGCGAGACCACTTGGTGGAGACGCCTATCTGTTGGTCGCGATGCCACAAGGGGAGCTCGCAATCTTTGCGGATGGAGACGACGAATGAACACTTGGATGGAGATTGTCTTGTATATGTTGATTGCCGGGGGCGTTAGCCTCGCGATCATCTTATTAAGAAAGATTACGAAAGCATGAAAAAAGCGGCCGAGGCCGCTTTTTTAGTCAAACAAAATTCGCTGCATCCGTTCCGGTGCCTGTAAATAATCACGCATCACCCGTACATGCTCGAGGTCATCAAAAGCCGTCGGAGTAAGTCCCGTCTCCACTTGTAAAATCATCGCACCTGGATACGACATCAAGATAGGTGAATGACTCGCGATGATAAATTGACTCCCCGACTGGACAAGTTCATGCATGCGTGCGAGCATCGTCAGTTGGCGCATCGGCGACAATGCGGCCTCTGGCTCATCCAAAATGTAGAGACCGTCTCCACGAAATCGATGTAGCATGAGGGATAGAAACGCTTCACCGTGTGACTGTTCATGAAGGGAACGTCCGCCATATGATTCATAAAACCGTTCAGGATCACGTCCTGACTTTGCCATCTCATCCACATAACTCGATAGCTGGTATGCCGTTTCCGCACGTAAGAAAAAACCATCTTTCGGACGATACGGTCCTCGAATCGGGCGTAGCGCTTCATACAAAGAACTATGCGTTGACTCCGTTTCGAATTGGAAGGAAGGTGCTCCGCCTTCTGGGTTGAATCCAGCCGCGACCGCCATCCCCTCAATCAACGTCGACTTTCCACTCCCGTTTTCTCCAACGAGAAACGTGACCGGATGATGAAACGTCAGTTCATCGAGTGTCTGAAAGATTGGTAACGAGTACGGATAACCCGTTGATTGTATGCGGTCTTTCTCTAACCGCACCCCTCGTAAAAATAAAGTCATGTCCATCCGATCCAAAATGTCGCCCCCTTATCTGAATCGACGCCATAAGAAAGTCCTTGTGCGTCAAGAAGTAACTTCGTGATAGCGAGACCTAAACCATGTCCGTTAGAGCGATCCCCTTTCACATACATATCCCAAATGGAAGATTGGACGGCAGGGTCAATCCCGTCCCCTTCGTCTATCACGTCTAGTCGATTCGGTGTCAGTTTGATGGTAATGCGTCCCCCAATCGGGCTCGCCTCATACGCATTTCTCAAGAAGTTCGAAAGAACCCGTTCCATCGCTAGTCGATTGGCTTGTATTGTCACAGGTTCTAATTGTAAATCGAGCATCACGTCTTTTTGTCGGAACCACTCGGACATGCGTGGCGTCAATCGACGAACCAATTCATCGAGTTGAATCGATTCCATTTCAAGGGGAATGGAACCTGCGGACAATTTGGAGTATTCAAGCATCTGATTGACGAGTCGGTCGATCCGGTCCACTTCCTCGGTAATGCTTTTACCGGTTGTGGCCATCTCTGTTTCATGGACAACACCAAGCTCTAATAGTTCCGCCTCGTTTCGAACGATAGCGAGCGGTGTACGCACATCGTGTGTGATCCCAGAAATAAATGATTTTTGAAGCGCCTCTTTTTCTTGAAGTGATGTGTTCATCTGTCCGATGGTGACGGTCAAATCTCCAATCTCATCGTTCGTCACGCTCGGTAAGCTAATATCGTGTCGCCCCTCCATAATGGATGCGGTCGCTTGTTTCAACTCGACGAGCGGTTGCGTGAGCCGACGACTCATCCAATACGTGACAGCGATTGCGACAAGTAGGGCCAGAATAAACCCACCCGCTAAGATGGGGTAGATTTGCTGGAATTGTGGATTTGAAAACGGAACGGGACTATACGTCACGATTTGAATGTCCCATTCTTCTTTCAGATACGTCAAGAAGCGGGTACCATTTACACCCACTTCGTCCTGAATCTCTAAATCATTCGGATCGAGGTTGATTGGCATCATGCGATGCATCCGTCCGCCTCGTTCGAACTCGATACGCTGCCCATTTTGAAATACAAGCACGTCAAGTTGCCCTGGGATTCCACGGCCCTCTTGAATGGCTTCATACACAATCGCCGCCTCGCGCTCCAATTGTGCGTACGTCTCCTCTTCTGCGAAGCGTCCAATCAATAATGACGTAAGTCCGAATGTTAAAAGTGCCATCACTGCAAGTGGTAGAATGGCCGTCCAAAGTAACTTCTTCATTAATCGATTCATGACAGTTCCTCTAATCGATAACCGACCCGGTGCACCGTCTTCAACTGTTCTTTTAAGGTCGGCGATTTGTCACGCAGTTGTTTAATGTGGGTGTCGACCGTTCGTGTATCTCCGACGAATGCGTAGTCCCACACCTCATCGAGCAAACGGTTCCGGTCTAACGCCTCCCCGACATGTTTCCAAAGATACAGTAACAACTCATACTCTTTGTTCGTTAATCGAAGCGGATGTCCGTTCTCTTGTACCATTCTCGATTTGACGTCGATGGTGAGCGTTCCAAATTGAATCATATCGGTTTGTTTGACGAGACGTTTCAGTCGAATCTCCAACTCTTTTAAAACGATGGGTTTGACTAGATAATCGTCTGCGCCAAGTTCCAATCCGAACACACGATCATCCGCCTCACCACGAGCCGTCGTCAGGATAATAGCAGGTGCGGGCTGTTGCGCTTTTAATGTCGGAATCAAGGTCCAACCTTCTCCGTCAGGGAGTCGAACATCCAATAAAACTGCATCAAACCGTTGATGCAACTGTTGTTTCGCCTCACTCAAAGTCATCGCCACGGTCACCTCAAATCCGGAATATGTTAAAAAGCGGGACATGCCGTCCGCCAGTTTTAGTTCATCTTCCACAACGAGTACGTTCATCTCATATCGCCTCCACATCCATTATATCGTACCCATCAAACGTCCCACCGTTTCCCAAAGACAATTTGCAGAAATCTTGCAACTCCCTCACAACTTCCGAAGCGTTCAGTCCTACACTTGAAGTAACAAAGGAGGAGATACACATGAAATCAACAAAACTAGCAATCGCCTTAGCCGGTCTATTGGCCGTCTCAGGCACAGGCGTATATGCCGCGACGAATGACACGACGACTGATGAATCGACAACGACAGCATCCACACAATGCGAACGTGGTGAACGAGGGCCTGGTATGTTCGGTGACCGAGAAGCAGGGCATGCCGCTCTCATCGAAGCGCTCGGTTTAACGCAAGAAGAAGTGGATGTGGCTCGCGAAAACGGGCAATCTCTCCCTGAACTCGCAGAAGAAAAAGGGATTTCAATTGAAGCGTTCATCGACGCGATCATGACGTCGCATGAAGAAAAACTCGCAACCGCTGTGGAAGAAGGAAACTTGACGCAAGAAGACGCGGATCAAATCCTTGCGGACCACGAAGAACGGTTTGCCGATGTGACAAGTTACGATGACTTGGAAGATATTCGTGGTATGCGCGGTGGACGTGAAGGTGGTCGCCATGGTCACGGTCCACACCATGACGACTCAACTTCTTCAGATGACGATGCTTCAACAGAGAGCGACAGCAACGTAGAAAATCAAAGCAATAGCTTATAAGTCAAAAGGGCAGCCACTCGCAGTGGTTGCCCTTTTCATATGACGAGCAATAACAGCGCATAACTTAATAAACCAATCAAAAATGCACCAAAACTACTCTCTCGCTCAGCAGGCAATTCTTCTTTCATGACGTTCAAGATGACGCCACCTGCTAAAAAGGCGACAACAATCGATAAACCGAGATCATTCACTTCCGCAAAGGTACCAACTGCCCACCCTATGAGTACAGCAAGCGCTAAGAAGATGCGCCCTTGTCGATCATAAAGTTGCTGATGGTGCTGACGTAATCCTTGATCGACCGTGACAAAGTGTATGCCAAGCGCTAAAAAATAAAGAAACATCGTGCCATTGGACTGAAATTCACTTTCTGCGAGCACATATCCGATGCTAAACGTATATAACGTGAATGAACCAATGTGAATCCAAAACACATACGATTTTTGTTTACGCTTATTGGCCGTTGCAAATCGTTCGAGCCCATAAAAGACAGCCAGTCCTAACATACTGATGATTAAGATATGGTTCTCGAGGGAAGCAAAGACGTTATTTCTAATCTCTCCTTCAAGTTCGCGTTGATATTCATTTAACTCTGGCAACAGATGAAGAAATACATAAGCAACGGCAATCCCTCCAGCCACTGATAAAAAACGGCTTCTCGGCACTTCACGCACGTGAATGAGTTTTCCTGAAAAAAAGTGAATCACGGCAAAACCGAGTGCAAACCAAAAACTTAACTCGAACACATAAGCCCCTCCCACATTAAGATTTCTCTTTATGTGCTCTTACCCTTTCACCGTATGCTACATTCATTTCCGTTTAGATTGCTCTTGTTTCTTCCTTTCCCGAATCTCTTTCTCCACTCGTCGTAACGCTTTTTTCGATCCTCTTGCAAAGTCGTGGGCTTCCTTACGCTCCTGATACGTCGTGAACAACGTATCTAAATCATAGTCAGCCGGATAGAGCTCTGTCGCGCGTGCCTCAAGACGAACGCGGCGGCTCGGCAACTCTACATATTCCAAATCTACGAACACGCGGACATGTCGACGCGATGCATCAAACGAATAGACAAGACCGACTTGATTCGTCTCTAACAAGCGGACACGGTCACCTGTTTCAAAGTGCTCTTCCTCTTCAAGTGGTACCATTTCCACTTCTCGCACAATTTTAGAATCATCGACTTTCGTCATATCATATGTTTTCTCGTTCATGTAACGGGATGCCTGTTTCAGAATCGATTCCGGTAACTTCATCTTACGGGCGATAAAGAGGGCGTTGCTGTCGCCAGACTGTCCCATGAGCAGTCTGTATTTTGGTTCGAGCGTTTCCGGATCAAACTGCATCGCAGCGTTCATGAAATCTGGGTGGGCTTCAGAATAGGATTTGATTTCACCATAATGTGTCGATGCCACAACGATTGCGCCCCGTTTATATGCCGCTTCTAAGATGGCAATCGCAAGAGCGGCTCCTTCGTTCGGTTCCGTCCCGCTTCCGATTTCATCGAATAACAAGAGCGACCGTTTTCCAGCGGTCTGCATGATACTCGCCACATTGTACATGTGTGCAGAGAACGTACTGAGTGCCGATTCCAAGTCTTGATTATCTCCGATATCGACGAACACCTCATCAAATGTCGAAATGACTGTATCGGTGTGAGCCGGGATATGCAGTCCTGTCATCGTCATCAGACTAAGGAGTCCAATTGTTTTCAAGACGACCGTCTTCCCGCCGGCGTTCGGTCCGGTGATGATCAAGCCGCGATAGTCTGTACCGATGGCAAAATCAAGTGGCACAGCGCTTTCTAAGAGCGGATGACGTACTTGTTTCAATCGGATGTGACCGGTCGCATTGACGTGTGGTGTCACGCCATCAATCGACTGACTGTACTTCCCTTTGGCGAAGACCATATCGTACTGGGCGATGACGTCGAGCGTCGATTCGATGTCAGGAAGAACTTCCGTCACCGCTCCCGTCAACGTCGCTAGTACTTGATACACCTCTACCGCTTCTTCCGTACGCTTGACGACGAGTTCAGCATTTAACTTCGCAATCGCTTCCGGTTCGATAAAGACCGTCGTCCCACGATTCGAGGTATCCACAATCGTCCCTGCCACTTTATGCTTATAAGAAGCTTTGATTGGAATGGTGAAGCGGTCCTGTTTTTTCGTGACGAATCCGTCTTGGATCATCTCGCGATTGGCGGCGCTCTTTAAGAACTTGGTCAATCGTTCCTCGATTCGTCCTTCTAAAATGTCGACTTGCTTCCGAATCCGCTTCAACTCTTTCGATGCTTCATCGACGACCTGTCCGGCTCGAATCGCTTGTGTGATGTCTTCTTCAAGCGTCCGCCATTCGCCCATTCCTGAAGCATAAGCCGAAAGAAGCGGTGCAAAGAATTCATGCTCGAGCATGAATCGCTTGAGTTTGCGTGCCCCTCGTAAAAACTCGGCGACCGCTTCAAGCTCTGTTGCCTCGAGTTGGATGCCTCGTTGCAGTTTTCCGATAATGGTCTCCATGTCAGACACACCGATGAACGGGACGTGTGACGTCGCATCTAGAATCGCGCGGGCTTCGGATGTTTCTTGCAGGCGCTTCTTCACCGTCGTAATGTGGCTCGTTGGGCGTTGCTGTCGAAGAAGTCGTCTTCCGAATCCGCTGATGCAGAAGCGCTCTACTTTCGTCATCAATTCGTTGTATTGTAATTTTTCAAATGTTTGTTCGTTCATGTGTCTCTCTCCTCAAATCGTAGAATCGAGATACCGCGCAAACAAAAAAGCGTCGGTCGATGACGACCAACGCAAAAAGACAGACGGGTGTCTGGCAGTTTTTGATGGGCGGTATCTGTAACGGAACATGACGGCATGACAAAAAGACGTGTCATCCGACATTTTTCAGTTCGTTAGGCAGATACAACCTCACTCATCAACATGCAACACCTTTCTTACTTAGATTCGCCCTTACTATACAATAGATTCGTTCCCTTGCAAAATTTTAGAGAACGCTTTCAAAAAAAGACTTGTGTCTCAAACCAACACATGTTATGTTGAACGTGAAGAAACGAATAGTGATCACATGTGACTGATTCGATCAGGCATGGGGTAAGACGTACGGTGCATGCCACCCGTCTATACTCCATGCCTGTTTTGTTTTTCGGTGTTTTGTTTCAAGAAAGGATGTAGTAGACATGCTATGGAATAAGTTAATGAATCGACACAAACCGACACTGCACTCACCAATGGAAGGAGACGTCATTCCACTCGAACAAGTTGCGGACCCGGTCTTTAGTGAAAAAATGATGGGCGATGGCATTGCCATCACACCAACAGACGGTGCCGTCGTCTCACCGGCTGATGGAGAGATTGTACAAATCGCTCCAACAAAGCACGCCATCGGCATTCGGACCGAGGATGGGGCTGAGATTTTGATACACGTCGGACTCGATACCGTTGAACTCGAAGGTCGACCGTTTGATCTTCAAGTAGATGTGGGCGACCACGTCAAGACGGGACAGCTGTTACTCACAGCAGACTTGGCGCAAATTCATCAGGCGGGTAAGGACACGGTCACTCCAATGGTCGTGACGAATGGTGATGCACTCGCCCATCATTATGCCTTCACGTTCACGAAAGAAGCTGTTCCGGGCAAGACGATTGTCGCCCGAGTGGAAGCGTGACTCCGGAATAAGGAGGACACATGATTAAAATCAAAAAGATTCTAAACAACAATGCGGTCATCGTCTCAGATGAGGGTGAAGAAAAGATTGCAATTGGTCCTGGCGTCGCGTTTAAAAAAGCGAAGAACGACATCGTCAATCCACATAAAATCGAAAAGTTGTTCATCATGCCAGAGAATGACAAGTTCCAACAGCTGTTGAGCCGGATTCCTGTCGAACACTTCACCGTTTCCGAGGATATTATCTCGTATGCGGAAAAACGTCTCGAGACATCGTTCAACGAACATATTCACATCGTCTTGACCGACCACATCTCGTTCGCCATCGAGCGGGAAATGGATGGCATCTCGTTACGCAACAAACTGTTGAACGAGATTAAAATCCTCTATCGGAATGAATATGAGATTGGACTATGGGCGATTGAACATATCGCTGAAAAGCTCAACGTCCAAATGCCGAAAGACGAAGCTGCGTTCATCGCGCTTCATATCCATACGATGAAAGTGAAAGGAGGTGATTTACGCAAGACGGTCAAACAGACAACGATTGTCCGCGACATGATTCAATCGATTTCACGACGACTCGATGTATCCATTGAAGAAGATGACTTATCCTACCAACGATTATTAACTCATTTACGGTTCGTCATGGATCGGGTCAACCATTACGATCATCACACGATTGATGAAGACATGCTCCGCATGATTCAGACGAAGTTCACGTCTGCCTATGCGTGTGCATCAGATGTCGCAAAAGAAATGGAAGAGACCTATGGCATCGTCTTGCCCGAGTCAGAACTTGGTTATATTACGCTTCACATCCAACGTCTACAAGATCAACACCATCAAAAAGGAGGAAATCAACAATGATGAACTTTTTCCAACGTCTCGGACGTTCCCTCATGTTACCGGTCGCCGTACTACCGGCTGCTGCCATTCTCATGGGGATTGGTTATTGGATTGACCCAGTCGGCTGGGGATCTGAAAACATTGCCGCTGCATTCTTAATTAAGGCAGGGGCCGCTATTATTGATAACATCCCAATTCTGTTCGCAGTCGGGGTCGCGCTCGGAATGGCTAAGAACCGTGACGGTTCAGCAGCACTCAGTGGGCTCGTTGCCTTCTTGACGGTCACAACGCTTCTCTCTGCAGGAACGGTTGCGTTGTTCCAAGGAATCGACGTAGAAGCCGTTAACCCGGCATTCGGGAAGATTGGGAATGCTTTCATCGGGATTCTATCCGGTCTCGTCGCCGCTTCCATGTATAACCGCTTCAGTCAAGTCAAACTGCCAGATGCTCTCGCCTTCTTTAGTGGGAAGCGTCTCGTTCCAATCATGACAGCCTTCTCGATGATTCTTGTATCGGTCGCCCTTTACTTCATCTGGCCGGTCGTCTATACAGGTCTCGTCGGATTCGGAGAATCGATTTCAAAACTCGGCGCATTCGGTGCCGGACTTTACGGATTCTTTAACCGTCTCTTGATTCCAACCGGTCTTCACCACGCTCTCAACTCTGTATTCTGGTTCGACGTCGCCGACATTAACGACATCGGAAAGTTCTGGTCAGGTGAAGGTGAAAAAGGTGTGACAGGGATGTACCAAGCAGGTTACTTCCCAATCATGATGTTCGGTCTTCCGGCCGCAGCACTCGCGATGTACCATACAGCGAAAACGAAACGGAAGAAACAAGCCGCTTCACTTCTTCTCGCAGCGGCATTCGCTTCATTCTTCACAGGTGTAACAGAACCGCTCGAGTTCTCATTCATGTTCCTCGCTCCTGTTCTTTACCTTGTACACGCAGTCCTTACAGGAATTTCGCTCTTCGTTGCGGCAACGTTCCAATGGACAGCCGGCTTCGGGTTCAGCGCAGGCTTGGTCGACTTTATCTTGAGCTCACGCTTGCCGCTTGCGAACCAACCGTATATGCTCATCGTTCAAGGTCTCGTGTTCGCAGTCATTTACTACGTCATCTTCCGCTTCATGATTGTGAAGCTCAACTTGGCAACGCCAGGTCGTGAACCAGATGAAGTCGTCGATGCGGTTGCAAGTGAAACGACAGATGGCGAAACGAAAGTCGCACCGGTCGCATCAGCTTCAGGTAACGAATTCTCAGCCATGGCGAACATGATTTATGATGGTCTCGGCGGTGACAGCAACGTCACAGGAATCGAGTCTTGCATCACACGCCTACGCGTCGATGTCAAAGACATGGATACGGTCAACCAAGATCAAATCAAAAAAGCCGGTATTCCGGGAATCAAAGTCGTCAGTCCAAACCATATTCAAGTCATCGTCGGCACAAACGTTCAGTTCGTCCTCGATGAGATTGAAAAAATCCGTAGCCACCGCGCCGGATAAACGTCGAAAGCCACCTCATTCAGGTGGCTTTTCTTGTTTGGCTGCATATTGTTTATAAAATTGAATGAAATAGTAGAGGAAGATCCACGGTAAGATGTACTGTGTGAGCCACATGAAAACCTTAAGTACTGTATGTACAATATATGGCCCTAGCCCAAATAAAAATAATGCGACTAATAAAGCGCCGCCTAAACCTATGTATATCTTTTTATTCAACTCATCCACCCCCCCTTATTTTCCCAGTTCAGTGTAACATAAAGAGCCTGCCGCAACCGGACAGGCTCTGACTACATTTGACGAAGTCGGGAAATGCGTTCGACTGGATCAGGGTGTGTCGAGAATAGACCGCTCACTTTCTTCTTAAGTGGATCGGAGAAGTAAAGCGGTGCCGAGGCACTCGAAGCTTGCTCGACCGGCGTCTCGACGTTTGCAATCTTCTCAAGCGCCGAGGCGAGCGCATCCGGGTTACGGGTCAGTTCCGCTCCACTCGCATCTGCCAAAAACTCACGATTCCGTGAAATCGCCATATTGATGAGCATCGCGATGAGCGGTGCCAACACCAGCAAGACGAGTCCGATGATCAAAAAGATGGGATTCTGGTTTTGATCGCGTCTTCCACCGATACTTCTGAAGAACAGCATGCGCGACCCGATATCGCTCATGATAGCGATGACTGAAACGAGTGCGAGCGTGACCGTCGAGAGTCGGACATCATAATTCTTAATATGCGCGACCTCATGCGCGATCACCCCTTCTACTTCTTCTCGCGATAATCGATCTAACAGTCCCGTCGTGACGGCGACAGCCGCCTTTTCTGGCTTCAATCCCGTCGCAAAGGCGTTTGGCGATGGGTCGTTGATGATAAAGATGCGCGGCATCGGCACTCGCGCGACCATCGCCATGTTTTCGACCGTATGCCATAGAAAGCGGTGCTCTTCCACCGATGTCACCTCTTGTGCCCGATTCATCTTCATGACGATGTTCGTACTCGACATGACGACGATTCCCACATAAAACAACGAGAAAATCGGTGTGAAGATTAACCCCGGAATCGCGTCTCCATAGTTGACGTAGGAAATGGCCGCTCCGACGAGAAGAACGAATAGGACAAACCCTGTGACGATGAAGACCGTCTTCACTTTATTCTTTCGAATCTGTTCATAGAGGAGCATACGCGCCACCTCGATTCATCAAAATGAGACGCGAACGTTCTCGCGCTCTTCGGCACGTGCCTCGAGCATATCGCGCTTTTCAAAATGATGGACGGAGGCGATGATGTTCGTCGGGACCGATTCGATTTTCGTGTTATATTTCATGACCGTATTGTTATAGAGTTGACGCGAATACGCGACCTTATTTTCCGTCTGTGTCAATTCTTCCTGCAACATCTTGAAGTTCTCGTTCGCTTTCAAATCCGGGTACGCCTCACGAAGCGCGAAGAGATTTTTCAGTGCTCCACTCAATTGATCGTTCACTGCCATCTGGTCCTGACGATTCGACTTTTCTCCGAGCTGGTTTCTCAGTTCGACGACCTTCGCAAGCGTTTCTTGCTCGTGTTTCGCGTAGCCTTTCACCGTCTCGACCAAGTTCGGAATCAGATCATACCGCCGCTTCAACTGCACATCGATTTGAGCCCACGCCTCATCGACCCAATTTCGATACTTGACGAGCCCGTTGTACATCGAAAAATAGATGAGTACGAGCACGACAACCGCTACAATCGCAATAATCCACCCCATGTTGGCACCTCATTTCTTCATTTTCTCCTGTATTAATTCCCTTTACTCGTATAAGATAAGCTTAACTTTCATAACAATTTGTAAATGAATTCATTTCTTGACACGGTAACCACAAAGGAGTGTTCGCAATGATCGTCACGCATGCCGAAGTACGTTTGACCGAGTTGTTCGAAGAAATGGTATCCCTAAGACGCCATTTTCACCAATATCCTGAACTGTCTTTTCAAGAAGTCGAAACACCAAAGATGATTGCCTCGTATCTCCGTGAACTTGGGATTGAAGTACGTGAGCACGTTGGCGGCAATGGGGTCGTCGGTCGAATCAAAGGCGGTGACGGTCCGACCATCGCATTACGTGCCGATTTTGACGCCCTTCCCATCCAAGATGTGAAAGATGTCCCGTATCGTTCAAAAGTGAACGGGGTCATGCATGCGTGTGGTCACGATGCCCACACGGCGACACTTCTCGTTTTAGCGAAAGTATTGACTGAGATGAGCCTTCCAGGAGACGTCGTGTTGATTCACCAGTTCGCAGAAGAATTGGCTCCGGGTGGTGCCAAACCGATGATTGAAGACGGCTGTCTCGACAACGTGGATTATATATACGGTGCGCACATTTGGACACCACTTCCGTTCGGAACGATTGGCGTGAAAACAGGTCCTATCATGGCTGCGGCAGATCGCTTTGAATTGATCATTACAGGAAAAGGTGGACATGGCGCGATTCCGCAACATACAGTCGATGCCCTCATGGTTGCCGTGAACGTGGCGAATCATCTCCAACAGGTTGTCAGTCGGCGAATCGATCCGCTCGAACCTGCCGTGCTGACCATCGGTACGCTCCACTCCGGACAAGCATTCAACGTCATTGCCGAAGAAGCCAAATTATCCGGTACCGTGCGTACATTCACTCGGGAGACGCAAAAAAAAATCATCTCCGATATGGAGCGGATCATTCGTTCCGTCTGTGAAGCGAGCGATGCTGGTTATGAATTGGAGTATACAAAAGGATATCCTGCTGTCGTGAATCATGTGACCGAAACGGAACTCGTCCGTGAGAGTGCGGTGGAGGTCGTTGGTGCAGACGGTGTCATTGAGATGGCACCACTTATGGTCGGGGAAGATTTCGCTTATTATGTCGAGCACGTTCCTGGTAGCTTTTTCTTCACAGGAGCAGGAAATCCCGAGCTCTCCGCAATCTTTCCGCATCATCATCCCCGCTTCGACGTGGATGAACGAGCGATGTTGCACACAGCCCAAGTCTTGTTAGGAGCTTTACAACGAACGTGGATGGTACATGAAAAAGAGGGCTGATGCATCGCATCAGTCCTCTTCAGTAATTGGTTCTTTTAATTCTGAAACAAGCACTTGGTCGACACGCTTTCCGTCCATATCCACGACTTCAAAGCGAAGACCGTACGCTTCGACCACATCGCCCCGTTTCGGAAAATCACCAAGTGCGTAAATGACGAGTCCTGCGAGCGTATGATAGGAGTTGCGCCCTTCGTCGAATCGGTCATCCCGAATCTCGAACGTTCGCTTCAAATCCTCTATTCCGAGTAACCCATCCGCCAAATATGATCCATCTTCACGACGAACCACTTCTGGTGTATCCTCTTCAATCATCACCTCTCCGACGATTTCTTCCAAAATATCGAACAAGGTGACCATACCAAGGAATCCGCCGTATTCATCTAAAACAAAGGCGATTTCCACACCATTTTTCTGCATCATTTGAAGCACTTGGCTCGCCTCTCGCTGTTTTGGAACGATGAGCGGCTGTTTGATGCGCTTCAAAATCTGTGACCGCTCACGCAGTGTCGGCAACGTCAAGATGTCACGTACATCGATGTACCCGACAAAGTCGTCAAGCGAGTCGCGCCCGACCGGTAACTTGTTATGTTTACTTTCATAAATCGATTTCTTAATATCGTCCATGTCATCTTCTAAGTCGACCCATTCGAGCGTCGTCCGTGGTTGCATGAGCTCATAAATCAATTGATCATGAAACGCAAAGACCCGTTCGACTTGTCGAACTTCTTCATGAGCGAACTGTCCTTGCTGGGCGCCTTCAAACAAGAGTTGTTTGATCTCGAGCTCAGTCTCCCCACTCGTCTGTTCCGCCTTCAACCCTAACAATTTGAACAAAAAGAGTGTCGATTTCGATAAAATCCAAATGAACGGTTTCATCACTTTACTGAATAAATCGAGCGACGGAATGATTGCCATCGTTACTTTTTCAGGCGAGACGAGCGCAATCCGTTTCGGGACCAATTCACCAATGATGAGCGACAGATACGTAATAATCGTAACGACGGCCACATAAGCAACGGTTCCGGCATACTGCGTACTCATTCCGGCTTGTTCAAATGCCGATGCGAGCGGTGCCGAGAAGCGTGCGCCCCCGTATGCCCCGTTAATAATCCCAATCAATGTGATTCCGACTTGAACGGTCGACAACAAATCTGTCGGGTCTTTCGAATAATGAAGCGCAATCTTGGCACTTCGTTTTCCTCGATTTGCTTCAACCTCAAGTTTTGCAGGTTTCGATGAGATGAGCGCAATTTCTGTCATCGCAAAAATCCCGTTCAACACAATCAAAAACAAAACAATCAACAAATCAATCACTATGGAAGAATCCACTTTTTTCATCACCTCAGCTAATTTTTAAAGCATACTGCTCCATTTTATCAAAAAATCGTTACCAACCTGTACCCGTTTTGCTCAGAAAAATAGCCACTCCTCAAGAAGTGGCTTCGTTGACAGCTTGTTTGGCGATAGCCACCGTCTGAGACTGTTTAAAGAGAATGACCCCGACAAGAAGGATGGTGAGCCCTACAATTTGTCCGGCCGATAACGTGATTTGAGGCATCCCGAAGGCGCCATATAAATCGACGACTAACGCCCAAATGAGTTGTGACACGAGAATGAGTGACACAGACAATGTGGGTCCGAGTAACTGGATGCTGCGCATGACACAGTACACGACACCGACACCAAATAAACCACCGAGCCAATAGATTGGCGACAAGTCACGTAATCCAGCAAGATTTCCTCCAAATAATACTAACGGGATGATGGATCCGACCAAACCAACGATAAAGACCAATACGGTGGTGGCCCAAGCCCCTAAATTTGTATTCATTTTCGCGTTGACCGCCGCCTGTACGCTAATAAACGCCCCAGCCACAGCCGAACAGATGATACCAAAAATCATATAACTCCTCCTTACTCATAAAACATGCCGTTCGCACGTTCTTTCAATCGTTCACTATTTAAAATGATGACTTCTTTTCTCGTTCGTTTGACCAATCCTTCATCCACGAATGCCTGCAACGTTCGGTTCAAGTGACGATAACTCGTCCCTAGCCACTCTGCGACTTCTTTCCGTTTCAGTTGACTCATCTCCGCTTGAAACAGTTCATTCCCAGATTCACTGAGTGAGATCAAGTAACCGGCCAACCGCTCTTCGAGAGTCGACATGAGATGATTCGACGAGGCGTTTGCCTCGATAAATAATTTTTCGGACACACCTCGTAACAGATGCTCCGTGAATTCGACCGTTCGATTATATCGTCGAAGCGCCTCGAAAGGGATGCGCAGACACGTCACGGGACCGACCGCTTCAACCGTATGCAATACATTGCGTCCGCTCGCATATTCGATATCTCCAATCAATGTTGGAGCAGCCTTCAGACGCAACAATCGCAATTTCCCTTCTTCACTGAGCGTATAAATTTTGACACGCCCTTCAAGGACGACGAATAAAGATTCGATGTGCTGATCGTTTGAACATAACATGGTCCCAGACGCATATGTCACTACGGACGAGGACTCAAGCGTTTCATTCGAAAACAGATGATTCCACTGCAATCGTGTCAGTGCATCCATAATATTCATCATGTAAAGTGAACTCCTTAAGAAAATGTATAGATTCCGATTCCAACAACCATCAAGACGAGTCCCATGACCTGTCCCGTGTTCATCGGTTTCCGTTTGACACCAAACCAACCATTCAAATCGATGATGAAGGCTCCTACTAATTGTGCCACAAGCAATACACAAATTGCCCATGTGACCCCGAGTTGTTGAATCGCCGTCAATTCGCCGAAGACAACGAATACCCCGAACAATCCTCCTAAACTATAATACCAAGGCACACGTTTGAAGGCTGTCATGTCCGCATCCCGCTTGAAGAAGTAAATCGCGAGTGCTAACAGAAGTCCGACAAAATGAACGATAGTGACGGACATCCATGCGCCTACCGCATCTCCTAGTTTTGCATTAAAGATTCCTTGAAGAGCGATGAACGTCCCTGATAAGATGGCAAATAAAATTCCCATGTCATTCCCCTTTCTCTTCGTCTGACTTTACGAAAAGAGAGATGACTTGAATAGGACATATGTCCAAAAAACAAAAAAGCAACTTCGTCATTCGAAGTTGCTTCACACGATTATCCGAGTAACTTAACAAGTTCTTTCCCGACCGCTTCAGAAGACTGAGGATTCTGACCCGTGACGAGACGTTCGTCAACCGCCACATTCACCGCCCAGTTGTCAGCTCCCTTGAACTGCCCGCCTTGATTGCGTAGTCCTGTTTCAAGTAGGAACGGGACGGCAGAATCGAGTTGCATCTCTTTTTCTTCCGCATCGGTGAACCCTGTCACCTGTTTATCTTTAACGAGTGGCTCATCGTTGCTGAGTTTCACATTGACCAATCCAATTGGTCCGTGGCAAACTGCCCCGACAATATTTCCACTCTCGTATACATTGCGAATGACACGTTGTAACGTTTCATTTTCTGGGAAATCAACAACTGTCCCGTGACCACCTGGTAAGAAGATTGCATCGTACGACTCATCTGCGACTTGATCGAGACGAGCTGTGTCTTTGAGCAATTCCCGTGTATTGAGAATGTCTTCTGACAAACCATCTTCTAAACTATTCGCATCGATTGGCACGTCTCCACCTTCGATACTCGCGATCGTCACTTTATATCCTTCTTTTTCGAACAATAAATAAGGAACGGCAAACTCTTCAAGCCAAAGTCCCGTTGCATGACCATTTGATAATTGATTTGCTGACGTTGTGACAATCAGTACATGTTTCGACATACTCAATTCCTCCTTCAAGAAAATCAACATACGACTCTAGTGTTCCCGATTCATCATCTGTTAAACCTGATGACCTGTCCGCTCATGACAAGGTGTAACTTTTTTTAACCTGGTTATTTATTCATTCTCCCTTTTTCTTACCACCCTCTATACTGAGGAAGAATTGCAATTCCAACCCATGAAGGAGACGTGTGCTATGACGAAACGAATGAACGACTGGGGATTTCTCATTGTCGTCGCCATCATCATCCTATTGCTTGTGCTTGGTCAGCTGCCGTTCTTCATGTAATCTTCACGTATATTCTTTACCAGTTGTAGTATGATTGCCTTGTAAGCACTTACACCAAACCTGATATGAAAGGATGGAGTTCACTATGTCAGAACGCATTTTCATCAGTCCGGCCAAGTATGTGCAAGGGAAACAAACGATTGATCGCATCGGAGAGTTTGTCGCTCACTTCGGTTCCAACGCTTTACTCATCGCGGATGACGTCGTATGGGAGTTGATCGGCGAACGGGTGACCCAGTCTCTGCAAGCGAGCCAGCTCAAGGCGACGAAAGCTGATTTCATCGGAGAAGCGTCGAAGCACGAAATCACTCGAATCGCTACAGACGCTAAGAAGCATGAAACAGCGTTTGTTATCGGTCTCGGCGGTGGGAAAACGCTCGATACAGCAAAAGCGGTCGCAGATGAATTGGATGCGCGTATCGTTATTGTACCGACCATCGCCTCTACGGATGCACCGACGAGCGCATTGTCGGTCATATATACAGATGAAGGCAATTTCGAAAGCTACCGTTTCTATAAAAAGAATCCGGATCTCGTCCTTGTGGATACGGAATTGATTGCACAAGCACCGCCACGCTTCTTAGCGTCAGGTATTGCCGATGCATTGGCCACGTGGGTGGAAGTGCGAAGTGTCCTGGCATTCGGAGGCAAGACGATGGCTGGCGGTGTCCCGACACTTGCGGCGGAGGCGATTGCCGAACGGTGTGAAGAGGTTCTATTCACATATGGGATTCAAGCGTATGAAGCTGTGAAAGCAAAAGTCGTCACACCTGCGCTTGAAGCTGTTGTGGAAGCCAACACCTTATTGAGCGGGCTCGGCTTTGAAAGTGGTGGCTTGGCTGCAGCCCATGCCATTCACAATGGATTCACCGCACTTGAAGGAGACATCCACCATTTGACGCACGGTGAAAAAGTTGCATTTGGAACACTCGTGCAACTCGCACTCGAAGGACGCCCTCAAGAAGAGTTCGAGCAGTATGTTGCCTTTTATATGGCACTCGACTTACCGGTCACACTTGAAGATATCAAATTGAAAGATGCATCTCGAGACGATATCTTGAAGGTCGGGAAAGCGGCCACGGCAGATGGCGAAACGATTCATAGCGGTTTCGATGTTACACCTGAAGAAGTTGCTGACGCCATCATCGCTGCGGATCGCTATGCACGTCTTTATAAAGAACACCTATAAAAACAGCGAGACGAAGCTCACACGGCTTCGTCTCGCTGTTTTTTGTTCAGGAAGAATGATGAGAGAATTCCTACTCCCATACAACTGACCGTCAAAAGGAAGAACGTCAGCTGATTCATATAGATGATATTCGTGAACTGGTTCCATCCTGCTGTGTACGACTCATTGGCTGACAAACGAATTCCTTCTCGAAGAGACGCCGCCTGCGATTGATTAGTCATCCAAGCTATACCGGCCATGACGAAACTTCCAATCGCTAAACTAACCTTTCCAAATGGTCGCACGGATGCGACGACTCGATGTGTCAAACGAACGGTGATCCAAATAAACAACAACAGAAACGGCCATCCAATTAAGAGAACAATCCAGTATAGATTCCCTTCACTCGGTGTTTCCGAGTAAGGGGTCGTCATCACTTCACCAAGCTTAAAGATTCCGAACGTGATCAACGTCACGATAAACCATGCTTTTATCAATTTCTCCATCTCAACACCTCGTCCTCAGTATAGCAAAAACACCGTATGCGTCTGCATACAGTGTTTAGTCTTTCGGTCGGACGACGTAGTAAATCAAAATGACGAGCCACGTCCACACTCCTGTGAAAATCCCGATAATCCCGACGATGAAAAAACCAAGCGGAATCATCGATTTCGTTCGATTATAGTCCTTCCACATATTCGATAGCCCTTTGATATTAAAATACAAAAAGGCAAAGAATAGGACGAGCAATAAAAGTGGTAAACCGACTAAAGCTTCCATTCGCTCACTCCTCTCTACGATCTCATTCGTTATCTTTATTGTATCGGATTTCATGCCCACCTTCATCGGACCCAAGCCGTATCCTCTTCCGACCTAAAGGCGGATTAAAGATGCACAGTCTATCAAGAAAACGGGAAAAGGAACATCATCTAACTCTCGAGGAGGCGTTTTTCCATGAAGTCCCTGCGTATTTTTGTCATTTGTCTGCTGTTGTTTCAAGTGTCGCCAGTGACAGCGGCATCCTCGTCCCCACAACCAGGTTACACGATTAAAACGACCTATTTGTACGGTCGTGCCATGCAATCTTCCCCTATCCTTAAGACGCTACGAACGAACGTCCCAGTCCGCTATACGACCTATAATCGGAGTTGGTCGAACGTCTACATCGGAAATACGAAGTACTTCACTCCATCTGCCAACTTGAAAGCCGGTATCCCGAAGATGCCATCTGCCGATCGTTTACGACTAGTCAACAAGGCGAATGGACTCCCGTCCACTTATCGTTCCCCACAACTTGTCACGTTAACCATTCCAACTGTTTATCAAAAAGGGAGTGAACGGACCTTGATGACGGCGGAGGCAGCCTATGCTCTGGCTAAACTGTATTACGCGGGTCGGAAGCAAGGTCATACGTTATACGCCCTTAGCGCCTACCGATCTTACTCGACACAAAAGTCACTCTATGCCTATTACGTCAACACACGTGGGGTCGCATACGCTTCAAAATATGTGGCACGTCCCGGTCATAGTGAACATCAAACGGGTCTCGCCGTTGATATGACGAGTCAACGCATGCGTCTAGGCCTATATGAATCCTTCGACCGATCGCCTGAAGGGAAATGGATGCTTCAAAACGCCCATCTCTATGGATTTATCGTCCGCTATCCAAAAGGAAAAGAGAAAATCACGGGATACAATTACGAACCTTGGCATTTGCGTTATGTCGGTGTCACTGAAGCGACGATGATGAAGCAGAAGAACTGGGCGTTCGAAGAATGGTGGAGCAGACGTTGAGTGAGCATCCTTTTTCAGGCATTTCCCTGTTCACGTTATAATGGAGTCATCTTATTCGTATAGGGGGAAATGTGGGATGTGGATTGTGATGAACAAACTAGACGTTGAAAAAGGAAAGGCCGACGCGGTCAAAGCACGCTTCGAAACGACAAAAGGAATCGAAGCGATGGATGGCTTTGTCCGTATGCAAGTGTTGACGGATACGTCTGATGAGGCGATGGATCATGTCGTCATCATGACCACGTGGCGTGATGCAGACAGCTTTGAGAACTGGCGCGACAGCAATGCTTATAAGCACGCCCATAAGAAACGTGATGACGGGACTTCAGAAGTGAAACCAATCGTCCTCGGCAACACCGTTACCCAATATGAGGTCGCCATTGAACATCTCGCCTCAACGGAGCGCGTTCAATAAATCTTGAGGACGGATGATGCCGAGTAGCGGTTCATCCGGATTTCCGGTCTCTGTAATCAGAAGGGCGTCATATCGTGCGCCCTCTTTCATTTGCGTAAAGCAGTGCTGTGCCTCGATTACGGTCGCATCCTTTCGAATGAATCGATACCGGTGCATATGCGGATCGTGGTGGAGCACGTGCTTCACCCGAACTCCTTTGAGTGACAAGTTGGGCCCGTCGATTGTTTCGGCTAGCCAACTGGTCACTCCTTTTTTCGTCAACAGTCCGCGCCAAGACCCATTGTCATGATATACAGGGAATTGCGAATAATTTTTATCTCGAATCTCCCGGAGTACTTCCGTCAAAAAATCTTCCGACTGAAACGTCACCACCGATTTCGCAAACAATGGAATGACGAGACGTGGATGAAGGAGCTCTCGCTCTACTTCTAAAATCAATGCAACAAGCGACTCGTGTGGCTCCGCGATAATAAAATCAGGTTCACGCCGCTCATGGACGATGGCATTTCGTAGTTGACTCATCTGATGTAAATCTTCTTTATACCGGTCGATGATTGGATTTTGTTTCGCTAACCGATTCACCATGTTACTAAAACTGAAATGTTGCCCATCTCCCATCTCTCGACTCAAGTAGTCCTCGATTCGATGATAGGATGCCAAAAATTCTTCAGCACGACTCATGTGATCACCCTCCTTAACGATACATGTATACCCTCTTTTTTATCATTTGAGCAGGAAACCGTTTATTCATCCCGAATGACATAGAAATCATCTTAATTATGGAGGAGGGCTATCATGGCGACTTCGATTCATCCCACATCACCAACTTCACCGCAACCCACGTTTCGCGCAGGACTACGCGCCGGCATTCCCGTCGCCATCGGATATATCCCGATTGCGATTGCCTTCGGTCTTTTGGCACAATCTTTCAACTTGCCGAATACTATCACATTATCGATGTCCTTTTTGATCTTTGCCGGGGCAAGTCAGTTCATTACGGTACAACTTCTGATGGCCGGTTCGATGTATTGGGAAATCATTTTGACGACGTTCATTCTAAACTCTCGCCATTTTTTAATGTCCGCCTCACTATCCCAACGGATTGAGAGTACATCTCGAAGACTATTGGCTACCATCGCGTTTGGTGTGACCGACGAAACGTTCAGCATCGCCTCTACTCGTCAAGAGGCCCGTTCCGGTATGTTCGTGCTCGGGTTGAATACAATCGCATTTCTTGCTTGGAATGTCGGGACGTGGATGGGGGTCTTCCTCGCCTTCGGTCTTCCAAGCACATTACAGGCGAGTATGGGGATTGCGCTATATGCGATGTTCATCGGGTTACTCGTTCCATCATTAACGACTCGTCCTGTCTTCGTCGTAGCAAGCTTAGCTATCATTATTCAAGCCATACTCCATTGGGTCATCACCCCGTTCTTCTCAATCTCAGATGGGATTCGAATCATCGTCGCGACCGTTGTCGCAGCCGGAATCGGTGCTTTCGTATTTAAGGAGGAAGAGGTCACATGATATCGTTGTTTCTACTCGTTCTAGGATTGGCACTTGTCACGTATCTCCCTCGCCTTGTCCCGCTACTCTGGCTAAAGGAATTGGCGTTACCGGCATATATGAAACGATTTCTTTCCTTCATCCCGTATGCGGTACTGGCTAGTTTGATTTTTCCGGGCGTCCTATCCTCCACGACCACCACCTCGTCTGCCTTATTCGGAGGAGTGGTTGCCACTTTCCTGGCGCTACTACGGGTCAACCTCGTCGTTGTCGTCATTGGAGCTGTATTCGGGGTATATGCCTTTCAAACTATATGACAAAGGAGCGGCACACGAGGTGCTGCTCCTTTTCTTATGCTGATATGCCCTGACGACGAAGCTGGACGAATACGTCCACAAATTCCGCGTCCCATTGTGTTCCCCGACCGCTCTCCAATATGGAAAGCGCCTTTTCCACTGGCATCCCTGACCGATAGGGTCGATCTGATGTCATGGCATCATAAGCATCGGCAATCGCCATGATTCTTCCGAATAACGGAATGTCGACCGCATGTAAGCGGTCCGGGTATCCTTTCCCATCGATTCGTTCGTGGTGCGATCGAACTCCGGCTAAAATCGGTTGAAGCGATGCAGGTAAATGAATTTGACTCAAAATATGGATGCCAATGGTCGGATGTTCTTGAATTTTTGAAAACTCTTCGTCTGTCAGCTTCCCTTCTTTTAGTAGGACGTCATCTCGAATTCCAATTTTCCCGATGTCATGTAGAAGTGCTGACTTATTGAGTAAATCGACTTGTGCATGCGGTAAGCCAATGGCGCGAGCAAGCTCAACGGAATACATCGCGACACGCTCCGAATGACCTGCTGTGTAGGGATCACGTGCATCGAGCGTTGCTGCGAATAAAATGAAGAGGCTGTCTAACAGCTGTGCGTTTTCTTGTTCACGAGCAGTTACCGTCTCAACCATTTGATTGAATCCCCCAATCAGTTGGGCGAACTCATCTAAGTATGGATTCTCGATTTTCTGAAGTTGTCCCGACTCCATCTGTTCGATGCCGGACGTCAAAAATCCAATCGGACGTTTGATGTTGTCATAGAGTAAGAAACTGCATAACACCGCAATTCCGAAGATGATGACAAGAATCACGAGCGCCCAATTCCAATACGTATCCGTTCGAGTCGAAGTCGACAATTGGACACTCGACGCCAACATGAACAACATGATGGGAAAGATACCCGTAATGAGCATACTGATCAATAATTTAGTTCGGACACTAAATGATCGATACGTTGCATGAATAGGCAGATGATAAAGTTCGAGATGCCTTTCTTTCATGTATACAAGTAATGGCTCAACCGATCGAACCGTCAAAAAATATTCAATCAAGGCATGTAGTACCGCAATCATGACGGCCCCGATTGCAGCCAAGCCGATCAAACGATAAGGTAAGTCAATCCACCCCATCTGAATAAAAACGGCGGTTAAACCAATTGACGGGATGGATAATCCAAACAAATGAGGACCTAAAATCCGTTGCACCGTTAAAATCGGGAATCGACTCGCTTGTTCGAATGCCGACGTCAATTCGTCAATCGATGGGGATTCGATCATAAAAAGCTGTCGTATCGGTCGAATGTGGCGACGGTATAAGAGTAGTTCTGAGAAAATCATAACTATCCCTGACCCCAACATGATGCCTAACAGTAGTAAAATCTCTCGAATGGACAGGTCAAGCGTTTGAAAAATAAAGACACCACCTACTCCAAAGACGGCCAAACCTGAGCCGATGATATAGTTCATCACGAGCGTCCGTTGAAAACGTTCAAACATTCCCCTCACCCCTACACTCTTTTCTTTTACTATCGACCAGATTTATGCTTGAGTTGAACACAAAAAAACGGATCTCCTTGTAGGAGACCCGTTCAAGCATCGATTATGGGCGTAACGGACCATCGTTATCATCAAGTGATCGATTGTCCTGATCCGGAGTGATGTTTTCATGGAACGGATTCGGTTCCGGTCCATCAACATGGTCAACTTTTGGATTTTGAACATCTCGCTTCAACTCGTGTTTCGATTGTTCCGCTTCATGTTTCGACTGCTCCATGCCTTGCTTCGCTTGTTGTTTTGCCGCTTCCGCTTCGCGGCTCATCTGTTCTTTCTCCTGCTCGAGACCTTCTTTTGAAACTCCCGTTTCATCAATGCGTCGCTCCGCCTTTTTCAAATAACGTGCCGCCGTCTCGCGACCACCAAGACCGAAAGCAAGACCGAAGGCGAGGGCAACAGCTCCAAGAATGAGAAGGAATGCTGTATTGACAATCATCGGTGCGATGCCGAGTTGGCTAATGGCCATGAAGAAGACGAGTCCGAGAATCGCATACTTCGCTACGTAGCGAAGCGCACTCGGTTGTCCTGCTCCATCGACAAGTACACTTCCGACCAACCGCTCTGCCATGTTCGCCAACCAGAATCCGACTGCCAAGATGATGAGTGCTGCGATGACCATCGGCAAGTAAGCAAAGATGGCTGTTGCAAGAGATGCCATGAACTCAAGATTCGCGACTTGAAGTGCTTCAGATACGAAGAGCAAGATCACGATTACTTGGACAATGACACCGACCACTTGAGCGATTGACATCGAAGACGCACGTTCCCCGAAGCCCATTTTTTGAGCCAACGAGTTGACGCCAAGATTCTCAAGAAGGGATACGACGACCCCTTTCAACCATCTTGCCACGAACACCCCGACGAGGACGAGGACGATTGCAACGAGAATGTCTGGAATCATGACAAGGACATCATTGAGCATCGCAATCGCCGGTTCCGAGATTCCTCGAATATCGAGCGCTTCAAGCGCCGAAATCGTCACCGGAATCATGATGAAGATGAAGACGATTGTACCGATCGCTTTCGCAAGACTCGATCCTTTCACATAATCAGAAAGATGGAATCGCTCTGCTAAGCGATCTAACCCTGCTGCTTCAAGGAACTTCGTCAAAATGTCACGTACAATCTTCGCGACGACATAACCGATTGCGAAGATGAGCGCCGCTGCGACAAGTTTCGGAATGAATCCGAGGAAGCTGTTCAATAAGTCTTCGAATGGTCCGCTGACCCCACGAAGTCCAAGGGCATCAAGTACAGCCGGTAGCGCCAATAAGAGCACGAGATAGAAGACGATGTTCGCGACCGTGTCGACCCACTTCGTTTGATTGACACTTGTCGATTCTTGCCCCGTTTTTTCCATCAACTTGCTCAAATTCAAACGATGTCCCGCCATTTGAATCCCTTTTTTCAAAAGGGTAGCGATGACCCAGGCAACGAGTAAAATCAGGCCGGCTTTGATGACACCGATAATCAGTCCAGAGAATCCTTCATAAATTTGACTGAATGGTTCCGTAATGGCTGGAACGTTCATGAATTCAAAGATGATCAGGAATGCGAGGAGTAATACCCCAAAGAACACGACTTTCCCGATAATGCGTTCAGGGGTCCACTTTTCTCCTTTCTCCCCATCTTTTTGAATACCCACTCGCTCATCGAGTCGTGCTTTCTTCAATGCTTTACGTGTCACGTTTTCCAATACTTTTGCCAAGATGTAACCGACTACAAGAATAACAATTGCCAGCAAAAGCTCTGGTAGCCATGACATGAACGTATTGAAGTTATACGTTGTGTTGTTCATCGAATCTTCCTCCTTTTTCACATGAAATGATTGTTTTTATTTAACAGTGCTATTTCATACATACCTATATTTCAAAATCATCAAACCTGAATTGTAAGTCAATTCGTTTACATGACTATTACGATTCATTGGAAATGGGTACGTTAGTTTAAGAGAGAAATCGTGCCAAATGAAGTCAAATATGATACGAATAACAAGAGACGTCATGTTAGGAGGAATTTAGGATGAATATCGCTTTAGTGGCTCACGACAAGAAGAAAGATGATTTAATCGTCCTCATTAAAACTTACACCCATATACTAAAGAAACATCAGTTGTTTGCGACCGGTACAACGGGTAAGCGAATCGCTGAAGCGACCGGCTTGCCTGTCCATTGCTTCCGATCCGGACCGCTTGGAGGGGACCAAGAAATCGGTGCTGCCGTCGCACGCGGGGAGATGGATATGATCATCTTTTTCAGAGACCCATTAACTGCTCAACCTCATGAACCGGATGTGAGCGCATTGATGCGTCTTTGTGACGTCTACTCCATCCCGCTTTCGACAAATATGGGTGGAAGCGAAATTTTGATTCGAAGTATCGAGCAAGGTGATTTCGAGTCACTTAAACTTTCTCATAACGACGAACCTCCGGCTTGACCATGACAAACCGAGAAAGGAGAGGAATCTCCCTGGAACCGAATATGATTCACGACCCGAACGTCCAACAGTTCTTTAACGACGTGCGCCAGCGCCTCATCGAACTACTTGGAAATGAGGCAGAAGCGGATCGCCATCTACTCGCACTTGCTGGATATATCCGGCATGCAGAGAAAAGTGGTCAGTCGCTCGAAAGTCTTTTAAACCAAGATCCTCAGGAATACGCTCGTTTCCTCATTGAACAACCCGAAACAAATGAAGAATATCGTCGACGCTATCACGTGTTGATTGATGCCTCGGATGAATTAAAACCTCATGAAAAAGCGCAAGCAAACCGGGAATTCGATTGGGCCGTCAATCAATTGGACGAAGCCAAGCTTTCGTTAAAAGAAATCGAAGTGCGCGACCTTGCCTTCCTCGCCTACACAAAGATTGAAGCACTCAAATCGTCTCGTACGATTTGGAACCGCTTCGGCTGGCTACTAGGTATGATTTTGGCATTTGCCTACGCCAACTTACTGCTCGTGATTGACGATGTCTTTAGCGGTCGACTATTCACCGCCCCCATGTCGACGTATCCAATTGATTATCTGGCCTTCCTGTTACCCGTCCTCGTGACCGGTGCTATCTTCGGCATATTGACCCGTTTTCGACATTACATCCAGACGCTCGGTCGGCGTATTGCATTCGCCTTGCTCATCGTTGTCGTCTACATCATGTCTATCTTTCTGATTCAACCGCTCTTAATGACAATTGGTTGGTCATTCATCATTCAGTTGACCCCACTCTACGCGCTCATTTTAATGGCGATCAGTGGCTTTATGGCCATCTGGACATTAATCGAGTTCGTCTGGAAGAGTACACGTTGTTCTCTCGGAGACGATACGCTCATGCTTTATTACTAACCACGCCACTCCTCTTAGGAGATGGCGTTTTTTGTTTCGATTATGGCGAGAACGGAAATTACTCCTATTGTGACGCTTGTTTTAGATTGAAAATTCTAAAGGGGGTATTCGATGTCAGAACGAAAAATGATTGGCCTGTTCCAGACAGAACAGGAAGTCATGCACAAAGTGGAAGAGCTGAAAGCTGCAGGGGAAGCTGAAAAAAATATGCATGTTGTCGCCAAGCGGGACGGGGAAATTTCTGCGTTACGTGATCACACGGATGTAAATGCCGAGTCCGGTATCCGTGACGTCAATTGGCTTGACCGTGTCAAAGCATTCCTACACGGAAGTGACCGCATTCGTGATGAGTTACGGAATATGGGGCTAAACGATGCCGAAGCGGAACAGTATTATGATGCAATCGATGAAGGACAAATTTTACTCTACATCGATCGACACTCGTACGACCGCTATCCGAACATGTATAAAAAAGACAGTGAGCTCGATCATGATAAAGGGGAAAAAGCGGATGGGATCGCCTTTGACGCGAAACCATTTAACGATCACGACGAGAATCCACGTGGTACAAAGGATGATCCGATTGTACGCGGTCATTCTGGATTAGAAGATCATCGCCGATTATAAGGAGGAACGACTATGAATGAGAAACGATTTATCAGCATGCACGACACGCAGGATGCAGCACTTGGGAAAATTGAGGAGTTGCGAGCGAAAGGTTATGAAGACTCACACATTTATGTCGTCACAAAACATGAAGACAACGTTTCGATTTTGAGACGTGATACAGATGTTCATACGGAAGCGACCCATCAAGCGAGCTGGTTCGATAAGGTTCGGGCGTTCCTCAGCGGTCATGAAGACGTGCACGCTGGTCTACGCAACATGGGACTGAGCGAAGAGGAAGTAAAACGTCACTATGACGATGTAGAAGCCGGGAAAATCCTCGTTTATGTGGATGAAGACTTTGAACGTCGTCATCAAGACGGGGTGACAGTCGATTCGAAACCATATCAAGACGCATCATCGACTCATCTCGGTAGTCATACTGACGATGGATTGGAAATCGACTCAAAACCTTATCGTGAGGCTCAGACCATCGACCCAAGCCATCCCGTAGACCCGGAGCAAGATAAACTGGATAAAGAAACGAAGAATCCAGATCGCGAGGAAAAACTACGTGGTCTCGATGATCGTGCTTATCGAAATGACGTAGAAGATCCGGATAATATCCGACGTTTCTAACATAGTAACAAAGAGCCTGACGCACCCGCGTCAGGCTCTTCTTACGTCAAACGATTCTTCGGTTCTTTCCCTTCGAGCACATTTGTGATGGCATCTCGATTCAATGCCATCATCGCCAGACGTGTCCGAATCGTTGCACTCCCGATATGCGGTAATGTCGTCACGTTCGGAAGCGTCAATAATGGATGACCGAGGTCGATTGGTTCTTTTGTGAATACGTCTAATCCCGCTCCCCAAATCTTCCTCGCTTTAAGTGCTTCATATAGCGCCTTTTCATCGATGATTTCTCCACGAGCCACATTGATGAAAATGGATGTTTCCTTCATCTTGGCAAACTCTTTAGCCCCGAGCATTCCCCGTGTCTCGTCCGTGAGCGGTGCGAGAACGACGACGAAATCGGATTGTGTCAATAGTTCATCGAGTTCCGCATAGGTGAAGCCATACATCGACTCCGACTCATGTCGCCGCGTCCGGTTATGGTATAGAACTTCCATGTCAAATCCTCTTGCCCGACGTGCGACCGCTTCACCGATTCGCCCCATTCCGATGATACCCAATTTCGCTTGATAAAGGTCCATCCCGACGTAGCCCATCGGCAGCCAGGACTTCCACTCCCCGGCGCGCAAGTCACGTTCCGCCTCTCCGAGACGTCGTGCCGTCATCATCATGAGACCAAACGTCAAATCTGCTGTCGTTTCCGTCAAGACATCGGGTGTGTTGGTGACGATGACGCTATTCTCTTTCGCTGCGTTCAAATCGATATTGTTATATCCGACCGCCAAATTGGAGACGACCTCTAACTGTGTGGCACGCTCAAACACTTCACGGTCAATCGTGTCGCTGAGCATGGTCCAGAGCGCATGCGCAGATGACGCTTCTTCTAACAGCACCTCTCGCGGCACACTTTCCCCTTCATGCTCCCACATGCGCACATCGTATTGATCGCGAAGCGGTTCGACTGCCTCTTCCGGCAAGCGACGCGTAATATAGATTCGTTTCTTCATCTTTCTCCCCCTCTCTACACTTACTTGTAGTCTAACAAATGGAAAGCGTTAAGAGGTTTGATCCGACTTCGGCTTTTGCTTCAAATACTGTTCAAACAGTGACCCGAACTCTTGATTTAACAACTGTTCAATCGTTTTCGATGAATCCATAGCGTTTCGATAGGCGATTTCGTTAATGGCGAGTCCGATGGCCCACGTGATCCCTGATGCGACGGTCGCATTGATGACACCGGCCGCGGCGTTCGCTCCCGGGAAAAACTTCATGACGTTCAAGAGAATCGTTTTCGATAACGTGCGACCGATTTGTGGAATAATGGTACTTCCAATAAGCGTCTTCAACAAATCATCACTCGCTTTGACACCCCAATAACGAAATAGATGGACGCTCATCGTCACCTGAATCGGCGTCAATGCCACGGCATCAGCAAATGGGAGCGGAACCGCAGCAGCCGTTCCCGCGCTTGCGACATAGCCTGAGATGATTCGATTCGCTTTCTTACGCTTTAACTTGAGCATCGTTTCACTCTCTGCATGAATCTCCATCAAGAGCCCTTCCTGTAAGGAAGCATCTAGCTGTTCCACCGACCACACAATCAGTCGTTCCCAATCCACGTATTGCCGCAATGTTTCATTGTTCAATATTTCCGAAGAAATGCTGACTTGGAAGATTGCATCTTCCGGAAGGATTCCATTCAGTTCATTCCGCAATGCCGTCAGTTCATCTAAATCGACCTGATCGATTTGTGTGAATAAGACGGCGACAGCGGTCGATTCACGTAGACGGCGAATCAAGGCCTTGTCGAGTGGCGTGACACGCTTTGTCGCAGCGTTGATGGTATACCAGACGAGATGGATTCGTTTGGATGCTTCTTGCCGCTTTGCGTTCTCCACAAACCCGATGACTTCCTCTTCGTAATGTTGTTGCCGCGCACTCCCGATCTCATATCCTTCGCTGTCGAACAAGGTGACTGCGATATCATCACTCGTATATTGATGAATTCCTCTTGTGACCGGTTCCCCGGCTGCTACTTTCGTCAAATCACGTCCAAACACGTAGTTCACAACAGAACTCTTTCCTGCTCCCGTTACTCCCGCGATGAGGATGTTTGGTTTTTTGACATTGCCCCGTAGCCGCTCGAGTTCTGCCTTTAAATCATAATCTTTAAAATCAAATCGTTTCGTCGATTCCATTTACGTTTCCCCCTTATGAGTTGAGCGTGCGACCAAGCTGACCCATCTCGCGCTCAAAGCCGCGTCGAATCTCTTCTTCAATCGTTTGTCTTACAGATGCATATTGTTGCTCGATGGCCTTTTTAATCCCTCGCTCTGCCGCCCGACGCTTGAATGCCCAGTAGATGAAGTGCACTCCAGGAATCATTCCGAGAACCATCTTTCGAACTGTTTTTCCGAACGAGTAGTCAAATCCGAGCTCAACTCGTCTTGTTCTAAACAAAAGGTCTGCTTGCTCTCCGACGAGTGGGTACCGCTGCATGAGTTGGATATAATGACGCACCCCTTCTGCCATCGCCTCTTCCGTCGTCAAAGCGGCCTCTTCAAGCGTCTTTTCTAAATCTTTCTCTATTTTTCTAGCTTTCCAACTAATCATCGCTTGCGGGGTCAGCATCCGAATCGTCTCTGCAGAAGCGATACTCCGAATTCGCCAATCCTCTAACTCTTCAAGAAGATGATTCGTCAAGTTAATGGGAAGTTTTCGCTCGATGTCTTTCCATAGGTTCGTCCGATTCCGATTCCATACCTCTTCGTATCCTCTTACCGGGACGTGTTTTCCTGTCAGTAACTTCTTTTCGACACTGTTGACACGGATGATGTCCTCTTCTTCAATCGGCAGTTCGCGTAACAATACCCGTTCCATCGCCTCTGCCTTTTGCACACTCATCGGGTCGTCTTCGTTGAAGTTAGTCAGAATGAGGGTGACGTTGCTCCCCCGCTCATATAAAGGTTTTAAAATCGCCTCGAGCTCATACGCCTCGACACGTCCTGACTGCACCGACAATAAGTAGTAAATCGTATGAAACCACTCTGCGATATCGAGCGCCCCTTCACGCTGATGGACGATGGATAGGATCGCTTGGTGCCACTCTTCAGAGCGGTCCGCCTCGAGCCCCCACGTATCGAAAAAACGAAACAAGATGCCCCGTTCTAAATCGTAATACTCGTATTTGTGAAGCCCTTCTTGAGTGACCGGACTTCCGGCACGCGATTCGGCGACGTCATGTCCGTATATATAGTTGATGAACGCACTTTTTCCGACACCGGTCTTTCCAGCAATCAAAATATTTGAGACGAGCCCTGTCCGATCCATACGCTTCCTCCCTCATTCGTTGTATAGTTCAATTATACCGAACGGACCATTTTCAAACGTCCATCGAAAGGATGATTCTCATGCTTCACCATGTCGAACTTTACGTTTCGAACCTACATAACAGTACACAAGCCTGGGAATGGCTCCTCTGTGAACAACTTGGGTACACGCTCTATCAATCATGGCCCGAAGGACGGAGCTATCGATACCGTGAAACATATCTCGTGTTCGTTCAAACGGAAAAGACTCACCTTGCGCCACCGTATCACCGAAAAAAGACTGGTCTCAACCACTTGGCATTTCATGCGTCTTCCCTCGCACAATTAGAAGAAGTTCGGCAACAGCTCGCATCACACGGGTTTCGTGAATTGTACGCAGACCGCTTCCCCCACGCAGGAGGCCCAAACTATACAGCACTATTTTTTGAAGACCCGGACCGCATCAAAGTTGAACTCGTGGCAACGATGTGAACGGTTTCTTGAGAACTTCTTAAAAGTTTGTGAAAACAATTGCAAACTTTACGTTGACCTCCTAGACTGAAAGGGTCTAAAGGAGGTCTTTTCATGGAAAAGCAAGTCGTCGATTATATGGAAGAAGCCGCATTTAAGAAATCATCATTGCTTCAACATTCATTTCCTCAATACATGTTACGATCGATAATCGCTGGCTTTTTAATCGGAATTGGAGTCGTCTTCTCATTCACCGTCGGAAACATGTTCATCGATGTCCCCGGAACGATGCTGATTGCGGGCGCTAGTTTCTCAGTGGCACTCGTCTTCATCGTCTGGATGGGGGGAGAATTGTTTACGAGCAACACCATGTATCTCTACACTGGTGCAAAACGAGGACGTGTCGCTTGGTTCGACCTCGTAAAGATATGGGGACTCAGTTGGGTCGGTAACTTGATTGGTGCCGTCTTGCTATCGCTTCTCGTCATCGGGGCTCATAGTATGGGTGACGTGACGGGTGACCATTTGCTCGCTGTCGTCGCCGCGAAGAAAATCGGTGGAGACGCCCTTGCTATTTTCTTGAAAGGAATCTTGTGTAACGTGCTCGTCTGTTTGGCCATCTTCATGCCACTCAAAACGAACAATGATGTCGCGAAGATTATGCTGACGATGCTTCCGGTCGTCGTATTTTTCGCCGCTGGATTCGAGCACTCAATTGCGAACATGGGCGTTTTCGCTCTCGCGCTCCACTATGTACCGTCGGATCTCGTCACCTTTAGCGGTGCCCTTTACAATCTATTCTTCGCCACACTCGGCAATATTGTCGGTGGTGCGTTGTTCGTTGCCGGAAGTTACTTGTATTTGAACAAATCGGAGACGGAACAAACCGTCAAGCCGATACGTCATCATGCATAAAAAGACAGGGACCCCGATTAGCAGGGTCCCTGTTTGTTGCATTTCACGAATTATGATTTTGAAGCGTCGGCTGCTGCTGCTTGAACAGTACCTTGTGCCACTTCGTCTTCTTCCACATCCCAGCACTCTGTATTCTCGATACCGAGTTTACGAGCCGAGAAGCGTGGGTTGAGACCTTGAGCTCGTTGCTCTTCGTAATCTTTAAGAACTTTGAAGGCAACGCCACCGAGCAATGTGATTGCCGCGATGTTGATCAATGTCATCCCTGCCATGAAGAGGTCAGCGAGGCTCCATACGAATCCGAGGCTTGCGACCGCTCCGATGAAAACGAATGCCATTGTCGCAAGACGGAATCCAAAGACTACACCTTTGCTCTTCTTGATGAATTCGATGTTCGTTTCACCGTAGTAGTAGCTTCCTGCGATCGAGCTGAAGGCGAACAAGAAGACGCTGACAGCGATGAATGCTGGAGCAAGTGTTCCGATTTGCTCAGTCAATGCGTTTTGAAGAAGGACAATCCCTTCACCATTTCCAGCAGCGTAGCTGTCTGAGAGAAGGATGATCGCTGCAGTTGCTGTACATACGATCAACGTATCCAAGAATACACCGAGTGATTGAAGGAAACCTTGTTTCGCAGGGTGCGATACTTCAGCAGCAGCTGCTGCGTTTGGTGCAGAACCCATACCTGCTTCGTTCGAGAAGAGTCCACGGCGTACACCCATTGAGATTGCAGCACCGATTGAACCACCGACTGCTTCATTCAAACCAAATGCGCTTTGGAAAATCATAGCGAAGACGCCTGGAAGTTCAGCGAAGTTCACAACGACAACGTAGAGTGCGATAGCAAGGTAGAGAACAGCCATGACAGGTACGACGATTGCCGAGAAGTTCGCGACACGTTGTACACCACCAAAGATGACAAGGCCAGTAAGAACAACTAAGATTGCTCCGCCGATCGCTGCATCGATTCCAAATGCGTTATCGAATGCTGCAGCGATCGTGTTCGATTGAACAGAGTTGAAGATGAGTCCGAATGTGACAGCAATGAGAACCGCGAATACGATTCCAAGTGCACGGTTGTTTAAACCTTTTTCGATGTAGTAAGCCGGACCACCGCGGTACGCGACATCGTCTTTCACTTTGTATACTTGAGCGAGCGTGCTTTCAATCATGGCTGTCGCACCACCGAGAAGGGCGACGATCCACATCCAGAAGACCGCTCCTGGTCCACCAAGTGTGACCGCTACCGTGACCCCGGCAAGGTTACCTGTACCGATTCGAGTCGCGGCACCGATAAAGAATGATTTCATTGAAGAAATACTCTTCCCGTCTTTTGTAAGTGTAACGTCCGATTTATCTGTCACCGTACGTAACATTTCTTTTAAGTAACGGAACTGCATAAATCGTGTTCTGACCGTGAAGTAGATCCCGGCTCCGACGAGAACGGCGATCAATACGTACGACCATAAGATGTTGTTCAAAAAGTCGACGCTTCCTTGTAACATACCTTGAATCGCTTCCATGAATAAGTTCCTCCCTGTTGTGTGAATCTGAAGTTGAGAATTTTTTATGATGTCTTAGTTCTGAATTATACAAAGATTCTGACAATTATCAATAATTTTTTTATAGGTGATTTCACTCTTTTTTCACATCATCTGAGCCAGAGTCCTTATTTATAAGTACTTAAAGCGCTTACATAAAAATGTTTAGAAATATTAAATCATGATTTATAGTGCGTATAGAAAAATATAATTTCATTATTTTTACTTCATTTTCTTATTTGCCGTGTCTTTTCATTACACGGTCTCGTATGAATACCATTCATTTTTTATACTTTTTTTCACTAATCAATCATTGTTTTTCACTTGTACAGGGTATTACATAATTATAGTCTCCACCTTCTGTTCACCATGAAAAGTCATCTAGAAGAAAGAAGGAAGAATCATAAAAAGACATCGGAAGTGGTTATCTTGGTTCGTTATATTGGCCTTCGTGTTGTCATTGTTGCCTATGAAGGGAAATGTGGCGGAAGCGACCGGAGGGACACAGTGGTGTGTATCCACGAATTCTGATTCTACTATCTATGCAGGGCAAAACATCCCGATTGGAGTCGTCGATTTTGAGTTTGTCGCGGAAGGCTTAAAAATTGTCATCGATTTAAATGACGGAGTGACGTTAGCCGACGTACCTGAAAATATTAAAATTGATTTTCGATTAACCAGTGAATCGCTTGAGCGCGGTAGTCCTGGCGCATATGAGTTTAAAACAAAATCCCTCGTCGATCCAACACATCTCTTAATTCCTTACGCTTCGTTAGCAAGTTATCTTGGTGTGAACGAAAGCGTTCTAAAATCAGACGGTTTCCAATTTAACGTCTTCCTCCACCTAGATACAATCGTTAATGGAGAAACGGAAACTGCTTATCCTGGTGATCCGGGTACAGGAAATCCTTGGGTACGATATGTGACACTGACCGTTGAAGATTGTACACCACCACCAGAGGTTGATTATGGGGTATATACAATCGGCTTTTGGAAAAACATCTTCAACTATGAGAAAGTATCGTTCGAATATGGCTCAATCGTTTATATTCAAGGAATTGCTTATGATGTCAGTACACTCGAAGGACAAAAGGCCTTGTCCGCACTAATGACAAGCTCGCCGAAATCAATGACTGAAGAAAAACGTTTGATTATGCAATTAACAGCCGCAAAAATCAATGTACTATTAAATGACCCATCGTTCTTGAACCTTGAGCTCGTTTATAAGGACAGTGGTGTATCAACTGGCTTTACCGTGGGTGAACTATTGTCTGGTGCAGAAGTGGCTCTTGCAAACAAAAATATAGATCAAATGAAATACTATCAAAAACTTCTTGATCAGTTTAACAATGGTTATTTCGTAAACACGTTACACGATTAAAAGATAAAAAGCAGTCGCTTTTGAGGAGCGACTGCTTTTTATATACCAGTACGTTTCTTCTGGTTATTTGGTTTTTTCGTCAATTGGCTCGTCAACGGTTTCTGTTTTGTACCATGTAAACCCGTGGGAACCTTCGTTTGATTTTGCTTCTTCTCTGCCAGCTTTTGTTTCATCGCCTCTTGAAAAGATAGTTTTTTCTCGCTCATCTTACTCACCTCCAGCTTCGATCACTTTCACACGACCGACCTGTCCATCGCTCAAACGCACTTTGATTCCGTGCGGATGACGTGGCGAGTTCGTCAATATATCTTGAACGACGCCTTTCGTCAGCTTTCCGCTTCGTTGATCTTGTTTTAAAACGATTTGGACGTGGAGTCCTGGGCGAATGTCAGCACGTTTCGTTCCATCCATACCCGACACCCCTTTCCATTTAGTCAATCTCTATCATATGCTCTTTTCCCTCATTTGTCACAGCCTATTCCAGATGCCGATCTGTCGCATCGTTTCTGTCATGTAACTTTGATCGGTCTGAAGCGTCTTCTTAGGAAACGGATCATACAATCGAACGCTGACCCCTCGATGCGAAAAGGTCACATCCATGACATACTGTCCTTCCACATCACGGAGTGCGGCCGTCCCTTTCAACGAATGAAACGCCTTAGCGAACGCCTCTCCAAAATCGAGATACGCTTTCACGTAAATCGTAACGCGTCGCTCATCAATCATCAATTCCAACCGTTCGCGATCGGCACCACCAATGACCATGCGTACGACCTCGTTGTCATTAGAAAATTCAATCGTATGCATCCTCGTCCCACCCTTCATTCAAAAGAGGTACCCTCCTCAGAAGGTACCTTTCTATCATAAACGATATAACCGTGCTGCGAATGGTCGAAGCATAAACGTTTCCGTATCAATCGTCTCGGGGTCAATCTCATTCGTCATGACAAGCGTGGCGCCTGCAATTTCCGGAACGGTCACTTCTGCCGGATTGGCGGTCAAGTTGACGACCACGAAGAAGCGGTTGTTTTCAAACGTACGCTCATAGACGAAGGCTTGCTTATGTTCAGGCAAGACGTCACGATAACGACCATACGTAAACGTCTCCTCAGCTCGACGAAGACGGATCATCTCCTTATAGAACGACAGGATCGAGTGCTGGTCGTTTCGCTGTGCCTCGACGTTGAGCGTCTCATACTCTTCGTGAATCGGCATCCACGGGGTCGTCGTCGAGAAACCAGCATAAGGTGAGGCATCCCACTGGATTGGTGTCCGGACGTTATCACGAGATGTGCCCCATACTTGTTGCATCGAGTCGATTTCACTCATCCCGTTCGCGATGCGTTCGAAGTACTCGTTTTTCGTCGCGACATCATCATAGTCATGAATGGATGGGAGCGGCACATTCTTCATCCCGATTTCTTGTCCTTGATAAATGAATGGTGTCCCGTGCATGAAGAAGTACATCATCCCAAGCGCCGTGGCACTTTCACGCCAATAATGATGCTCATCCCCGACGAGCGAGACCGCTCGCACCATGTCATGATTTTCAATGTATAACGCGTTCCACCCGGTTTCGCGTAATCCTTGTTGCCATTTATCGAAGATCCGTTTCAGCTCGACGACATCGAGCGGGGCAAGACGTGACCGTCGCATGATATCGACATGATCAAAGTGAAAGGCCATATTCATCGCACCATTCTCAGGTCCCATCCATTGGTCGGCTTCTTCCGGCTCGATTCCGTTCGTCTCCCCAACGGTCATAATGTCGTATTTGGAGAACGTTTCACGCTTCATCTCTTGTAGATATTCATGGATTCCATCGATATTCGAGTACATCGAAAACGCCGTAACGATCGACTTCCCGTCCGGAGAAGGTAACATCGTCTCCGTCGGCATCTTTTTAATATGACTGATCGCATCGACACGGAATCCGTCGACTCCTTTATCGAGCCACCAGTTGATCATGTCATAGACAGCCGTCCGAACTTCACGATTCTCCCAGTTCAAATCGGGTTGTTTCTTCGAGAATACGTGCAAGTAATATTGATCGGTCTGTTCATCATATTCCCAAGCGGACCCGCCAAAGATACTCGCCCAGTTACTCGGTGGCATCCCATCTTTCCCATCTTTCCCATCTTTCCCATCTTTCCCATCTCGCCAAATGTACCAATCCCGTTTCGGATTGTCTTTCGAGCTTTTCGATTCAAGGAACCATGGATGTTCGTCCGACGTATGGTTGACAACGAGGTCGAGCAACAGTTTCATCCCTCGTGCATGCACCGCCTCTAGCAAGGCATCAAAATCCTCCATCGTCCCAAACTCGTCCATAATGTCTTGATAGTCACTGATATCATATCCGTTATCATCATTTGGCGATTTGTACATCGGACAAATCCAAATGACATCAATTCCAAGGTCTTCTAAGTAATCGAGCTTTTCAATGATTCCGCGAAGATCACCGATTCCATCCCCGTTTGAATCGTTGAAACTTCTTGGATAAATTTGATAGGCGATGGCCTCTTTCCACCATACACGACTGATTTCTGTTTGTTTCGTTTGGCTGAACAACGTCTCCATACGGCACCGTGCCTCCTACAATAAGGTATGATTCACATCTACCATAGCACTAGTGCAAGCGTTTGCAAAGAATCAGCCCACAAAAAAATGCAGTTTTTACACTGCATTTTGATGGCGCGCCCCAACCTGTTCACAGAAGGTCGTGATCAGCTTCGACAAATGCTTCCAATCATGGTCCATCGTCGCGACGTGATACGAGTTTGGTAGCACCGCGTATTCTTTTGTTCCTTGTAACTGCTCAAACAACCAGATGGAGTCGGAAGGCGGCACCACGTTGTCGACAGCAGAATGGATGACATACGCCGGCACATCAACTGCTCCGACGTGCGGTCGCACCTCGTCAATCAGCGAAAGCAATTCACGAATCGCTCTTGTAGGCACACGGTCATAGACAATCTCATATACGTCTTTTGCCAAGATGTCGGGCGCATCTTCGTCGATAAATCGACACTCGGTATCCGACGCATGACACGCATATCCTGGTACCGATAACGCGGCATTGATTGTCACAATCGCATCCGCCTTCCCTTCAAGGGCAGCCTTGAGTGCCAACGTTCCGCCCATTGACTGACCGACGACGATGACCGTCTGACACGACTCGCGCAACCGCTCGATTCCTTTCGTCACACTTTTATACCAACATCGATGCGTTGAACATCGAAAGTCTTCTGGATGTGTCCCATGCCCTTTCAAGCGCGGGGCATAGACCGTGAACCCTTGCTTCATCAACTCAATTCCGACGTCCTGTACACTTTGAGGTGTCCCGTTAAAGCCGTGACAAAGCAAAATACCGATCTCGTTTCCTTCATAATAAAATGCGCCTGCTCCAGGAATGACTGGGTAATTGACTGCTTTCATTAGTGCCTCCTTTAATTCCAACTTAACCGATACAATTAATTCGTATTAGAAGAGTGTAAAAGTTCTTAAGCTACTCGTCAAGTTCTTCCGATTACATTTATCTTGTAATCAAAATGTAATCATAACTTCGTGTTTAGTGGATTGAGTTCTGACGTCTGCTTGGTTATGTTTAACATGTAGTAAAAAAACTTGGGAAATGAACGTGTTATTTTTGACAATACACGAATAATTTTTTAAGGGATTCGTCACAAGAAAAGTAATGTAAGCGCTATCATGTCGTTTTTTTGAAAAAGGAGGATATAAATTCACTTATTTATAACGACGCAAGTTGGGGAAATCGGATTAGACCATTACATCTAAGGGAGACTTACACATGGGGAAACCAACACAATCATTTAAGGCAGTCACTGGCCTCGCCTTATCAGCAGGACTCATCGTCAGCAGTATGACGCCGATTGCGGCAAACGTAAACGCCGAGACGTTGAACGCATCAGATCTCTTCATTTCCGAGTACGTAGAAGGATCGAGCAACAATAAAGCAATCGAGTTATTCAATGGAACGAACGCGACAATCGACCTTTCCGCTTACAAAATTGAACTGTATTCAAACGGAGGTACGACTGCCGGAAATACATTGAATTTGACGGGCACCCTCGCACCAGGAGCGACATATGTCATTGTGAACGGCAGTGCGTCGGACACTTTGAAAGCAAAATCGGATACGACGAGCGCCGTGACGAACTTCAACGGGGATGACACGATCGTCTTGAAAAAAGGAGACACGGTTCTTGATGTCTTCGGTCAACTCGGCTTCGACCCAGGAACAAAATGGGGAACGACCGTTGCGACTGCTGACCAATCGCTCATTCGTAAAGACACGGTCACAAAGGGAGACAGTGATGGCAGTGATGCCTTCGACCCGGCTGTCGAATGGTCATCGACACCACAAGACACGTTCGACAATCTCGGGTTACATACGTTCCAAGGCGTTGAATACGGAGATGGCGATACAACAGAACCTCCTGCACCGATCACACCGATTTCAATTGCTGATGCACGAACAAAGGCAGAAAATGAAACGGTCACCGTAAAAGGAATCGTCACGGCTAAATTAGCGAACACCATCTCGATCCAAGACGCGACAGGTGGTCTGTCTATCCGCCCGACGTCTCTTGCCGTCAACGTCGGGGACGAGGTCGTTGTCACAGGGGTCGTCGGTTCGTACCGTGAGCTTCTTCAATTGAACAGCGCTGTCGTTGTTTCAAAACAAGCAGCAACACTTCCTACTGCCCAAGTCTTGACAGGGGAACAAATCAACGAGGACGTCGAATCCGAACTCGTTACCGTCAAAAATGTCACACTCACAGGTAGCGGTCAGAACTTGACGGCGACGGACGGAACGAAGGAGTTCGTCGTTCGCGACGAGCGAGGCATCCTTGATTTACAGACGGATGTGAACTATTCATCGATCACAGGAATCGTTCAACAGTTTGACGATACGTACCAAATCATCCCTCGTGACCCGGCGGACACGGTTATCGATACGTCCGTTCTTCGGCCGGCTGTCGCGAAACCAGGTGCCGGTACATTCGTTGGTCCACAAGACGTGACGCTCTCGACAACGACAGCAGACGCAGAGATTTTCTATACACTCGACGGCTCTGATCCAAAAGAGAATGGGCTTCGTTACGAAAACCCAATCCGCATTGAAAACTCGACGACGTTGAAAACGGTCGTGAAAACAGGCGACTCGTTCAGCGCCGTCTCAACATTCTCTTATAAGATCACAGACAAGATTCGCATTCACGACATCCAAGGTGCGAACCATACGACTCCGATGAACGGACAGACGGTTGAAGGTGTCGAAGGAATCGTCACGTCTACGTTCGTCTCAAGTGGAACGACCTATTACTTCATCCAAACGCCTGATTCGGAAGCCGATGACGATGTACGGACATCTGAAGGGATTGTCCTTTACGGCGGACGTTCGATTGCTGGCATTCAAGTCGGGGACCTCGTAAAAGTGAACGGAAAAGTGAGCGAGTATGCAATCGAAGGATATAGTGATCGCCAACAGACGGATATGAAGATGACACAAATCGATACGCGTAACGGAAAAGTTGAAGTCGTCGCGAGCGGCGTGACACTTCCGACTCCAATTACGATTGATGCCTCAAACCTTCCGACTGAGTTTATCGACAGCGATAACCTCGCCGTCTTCAACCCGGAGAAGGATGCCATCGACTTCTGGGAGAGCCTTGAAGGGATGCGCGTTCAAACGAACAACTTGAAATCGGTTGGACCACAAGAATATGGTGACTTAGTCACAGTTCTCGAAGATACGCCAACAGAGACATATAATGGCGGTGTCTTATTGAAAAAGAACGACGCGAACCCAGAACGCATTCAGTTCCGTCTCGAACCAAATGCAGAAGCTCGTGACTTCGATGTCGCGACGGGCGACCGTTTCAACGGACCGATCGTTGGTGTCGTCGGCTATTCATTCGGTAACTATAAGATTCAAGCCTCACTTGAAGACATGAAAGCTTCATTCGTCAAAGGAGATGCGCAGCGTGAGAAGACATTCATCGAGGCAGAAGAAGATCAATTAACAATTGCATCGTATAACTTAGAGAACTTCTCGAACAACATCAAAGAAACATCAGATGAAAAGGCACTCAAACTGGCGAAAGCGTTCGTCAACGAATTGAACAGCCCTGACATCATCGGTGTGACGGAAGTACAGGACAACGATGGACAGGATAAAGGGGCAGGTTCTGCCGCTGACCAGAGCTATCAGCGCTTAATCGATAACATTGTCGCTGTCGGTGGGAAGACATATAAATACGTCAACATCGACCCAGAGAACAACCAAGACGGTGGTGCACCGGATGCCAACATCCGTGTCGGCTTCTTGTACGATCCTGAGCGCGTGTCATTGACGGAGGGAATGCCTGCCGGTGACGCGACGACGGCCGTCGGATATGCTGACGGGAAATTGACGCACAATCCGGGACGTATCGATCCGACGAACGAAGCGTTCGATCGTTCACGTAAACCGTTAGCTGCTCAATTCGACTTCCAAGGCGAGAACGTCATCGTGATCGCGAACCACTGGAACTCAAAAGGTGGTGACACCGGCTTCTTCGGGTCACAACAACCGGTCGTACTCGGAAGTGAAGTGCAACGTAAGAAAATCGCACAAGTCGTCCACAACTTCGTCGCAGACGTGAAGACGAAGAATCCAGAAGCGAATGTTGTAGCACTTGGTGACTTCAACGATTTCGAATTCTCGGATGCGCTCCAAATCTTTAAAGGTGACTTGATGACGAACATGGTCGAGAAAGTTCCTGCTGTCGACCGCTACTCGTATGTGTATCAAGGGAACTCACAAGTACTCGATCATATCCTCGTCTCGAACCGCTTGGCCGCTTCTACGAAAATTGACATGATTCACGTCAACTCGGACTTCACTGAGATGTCAGGGCGTGCGAGTGACCATGATCCAGTACTTGCACAAATCGACTTCACACCGGAACCAGAAGTGGAATTGACGCGTTACACTGTAGAAAACCATAAAGCTGCTCGCCTCGTCCTTCAAGAGGATTACATCGGCGTGACAATCGGAAAAGGCACGAACTTTAAAAACGGCATCTTCGTTCGTGGCGTATACACGGAATTGACAGGAGAACCGTTGAAAAATGTCGTCGTTCAAGTGAAACCGAAAGAAGCCGGTGCCATCATCGACTTCAAAGGCGCGACGGTAAAAGAAGTAATCGTTGACGGGAAAAATCTTGCTGAGATTCGCGGGGCAAAAAACGTCCAACGCATCACATATACGAAAGGCGCTTCTCCTTCATCCATCATCATCAAGAAATAACATGTTGAACCGCAGACACATCGTCTGCGGTTTTTTGGTTTCACCTCTCTTGAAGCGGGGATAAAGAGGAAGATACTGAATATCATGGAGGATGAGACCGATGGAATTGTATAACGGAGATTTATATTGGCCAACGACCGAATCAGAGGACGTCGTGTTAGAAAGACCTGACAAAAAAGAGCATTACGACGTACTCGTCATCGGAGCCGGTATGTCCGGAACGTTGACGGCTTATACGTTACAACGAGATGGCGTCGATTTTGCGGTGCTCGATGGGCGAAAAGTCGGTACCGGAAGCACATCAGCAAATACCGGTTTAATTCAATATTCAAATGACATCATGTTACATGAACTGGCAGAAAAAATTGGAGAAGCGGCAGCGGTACGCTTCTATCAATTATGTCTCGACGCGGTCGAATCGCTCGACCAGGTGGCGAAAGATGTCGATGCATCCGATATATATATTCGACGGGACAGCCTTTGTTTTGCGAGTGAAGAGGACGATGTTGCCAAATTGCAACGTGAGTATGAGATGCTAGCCAAACACGGTTTTGATGTGGAGTGGTTGGATCGTGAAGCATTACGTGAACGCTTCCCATTTGAAAAACCGGCGGCCCTCATCACAAAAGGCGATGCCGAGGTCAATCCGCTCACGCTCAGTCGTCAAATCATTCGCCATTTATCGAAACAACACGTCCCGATTTTTGAAGAGACGTCGGTGGATGAGGTCGTGTCTGATGGTGATGGATGGATTGTGTTCACCTCGAACGGGACATTTAAAGCGAATAAAGTCATCTTTGCGACAGGTTATGGGCCAGCTCCCCTACTCGACTCCCATCGGATCGATTTGAATCGGTCATACGCCATCGCAACGAATCCAATCGCCGAATTCAGCGAATGGGAAGGACGCGCGCTCATTTGGGAGACGAAACGACCATATCTCTATTTGCGCACGACTCCGGACGGGCGGATTATCGCTGGCGGACTTGACGAAGACCAGGCCGAAACGCCGCACGATGAGGCGCTCATGAACGATCGGGCGGAACGAGTGAAAGAAAAAATCGCCGAGCTCTTCCCGATGTATGACCTAGAAGTCGACTATGCTTGGGTCGCCTTGTTTGGAGAGTCGGTGGACCAACTCCCGTTCATCGGGGAGCACCCGAATCGACCGAACTTGTTTTACTTGCTCGGATATGGGGGAAATGGGACCGTGTATAGCATGCTTGGCTCTCGTATTTTGAGTGCTCTCGTTCGTGGTCAGTCGCATCCCGATGCGGACCTCGTTCGTTTAGATCGAACGTAATCCCCGACATTTTGGGGATTGTTACATAATTGAAGGAGTGTTTTTGGATTGAAGAAAAAAAGAAAATCAAACAGGGTGTACCGACTACGTCGTCTTGCCGTATTCCTTGTCCCTCTCGGTTGCGCCTTCTGGTTTTGGCCACAGGAATCCGTCACCACGACGCAGTTAAAGGCTGAACAAGCATCCATTTCCGAGGAAATATATACGATTGAAGAACGTACCCCAATCGAACAAGACGGTGTCATTCGATATGAATACGACATCGTCGTACACGGGAACCCGAGTACGGATGAGCTTCAATCCGTCAGCCATGACGTCATCGATGACGTAAAACAGTCAGATCAGTTCCAGGCCGCCTTGTTACGATTTTATGATGATGCTGCCTATATCGGGACGGAACCGCCACTCGGTGAAGCCGTATTCGCTCCGGAAGGCGACTATGGACTCGCAGACTGGGTGGAACCCGGTCAAACAGACGACATGATATTCGGTTGGCAACTTCGAGAAAAAGAATGGACGACCAAATTGACCGATACAGAGATTCAAATTTGGAGGTCATGGCAAGATCAATATACGAAGCAGAATCCTGACGACCCCGATGCGAAAGCGAAAGTGACGCGCATCATTGCCACTGAATACGAACTCGACCCTAAAGTGGTACAACAAATCGTATTGAAACAGCATGTATGGGCCGCATTATAAATGTTTGTGTGAAATCTCTCTTTTTTGAAAAAGAGGGATTTTTTTATTGGCGTTAGGGAACACCGATACAGTAGGTCAAATGGTGACTTACGACGGTCAGTCATACTTAAGGGAGGCAATCACATGGGGAACAAGAAAGAAGAGCAGTTAAAACAACATACGATTGATAACGAACAACAAGCTGGCTTGACGACAAATCAAGGTCTGAAGATGGCGGAAGACGAATTCTCGCTGAAAGCAGGACGTCGTGGTCCGACATTGATCGAGGATTTCCATTTCCGCGAGAAGATGACCCATTTCGACCATGAGCGGATTCCGGAGCGGATCGTCCATGCGCGCGGCGTCGGGGCACACGGTGAGTTCCAAGTGTATGAACCGCTCGCCGAGTTCACAAAAGCGAACTTTTTGAATGACCCTTCGAAGACGACACCCGTATTCGTCCGTTTCTCGACTGTCCAAGGCTCACGCGGGTCCGCGGATACGGTCCGTGACGTCCGTGGTTTTGCGACGAAGTTCTATACAGACGAAGGGAACTACGATTTAGTCGGAAACAACATCCCAGTCTTCTTTATCCAAGATGCCATCAAGTTCCCGGACCTCGTCCACGCTGTGAAGCCTGAGCCACATACGGAAGTGCCGCAAGGGGGAAGCGCGCACGATACGTTCTGGGATTTTGTCGGACAAAACCATGAAACGGCTCACATGGTCATGTGGGCGATGAGTGACCGGGGGATTCCACGTAGTCTACGCATGATGGAAGGGTTCGGGGTGCATACATTCCGTCTTGTAAATGCGGAAGGAAAAGCTCATTTCGTCAAGTTTCATTGGAAACCAAAGCTCGGGGTTCATTCACAAGTATGGGACGAAGCCCAAAAAGCAGTCGGGAAAAATGCTGACTTCCACCGTGTCGACCTTTATGAAGCAATCAATAAAGGCGACTATCCTGAATGGGAGCTCGGCCTGCAGCTGATCCCGGAAGAAGACGAGTTCAACTATGACTTCGACATCTTAGACCCAACCAAACTGTGGCCGGAAGAAGAGATTCCAGTGAAACTCGTCGGAAAGATGACACTTAATCGAAACGTCGACAACTTCTTCGCGGAAACCGAACAAGTCGCCTTCCACCCGGGTCATCTCGTCCCAGGAATCGACTTCTCGAACGATCCGCTCTTGCAAGGTCGTCTGTTCTCGTATACGGACACCCAACTGTCGCGTCTCGGTGGACCAAACTTCCACCAGATCCCAATCAACAAGCCCGTTTGTCCGTTCCACAACAACCAGCGGGACGGGATGCATCAAATGGCCGTTCACAAAGGTCAGACGAGCTACCATAAAAATGCGCTCAACAATAATCAGCCGGAACCTGTACCAGCCGATCAAGGTGGATTTGAGCACTATCAAGAGAAAATCGATGGTCATAAGATTCGGGGACGTAGTGACAGCTTCCTTGATTTCTATTCACAGGCGAAGCTCTTCTACAACAGCATGACCGATGTCGAAAAACAACACATCCAAGATGCCTGCAGTTTTGAGCTCGGAAAATGTGAGTCGGACATGGTGAAAGAGAACGCCGTCGATTTATTGAACCGCATCGATCGTCATCTCGCTGAAGTCGTCGCCGACAACTTAGGAGTACATGTGCCCGAAGAGAATAATGAGGTCCAGTCAGATAAGACGTCCCCTGCTCTCTCGATGGCGAACACAATCAAAAAGCCCGATACGAAGAGCGTCGCCCTTCTCCTTGCCGGTGACGTGGATGCGAATCAGGTGAAACAGTGGGTGCAGACGCTCGCCGATCACAACGTCAACTACAGCCTTGTCGGCAAGAAGGCGTATATGCTTGGTGACCTGAAGGTGAAGGAGACGTACGATACGGTCGACTCGAGCCTTTTCGATGCCGCCTTCTTAGTGAGTGCCGCGACGACTGTCGAGGATGATGTGCTCGAATTTATCGAGAACACGTACAAGCACTATAAGCCGCTCGCCCTACACGTACACCATAAAGAGGCACTCGCCACATGTCGCGTGAAGCAAGACCAGCCTGGTGTCTTCACGTTTGACGAGCATAACCTCGATGGATTCAATGCGTTCATCGATGGGATTGCGACTGCCCGATTCTGGGACCGTGCCTAACGATGTCACTTGACTCGACTCGATTCCCGAGTCGAGTTTTTTCATGTCTGTCATTCACTGCATGCAGTGCATCATCTCGGACAATCCTAATTTGATTTGGTATACTCTTTTAGTTATGTTTATTAACTATTCGAATTTGAAGAAAAGGAGGCGTCACGTATGATGCAACAACCTATTCAAAAACTTTGGACGAGAGACTTTTTAATCATCTCGCTCATCAACTTCTTCCTGACGCTCATCTTTTTCTTATTGATGGTCACCATCGGGGTGCATGCCGTCGAGTCGTACGGGGCGACCACGAGTCAAGCAGGACTCGTCACTGGCATCTTCATCATCGGGACGCTGACCGGGCGCTTGTTCATCGGTCGACTGATTGATTCGATCGGTCGGAAGAAGACGCTTTATATCGGGCTCGTCTTTTTCACCGCCACGATTTTATTGTACTTCGTCCATTGGGGTGTCGGTTTCTTATTACTGACACGGTTCGTACACGGACTCGGGATGGGATTATCGAGTACGGCAACTGGAACCATCGTCGCGCAAGTCATTCCCGCGACTCGAAAAGGTGAAGGGATCGGTTACTACAGCATGAGTTCTACTCTGGCGACAGCCATCGGGCCCTTCGTCGGATTACTTCTCAGCCAACACACGAGCTTCACCGTCATCTTCGCTCTTTGCTTTGTGATCGGGGTCATCAGTTTGGCGAGTACGTTCTTTGTGAACGTACCAGAAGTCGACGCCCCGGAAGTCGTGCGCGGATTCTCTTTAAAATCGTTCGTCGAACCAAAAGCGCTCCCGATTGCCTTGATTATCGGGATGGCCGCACTAAGCTACTCGAGTGTCTTGTCCTATATCAACTTCTACGCGAGTGAACTCGACTTGATCGAGGCAGCGAGTATCTTCTTCCTCGTCTATTCGGTCGCCGTTCTGTTATCACGACCAATCACAGGAAAATTGATGGACGCGCGCGGAGCGAACGTCGTCATGTATCCGGCAATCGCCATCTTCGCGATCGGTCTACTCGTGCTCAGTCAAGCGAATAGCGGTTGGATGCTTCTACTTGCCGGTGCGTTAATCGGATTAGGCTTCGGGAATATCCAATCCGGCACCCAAGCAATCGCCGTCAAGGCTTCTCCACCTCACCGAATGGGGATGGCGACATCGACCTTCTTCATCGCACTTGATGCCGGTCTAGGGTTCGGCCCCTATTTCATCGGGTTGTTGATTCCGTTGACAGGCTTCTCGACCCTTTATTTGATTCTTTCAGGCGTCGTTCTCTTTACCATTTTCTTGTATTACGTCATGAACGGACGAAACGAACAAAAACAACTGAACGAAGCGGCTTGACGGGATGTACGTACATCCCGTCTTTTTTTGAAAGTTCACACATTTGGTCGAATGATGCGGTAAGATAAAAATGACGTGTAAAAAATAGAATGAACGAAATGAGGGAGACGAGATGAAAGTTGACCAAACACTTCAATCCAACGCATCGATTTTACTACGGACGTTCGATAAAATTTCAGACTATGTGTTCTTTATGGAAGTCGATGGTTCAGCATATCGCTACGTCTTCGTAAATGAGCCTGGGAAACGGGCCATCAATTGGTCAGATGCGGATGTCGGGAAGACCATCGATGAGTTGGTCCCGATCGAGACCGCTAAACTTATTACGCAGTATTACGATGAAGCGATTCGTACAAAAAAGAGTGTCGTCTATGAAGACTACCGTCTTGCTGACTCCTTTTATACGGATACGGTCGAGGCGGATGATGTATTGACGCTCCCCCTTCATTATTTCGAGTCAGAAGTGACGCCGATTTTCAATGATGAGGGGAACTGTACCCATATCGTCTCCGTCGTTCGTGAAGTGACGGAACGGAAACGTCGCGAACTCGAATTGTCGATCTTAAAAGATCATCACGAGTCGCTACGACGGTATTCTCCACATGGCATCTTTGTACTCGACCATCATTTGAACATCAAATCCGTCAACCCGGCCGTCACGGTCATCACGGGTCATACGGAACAGGATATGCTTCATCAGCCGTTCCTGCACTGGCTTCCCGAGAGTGAGCGGTCTCGGGTCAGGAAAGGGTTACAATTCACGCTGTCTGGGATTCCACACAAGTATTCCATTTATGCTGAACATCAATCCGGGGAACGACTCGACTTAACCGTCCTCAACATTCCAATCGAGGTCGGCGGTAACATTACCGGCCTGTTTGCGATCATCATCGATTTGACGCCAGAGAAAAATGCCGAGCGTGCCACGGTCGAAAGCGAACGTCGTTACCGTCAATTGATTGAAACCATTCCGGAAGGCATCATTGTGCATCAGGAAGGACAGATTATATATGCGAACGCGATGGCACTCGCCACAATCGGAGAAACCTATCTAGAGAATGAATCGATTTTTTCATTCATCGCAGAAGAGTATCATCAGTCCACCCGTCAACGACTTGCCTCTCTCGAACTCGGAGGCCCCGTTCAAGATACGGAAATGGTCATCATGACACCGAGTGGAGACAAGCTCCAGATGGATATCAGTAGCCTTCTCATCGATTATGAGGGTGAAACGGCCGTCTTAACGATTTTGCGTGATGTCACGGAGAAACGTGAAATGGAACAAGCGTTAAGACAGAGTGAGTTACAATATCGATTGATCACAGAAAACATGAGTGACCTCGTCTGTATACTAGAACGGGATGGTACTGTTCGTTATGCTTCCCCTTCTCACCGTACCGTGCTCGGTTTTGCGGCCGGATATTACGAAGGGAAGAATACGCTCGACTATATCCATCCGGACGACATCCAGATCGTCCGGGAGCAGTTGAAAGAAATGAAGGAAGAAGACATCTCCTTGACCCTTGAGTTCCGTCATTTCCATGCTGACCAGCGCTGGATTTGGCTCGAAACGAAAATTCAGGCCATCTATGATGAATCCGGACTTCTCCTACACTATTTGACGGTTAGCCGAGAAATCATGCAGCGTAAAGCACTAGAGAAGCAACTGAAGCATTTGGCGTATCACGACACGCTGACCGACTTACCGAACCGTCGTTTCTTCCTCGCTTACCTCGAGGAAGCGATCGATCGAACCGAATTCGAGCAAGGTGAATTGGCCGTCCTCGCTCTTGATGTTGACCGATTCAAACAAATCAACGATACGTTCGGTCATGATGTGGGCGATGAACTCTTGCGACAACTCGCTCGTCGATTGACATCCGTGCTTCGCAAACAAGATATGATTGCCAGACTTGGCGGTGATGAGTTTGCCGTTCTCATTCGCTTCAACGATTCCTGTGCCCTACATCGGGTTGCAGAGAAAATCATTCAAGCACTACAACGCCCATGGGAAATCGACCAACATACGTTCATTACGACTTCAAGTGTCGGGGGTGCTCGATTTGTAAAAGGGTTGTCGACCAAACAGTTACTAAAACGTGCCGACCTCGCTCTCTATGAAGCCAAAGCAGGTGGACGAAATCAATATGCACTCGCAAAGGACCACCAATAAGTGGTCCTTTTTTCACGTGAAACACCGAAAATAAATCCTAAATCCGAACATTAAACATCAATTTATTTAATTTTATTCATTTTTAAGATAAATTAATTGAATTATCCTTTGACTTTAAACTCTATTCACGTTATATTACCGAATGGGCGAAGTTTTTTATTGTTCAATACGTTAATGTTCGTGAATAGGGGTGCGATATATGGATAAAGTATTTGATTACGAAGATATTCAATTAATTCCTGCAAAATGTATTGTCGACAGTCGTTCGGAATGTGATCCGACCGTCGAGCTTGGTGGCTTCACGTTCCGATTACCAGTCGTTCCGGCTAACATGCAGACGATTATCGATGAAAAGGTCGCATTGATGCTGGCTAAGAACGGATATTTTTACATCATGCATCGCTTCAATCCAGAGACGCGCCTGGCGTTTATCCAAGACATGCATGAGCGTGGTTTGTATGCATCCATCAGTGTCGGCGTGAAGGAAGAAGAGTATGGGTTTATCGAAATGCTCAAATCGACCGGTCATACGCCAGAATTTATTACAATCGATATCGCTCACGGTCATTCGAATGCGGTTATCCGAATGATTCAGCATATCAAACACCATCTTCCTGGATCCTTCGTCATCGCGGGGAACGTCGGGACACCAGAGGCCGTTCGCGAATTAGAGCATGCCGGAGCGGATGCGACGAAGGTTGGAATCGGTCCTGGTAAAGTGTGTATCACGAAAATCAAAACAGGTTTTGGTACCGGGGGCTGGCAATTGGCTGCACTTCGCTGGTGTGCCAAAGCAGCGACGAAACCGATTATCGCGGATGGGGGCATCCGTACTCACGGTGACATCGCCAAATCGATTCGCTTCGGCGCTTCGATGGTCATGATTGGTTCATTGTTCGCCGGACACGATGAATCACCGGGGGAAACGTTCGAGCAAGACGGGAAACAATTGAAAGAGTATTTCGGTTCTGCTTCTGAGTTCCAAAAGGGTGAGCGAAAGAACGTCGAGGGGAAAAAGATGTTTGTCGAACACAAAGGGGCACTACAAGATACATTGACCGAGATGGAGCAAGACCTCCAATCGGCGATTTCTTACGCGGGTGGTGACAGTCTCGAGGCATTGCGCACCGTAGACTACGTCATGGTGAAAAATTCAATCTTCAATGGGGATAAAGTGTATTAAAAAGGCGACCTCGTGTCGCCTTTTATAATTGCTTCATCATCATATAGTAATCCGATCCCGGCGGATAGTCCGGTAGCACACCTATTACCGTGTAACCGAATCGCTCATAAAACGGTTTCGCTTGAAACGAGAACGTCGTCAATTTCACACGCGTCGCACCGAGCGACTTCGCTAACGCCTCCCCTTCTCTAAGCAATTGGCTACCGATGCCCTGACCATGAAAGTCTGCATCGACCCAAAGACGATCCAAATCGAACCATCCCCAATACACACTCCCATATAAGCCGGCGATTACCCGTCCTTCTTGCTCCACTTTCAACTGAATGGTCGGCACGTGCGCCTCGCGAATGTCACGATGGTAAATCGAACGAACGTTGTTATACTCACGTAATTGAGTGGTCAAAAACTGTTGGAACGTCTCGTCTTCCTCGTGAATCCGCGTGATAGTGTAAGTCATCTTCCCACCGTCCCGTTCACAAAAAACGTAATCAACTCGTTCTCTTCCTCGGTGATCTCCCGATTGACGAGTGAAGCATATGACTGCGTGATTTCATCAATATTTCCTGGGAAATCATCCGAAATGGTGGCGATTCGTCTTAATGCAAGGCAATCTTCTGCGAAGGATTCACGACTCACCATCTCACCGTGTGACCAGACAATCTGTTTAGCATCAAACGATTCCAATACATTCAACAACCGCAGGGTTTCTTCCGGAGTCATTCTCCATGTGGGAGAATAGATGTCTGCGTATAACGCGTCTCCTAAAAATAATACCTGTTCTTCTACGATGTAAAGGACAACCGCATCTTTTGCGTGGTCTCCTCCGACATGTCGTAACACGACGTGAACGCCACCGAGGTCGAGTGTCAGCGATTCTTGAAACGTCAGCGTAGGTAATACGATTTTGATATCGCGCGCGTCTCCATATTCTTCACGGATTGCTTCCGCGCAAAATGCGATTTCAATCCCTTCCGCCACCCGCTCATCGAGAGAGACATCATCCCAAGCATATGGGACAAGTTTTTCCATCCCCTGTTTGGTCGCTTCACTCGCAATGGAAACCATACCTTCAAGTGCAGGTAAACCAAAGATATGATCCCAATGCCAATGGGTCAACGCAACCATCGACGGCGTGCGGAGGCCTTGTTTCTCTAGCTGTTCTAAAAAAAATGAAGCGTGCGACACGGAATTGCCCGCGTCGATAAGTAGCGTATGCGTATCGCCGACAACGGCACCGAGAATCGGTCGGTCTGTACGGTCGATCGGTGTCATATACCAAAAACGATCCGAATGTTTGATCAAAGTTTGCATGAACGAACAGACTCCTCTTCCAATATATTCGTTAATTCTTCGAATGAACGTCTCTCATCGTTTTGAATCTGAACATGGCGAAGCGGGAGTCGTTCAAGTAGTTCGAGTTCACGACGCTGACGTTCCACTAAAATCTCAATCGTCCCGACTATCCCTTCACGACTATGGTTCACGCCATAGGCACCGCTCGTATAATACTCGACAAAGCCGCCTTGCCATCCCATCGGTCGTTCATCATATACGATTGGAAAAATGCGTGCGACGTCATTCAACGCCAAATAAACGACCATCGGATCAATCGGTTTTAGGATGTCCACGACTTCTTGAACGTATGCTTCCATATCCGCTAACGGAACGTCTTGAGAAACCATTCCAATCGTGAAAGGATTTTGGAGCAACGCACATTCAAAGATGACGTCCTGTTCTTCCCGCTCTACCTTTTGAACATACCGCCGCCAGCGTTCGCACATGATTCGTGTGTGAAGAGCGAAAGGCAACTCGTAGACGTCCGTTCCGGCAAGTTCTTCACCATCATCATAACGGACGAGCCATCCCCCCTCGATTTCATCAAGAATACGACCGGTTGATGGTTTCTCCTCGACCCAATAGACATCATGCACATCTACCGGGTGTGACGCATCCACCTCCGAATAGAACTTACCATTTTGTTTATCTTGTAGCCTCTCGGCAAACGTAGATTTCCCGCTTCCCGGTAATCCTTCAATCAACCATAATTTCCCCATCCTCAAATCCCCTTATCCGAATATCCATCATACTGAAACCACTGGTCTCCTCCATTGCTCTTTGCAATATACATCGCTGCATCTGCTTTTTGAAGAACCGAATCGACGGTGTCGGTCGACTGGACCAGGGTGACGCCAACACTTGCTGTAAGATGAATGACTTCACCATTCGACGCGTGTATTCCCTGGGAAATAACTTCATTAATCTGCTCAACCCCACTTAGTGAACCCGTTTGCACCAAAACAAATTCATCGTCTGAGAAACGGTAGACTTGACCCCCAACACGCTGGACGAATTCATTTAATCGTTGTGCGATTTCAATTAACACTTCATCCCCTATCATGTGCCCATACTGATCGTTGATTCTTGTAAAATCGTCTAAATTGACGAGTATCAATGTAATCGATGGCGTCCGGTGCATATTTTTGTATAAATCGGTCGTGAGCGTATGACGATTATACAGTTTGGTCAGCTGATCTTGTTTTGCGATTCGAATCATCTCGCGTTGTTTCCGTTCCTTTCGAATCCCGTTCTCCATCCATCGTGCAAGCAATCGTACCGTCCCTGTCAACTCTTGCAACGTTTCCTCGTCGAGATGATCATTCAAGTTGCCTTGCTCCGAGAGAAGAACGACCCAGCCAAACACTTGATGCGCATGCGTCAAAGGAAAACTGACTAGCCTCGTGAATTCGATACCGTCTACAATCAGATCACCTTCCTGAAGCGTTTGCGCGCCGACCGTTGTCAATTGATGCAGGGAATGCAGTTCTTCTTCCCCCCAAGTCAAACGAGAGACCCCATGCTCTACTAGAAGACGATGCGAAGGCTCAATCGAGAAGATGACCCCGTGGGAGTAACCGACCCATTCCAATAAAATTTCTTGAACCCGGGCCAATTGATCTTGGAACGGTACACGCAATGCCGTCGCTTCATACAATGCTTCGATTGATTGTTGTCGCGTGATTTGTCTTCTCGAGACTTCCGTGTGCTCGATCTCTGTCATGACCCAATGCGTAAACGATTCGAGCGCCTTCAAGTTTTCTTCTGAGAACGTTCTCGCCTGCCCATCCACTACGCAAAGTGTGCCGATGACGTGACCTTGCTTCGTCCGCAACGGTACACCTGCATAAAATCCGATTCGGTCAATCCAAGGACTGTCACTTTCAATCGCTGCTGCCGCAACATCTTCAATCACCAGCGGAGACTCTGATGTGACAACCCGATTACATAACGTCCATTCCCGTTTGAGGTGAGCGGATTCGAGCTCGATACCGAAACACGATTTGAACCACTGTTGGTCTGTCGTCATGATCGAAATGAATGCGATTGGCATCTGGAAGGTTTGTGCGACCAATCGGGAGATCCGGTCAAATCGTTCCTCTTGTGGCGTATTTAAAATTTCCAATCGTAATATCGCTTTGAGTCGTTGCAATTCACGCTCATCTAAAGAAGGATGCAACAACTGCACAGGCTGCTCGATCTTCGATAACATCATCTGATGGGAATACAAGATTCCGAGCGCCTCTTCTAACTCCGCGAGCGGCATCGGACGACTGAAGAAATACCCTTGAATCTCATCGCAGCCGAGCTGACGTAAGATCCGATATTGTTCTTCAGTCTCCACACCTTCAGCCGTCACCTCTAACTCTAGCTTTTTAGCCAACGAGACAATCAGTTTGACGATTTCATACTCTTTCATGCCGCTCTCCTGATCGAGTTGCGCGACGAACGACCGGTCGATCTTGATTCCATCAATCTCGAACAACTTCAAATAATTCAACGAGGAATAACTGACCCCAAAGTCATCAATCAACAGTCGAAATCCTTGTTGTTTGAGCGATTCGACCGTTTTGATCGCCGCTACCGGTTCATGCATCAACGTGTGCTCGGTCACCTCAAACTCAAATTGTTCTGGCACAAGACCGTACGATGCAATGATCGCAACCAGTTCATTCATATGGTGTTCATGAAATAAATTCGGTGAGACATTCACAGCCACGCGGCGCCCTTCAAACTGCTCAGGTTGTGACGACACATCCTGACATACCCGATTCATGACGAATCGTGTCACGTCTTCGATCAAGAGTGACTGTTCAGCCACACGAATGAACGTTTCAGGTGAAATGAATCCGAGAACAGGACTCTCCCAGCGAATGAGTGCCTCAAAATGAATCGCACCGTCCATCGACACTTTCGGTTGATACACCATGTATAACTCATCTAGCTTCAACGCTTTGACCAGTTCCGTTTCGATCATCATCTCATCGATGTAACGCTGCACGTACTCATCGTGTTCATATAAACGAATCGTTTGATTTCCCGTCTGACGCGCTTCCAACAGAGCCGTGGAGGCGTTCATGATGACACGGTCGGCATCCGCTGTACCGGCACCAATCCCGATACAACTCGATAACGGGAATTCGGCCTCCGCCACTTGATACGAATGATCTGCAATCACGTCAAGCAAATGCTCGGCGTACATGTATGCCAACCGGATTGGAGTGTGAGGTAACACCGCGATAAAGTCTTCACCGTCTACTCGACCGATAATTGAACCTTTCGGAAGCGTATTCGCCAATTGACGTGTGATGTCTTTAATCAACTGATTCGAGCGCTCCACACCTTGAAGCGACATCATCATCTTGAAACGGTTGATGTGAAGGCGCATGACGCTCGTCTCTTCGGTGTCATGTTGCTCGAACAACTGGTCGAGCTCCAATTTGACTTTCATCAGATTTGGCATACCGGTCAAATAGTCCATATGCTCGATACTCTTTAACAACTTGATCTCCGCCTCCTCGGATAAATCAGTTGTCAAACCGAGTACATAACGAACGAATCCATCCTCATCTTCAATCGGTACAAGCATAGAAGAAGCGAATCGGGCCGTATTGGAGTCGATGTTCATTTGCGACATGAAGTAGACCGGCTCCCCTGTCTCAACGACCGCATCATAATGTTCAATCAATTCCTCGACCACTTCCGAGCGATACATCTCATGTAAATACCGCCCTTCTACATCACTTGGAAGCGAAGAGGCCACCTTCCCCTGTTCGCTCACATTTACGTAACGATAGCCTGCTTCTGTCACTTCCATTAGAAATACCATTCGATACAAGCGTGTGAACAGCTCGAATAGATAATATGGGTCGCCTTTCATCCGTTGCATCGTATCCCTCCACCCGTTCCTTTTTCTTATAGTGTAGTTGGTTTCGCTCAAACTATGGAGAAAACCTTTGAAAAAATGGGGAAACGTTTTTCTCTTATAAAAAAACACCCTCTCGTACTTGAGAAGGTGCTCTCCGGATTAAAGCAATTCATTCGCCAAGAGACGATAGACGTTCAGGCGATCTTCCTGCTTATGCTGGATGCTACAAATCATCGCCTCATCGAAACCGTAACGTTCCGATTCATCCCGTAACTGTTCCGCAATTTGTTTCGGCGTTCCTACGAGGTGGATGGCTCGGTTGTTGGCGATATGGATTTTATCGACCTCCGTGAGCGGATAGTCGTGGGCCGCTTCCGGACTCAACAGCTGTCTCAATTGACCACGCATCAAGAAGAGACGCGACAAATCAGAAGGTCGGGCCAAATATTCTGCCTCTTCTTCCGTCTCTGCCGTCGTGACCAAATACGTGACACTGATGTCCGGTTTCTCCATGAAATCAGACGGCGTGAAATGGTGACGGTATGTGTCGAGCGTATCGGCACTCAATTGTCCGTTAAAGAACTGGGCAAACGAATAGCCCAGCCCCATCCGTCCGGCCTGCACGGCGCTGTTCCCACTCGAACCGAGTAACCACGCTTCTGGAAGGCTGACACCAGTCGGAGCAGCCGGTGTATTTTTATACCATCGTTCGTCCGGGGCTTCATCTTTAATCAATTGAAGCGTCGTATCGAGTTTCTCGTAAAGTCCATCCATCATCGGTTTCTGCCCTTGTGACATCGCATAGATCGCGTTCGCATCACCGCCTGGCGCACGTCCGACACCAAAGTCGATCCGTCCTGGAGCGAGCGCGCTGAGCGTCTTGAATACCTCTGCCATCTTGAGTGGCGAGTAGTGCATCATCATGATGCCTCCGGACCCGAGACGAATCTTGTTCGTCTTCGCTGCCAGATAAGCCGTGATGACCTCTGGAGCCGAGCTGGCAAACGACATGCCACCATGATGCTCCGCCATCCACATACGGTAATATCCTAACTCTTCTGCAACTTGTGCGAGCTCGACCGCGCTGTTAAGCGCATGTTCTCCTGTATGACCCGACGTGACCGGCGCCTGGTCTAACACACTCAATCTCATCATGCATTCTCCTATCTCTATAATGAAGTTTCTAAATATCTTGAATTTGTTGGACTCGCCGTCATCATACTAAATGGTTTGATTGAATACGAATGTTTTGCCTAGTATTTAACCTTGTATTTTTCAGAAAATTTCCGCATGTTGTTGATAGCACCTGGTCATATTTTTTATACTAAGAAAGAAATACGTTTCAATAACGGCTGGATGTGTAATGGGGATACATAGACAGCACAAACACTTCGGGGAAATGGGGAATGCATCATGAATGGTTCATCAACACCAGACGGAAAGAAACCTTCTTTTTCGAGTCGAGACTTCTTTAAGTTCTTGATTCCATCACTCATCGGGATCATGTTTTTCATCGTACCAATCTCATCAGAGGAAGGCTTCACGATTCCAGTCGCCTTCTTATCCAATCTGCTGATTGACTGGATTGGGGATTTCGTCCCGACACTCGCCGTCATCATGATGGGGATTTCGATTGTCGGCTCATTATTACTTTTTACGGCACGTCCTGCTTTTATGATGGAGCGACCATCCATCAACGCACTGTTTAGCGTGACACCGTTTTGGTTCGTCATGCGCGTGATCGGTTTCATCGCCGGGGTCATGACGCTACTCACACTCGGACCAGAGATGATCACGTCAGAATTTACAGGGGGCTTATTGCTCTTTGATTTGATTCCAATCTTATTTGCGACATTCTTCTTTGCCGGTATGTTGTTACCGCTCTTATTGAACTTTGGACTTCTCGAGTTCGTCGGGACGTTTTTGATGAAGATCATGCGTCCGCTCTTCCGCTTGCCAGGACGCGCCTCACTTGACTCGCTCGCCTCATGGGTCGGGGATGCGACGATCGGGATTCTACTGACGACAAAACAGTACGAGGAAGGCTATTACACGAAACGGGAAGCGTCGATCATTGCGACGACATTCTCCGTCGTCTCCATCACCTTCACCATCGTCGTCTTACAGTATGTCGAACTCGACCAATACTTCTTGCCTTACTACGGGGCCATCGTCTTATCCGGACTAGTCGCCGCTCTCATCATGCCACGGATTTATCCATTATCTAAAAAGGCAGACACGGCTTATGAGAAGACGGAGCTCAAACCGGAAGAAGAAGTACCCGCGAACGTGTCACTCGGTAAGTGGGCGTTAATTCAGGCGTTACAAAAGTCACGTTCGAGTAAAAGTTTCCTAGAGACGCTCAAAGACGGCTTCAAGAACGTGCTCGATATGTGGATCGGCGTCCTCCCTGTCGTCATGGCAGTCGGGACGATTGCGGTCATCATCGCAGAATATACGCCGTTCTTCACTATCCTCGGAAAGCCGTTCGAACCGATTTTGATGCTCCTTCAAGTGCCTGAGGCATCGGAAGCCGCTCAAACGATGGTCGTTGGTTTCGCCGACATGTTTTTGCCGGCCGTTCTCGGAAGCGGCATCGAGAGTGAATTGACGCGTTTTGTCATCGCTACGTTGTCGGTTACCCAGCTCATCTATATGTCAGAAGTCGGGGGCTTGTTGCTCGGTTCAAAACTACCGATCTCATTCCTCGACCTCGTCTTGATTTTCTTGTTACGTACCTTCATCACCCTTCCGATCATCGTCGGCATCGCACATCTTGTGTTTTAACGAAAACGACGCCCTTTCTCTTTTATGAGATGGGGCGTCCTTTGTATACTAAAAGAAAAGGAGGGAGACCGAGATGGAGCACCCATTTGCAGGACAACTCGAGGTTGCGAACAACGGCTATGCCGGGATCATCGACCCGGAAGCTTATGTGAACGATCGTTATCACGGACGCTGGACATTAAAGCGCTCTGTACAGATTGAAGGCGTGCCCGTCTTGCTCCAACGTCAGTTCGAGAACGGCAAGAACAACTGTACGTTGACGTCGATCACCGCCATCTTCCGTTTCTATCGAGATCATGGGTATGCGAACATCCCAGATGATGTGACACAGATCCAAGAAGATGTGCGCGAGATCGCCTTCAGGCACCATTTCAAAGACGAGAAAGGGACACCGCCGACACAAATCGCCACCATCATCACGAAACTGTGGAAGCGATACGGGTACGACGGTCGAGGCAGTTCCCGCTATCTTTGGAAATGGTCGACGTTTGAGCGTGAGCTGAAAGCAGGACGCCCGTTTGTGCTGAATATGGCGAACGGCTTTTATAAAAATCATTCCGTCACGGGAGTCGGCTACTTACAGTTTGAAAAACGGGGGGTCCCGGACGTCATCTTGTTAGCCGTGCTCGATAATCGTTCGAAGGACGTGCGCTACATCGACTTCAACGAATTCAACTTTTGGGGAAGCATCACACGCGTCCATCCGCCAGCCACTCGTCCATAATCGTGTCAATCGCTTCTCCGATTTTTAAAAGGTGCTCGCGCTTCGCGTATGACCCGTAATGTAGCCCGTTTGAATCACGGCCATTCCCGAGCCCAACGAACACTTCTGAAGGCTTCATATGGAGGCCGATCATCGGGATACCTGAATCATGGCGTCCGATTTCATAGGTGACGGCGGGATATGCAGACAGTCTTCCGATTGTTGAAAAACCGTTCAAGGCACGTCAGTTATCCCGTCCGAGCACGATGATACGGATTGGTTTGATGTACGCAATCGTCCGCTCCAACAGTTCGATTGAGGTCGGATGTTCCATCCAGTGGCGCCCGGTCCTCATCTTCCCCATCTGTTCATATGTCGCAAACTTGAAAAAATCAACGTGGATGACAGCTGCAGGATGATCATAGAACGAACGCCCCATCCCGTTGAGGAGTGCCTCGAGTTTGGCGCCATGCGGTTTCCCGAACCAGTTCGTCGTCGCGCGCCCCGACTCGAAATAGACCGATGCCCGTTCGAGCGTTTGTTGCAGCGCCTCTTCATTTCCGAGGTAATCGTCAAACGAAAGTGTGTCCCGCCAATAGAACTTTTGGTGTTGCCCCGTTCTCAATGTCCCGTCACGATGTAAAAACTCGCCGCGAGACGGATTCGTCCCGATGGTCAGCCATTGATTCGGACCAGGTCGCCCGTACCAAAGGACAGGTGATGCCTCTGGAATCAATTCTTTCCCGAACGTTGTATCGCACAGTGCTTGTTGAAATCGGATCGCATCTTGTAACAGTCGTACTGCCTCCATGTCATCCCTCCTCTCCCGTTCGTTTCCCGCTTTCGAGAGTCTATAAAATGCGTTATAGTGAGAGGACGAAGCCAAACAAAGGACGTGTACACATGCGCATCAATAAATTCATCAGTGAATCAGGCAAGGCGTCCCGTCGCCAAGCCGACCGTCTCGTCGAAGAGGGACGCGTCACCATCAATGGGAAGAAAGCAAAAATCGGCGACCAGGTCAAACCGGGCGATGAAGTCCTCGTCAACGGTTCTGTCGCACGGGTTGCCCGAAACAACGTCTACATCGCCGTCCATAAGCCGGTCGGGATCACGAGTACGACAGAGAAAAAAGTAAAAGGGAACTTGGTCGACATGGTCAACCACCCGCTCCGCATCTTTAACATCGGTCGTCTCGATAAAGACTCAGAAGGTCTCATCCTCATGACGAACGACGGCGATATCGTCAACGAGATTCTTCGTGCCGAAGGCGAGCATGAGAAAGAATACATCGTCTCGGTCGATAAGCCAATCACACCGGAGTTCGTCGAACAGATGGAAGCCGGCGTCAAAATCCTCGGACAGAAGACGCTACCGTGTAAAGTCCGTCCGCTCTCGAAGTTCGATTTCAATATCACGCTCACGCAAGGACTCAACCGTCAAATCCGTCGGATGTGTGAGGCGCTCGGATACGAAGTGTTCCGCCTCCAACGTGTACGCGTCATGAACATCACGCTCGGAAAACTCCCGCCTGGACAATGGCGCGACCTTTCGAAAAAAGAGCGCGAGCAGTTGTTCCGCGAATTGAATTACGAACCGAAAGAATGGTACTAAAAAGCAGCCTGAGTCGTCTCAGGCTGCTTTATTCTGGTCGAAGTGATGAGACATGGTCGGTCTCACGACGAATGAATCGTTTGACTTGAGTGCTCAAGTCATCGAGCTGGACCATTGTCGTTCTGAACTTGAAGGTCGCATGGAAGTGGTCGAACGAATCGTGTGGCCACTCGTCATGGATGAAGACGTCGACTTGAATCGTCCCTGTCCGATCAATCAATGAGAACGTGAGGCTGATTTTTTGGTCATCCGCATCCGGGTCCAACAACTCCCAAGTCACGGGATTCTTTCCCCATATGTTATTGAATCCATCGATTGAGTCAATCAGTTCTTGCAATGTCTCGTCCTGTATATATACATCTTGATTGCTCGAACAGACGGATGCATGGAGCTGTAGCCTAACCTGATAAAACAGCTCAGTCTCATCCATCCAAATCCGTTCCATCTCGAATTAAGTTTTCACTTTTCGTACCCGCCTTTTCGTTTTAATCTGACCACTTACTCTGGGCGAAGCGATTCGACCGAATTGGTTTCGCGTGCCAAGAATGCCGACAGTTGTCGCTGCAAATCATCCATCTGTCCCATTGTCGTCTCAAACGAGAAGGTTGCGCTCATGTCTCCGCCATCACCTTTACTTTGCTCGATTGCGGCGCTGACTTGAACAACCCCTCTTGCATTCGCAAGCGCGAACGTCAAGGAGAGACGGACGAGTGGAAGGTTGAGTATCCACATCTCCGGAGACTTCCCATTCCGTTCATTGAACGCTCGTAACGAAGAGATAACGGCGTTGATATCGGATGCTGTGACATACTCGTTCACGGTAACCTCGCACCACTTTCCTTTTAGCGTCATCATCACTTCGATTGCGAAATCGTCTTCCCATATTCGCGTCATTTTGAACTGTTCAATCATCCTCATCCCACGCTTCATTGAATTGATTCAATTTCTGATAAAGGTCCTCAAGACTTCCCTCATCTAAACAAATGAACTATTTACTGGTACAGGTAGAAGATCGAAGTTGAAGTTGGACTTGCTAAAACAACTCCGTTTTATCCATCCATACTCTTACCCATCTAAAATTAGATTTCCATTCCTAAGTTACAGTTTTTGTTAGCCATTCAAATACCCATCCCAGTCGAAATCTTCAATTTCCTGAAACGTCCCATCCTCGTTACGTTCATACACACAAAGTGGTGGCTGGTTAACTAACGTTAGAATAGAGTCATCGATATTCAAGATGACACCGATTGACACGATGTGAAAATGATCTGCATCATTTAAGTAAGCATCATCTTCATATCCGCTCAAAAAGGACCAACCTGAATCCCCTTCCTCATGTGGCTCATCTCGCAACATAAAATGAAATTCTTCACGTTCTAACACATCCGCACTGACCGTCACAAGCGTATCCATATAATAATCCCACTCATCCTCAGCTGGCTCTTCAAGTTCGGTCTGACAAATATGCTCCATCCCGAACGAAAGGACGGTACCTAACGTGATCGGTAAACGATACGGCTCATTATCGAGCACACCTTCAAACTGATTACCGTTGACCGATGTGATTCGGACCCACATCCGTTCTCCCCGATACCCATCAGGCTCAGCAACATCAGTCGCAAAAATCAATTTCACATAGTCATCGACTTTTAATCGGCTCAAGACCGCTGTGCTCGGTATATAAAACGTATAAGGAGCTGCTCGATGCAATGCATGTGCATCATCTAAATACCAGTTCATCTAATCCCTCCTAAATAACGAAACTACCTCCTAGTTAGTATAGACAGTTACGACTCAAGAATACAAAAAAGGATTCAGTTCAGAAGAACTAAATCCACATGGTGTTATTTCGCCGTCACGCCACCGTCTACCGGAAGTTCGATCCCGCTAATATGGTTCGCTTCGTCTGACGCGAGGAATAGGACGGCTGCCGCCACCTCATCCGCTTGTCCGAGATTCGGCAAAGCGATTTGATTCAAGAAGTGCTGCTTATAGTCCGGATGTTCCATATGCGGCGCACTCATCGGTGTCACGATATACCCAGGATGCACCGAGTTGACCCGAATATTTTGCTTCCCGTAATCGACGGCCGCTGCTTTCGTGAGAGAACGGACCGCACCTTTTGAGGCCGTGTATGCCCCGGCACCCGCCATACCGGTCAATGCAGAGATGGAGGAGATGTTGACGATTGATCCTCCGCCATTCTCTGTCATGAGCGGAATCGCATACTGTGTCCCTAACATGACCCCATCGATGTTGATGCGATACGTGCGTGCCCAGTCCTCTTCCGTCTGTTCCAAGAACGGTTTCGCAAGTGCGATTCCAGCGTTATTGACGAGAATATCTAATTTGCCACACGTCGCTTCCACTTCTGCGAATACGTCCTCCCAGCTCGAACGTGAGGTCACGTCATGCTTCACCGCGATGGCTTCCCCACCTTGTGCACGAATCGACTCGACTACATTGTTTACTCCTTGTTCATTGATATCTGTTGCGACGACCGTCGCCCCTTCTTTGGCGAATAGGCGTGCCGTTGACTCTCCCATACCGCTTCCTGCCCCTGTGATGACCGCTACTTTCCCCTGTAAACGCATTGTCCCAGCTCCATTCATTAAATTATGATAGTCTAACTATCATAATCATAATTGGATGTGACATTAATCTCAACGAAACTGCTCGAAGACGATATACTAGGGACAGACAATGAGGTGATGGAATTGAGTAAACGACAACAAAACAAAGAAGAACGAATCCAGCTGATTATCCAAGAGGCAGAACGCTTATTTATAGAGAATGGCTTTGAGAAGGTTCAGATGCAGGACATCGCGGACGCGGCAGGGATTGGGGTGGCGACACTGTTTCGCTACTTCCCGAAGAAAGATCAATTGATCGTCGCGGCAGCCGTCAAGAATCTACAGCCCACACTCGAGAGATTTGAACAGTTCATGCATGGGGAAGGCAGCGCATATGAGCGGCTCGAGGCCATCTTGAACCACTTTTTCGAGATGCAGTTGGAACGGACGAACCATGCCCGTTTCCGAGAGGCGTTCGAGAGCTATGCATCGCTCGTCGCCTCACCTCTTCCTGGAATCGAGACATACATCGACGTTCAACGACAGATCATGCAGACACTCGAACCCTTGATCGAAGATGGGAAACGAGACGGTTCATTCCGCTCGGATATCGATGTGAAGGTGACCGTCGTCACAATCATCAATACGTTCGGGACGTTCGGCAACAACATCATGTTGAAGTCGCACATCAGTTATTTAGAGGACGATATCGAACCGGCCGTACAATTGCATGCTTTAAAAGAGATGTTCCTCACATCCATCCGGGCATAAGAAAAGCCTCCCTTCGTTTGAAGGGAGGCTAGTTGTATACATAAAAATGAGCACCTCTCACTAGAGGTGCTCTCGAAAGTCTACCGCGACGGACCACGCTCCACAACGTGCTCCTCAAGGGAATGTCCGCCGTCTTACATAGACCAGCTCATCGCATGTACTCAACTATATGCGAAACCTACGTCCTCGTCAATCTTTTCTTCAATCTCGGTTGACATCTTCCTAAAAATTAGGATAATCAATAGTGTTAGCACTCTTATTAGCAGAGTGCCAAAATATAGACATCAAAAGGAGAACGATCATGACAAAGAAACAGTTTCAAACGGAATCGAAACGAATTTTAGAGTTGATGGTCCACTCAATTTATACACATAAGGACATCTTCCTGCGTGAGCTCATCTCGAACGCGAGTGATGCCATCGACAAGATGTATTATCGTGCCCTCTCAGACGAAAGCATCGAGTTCAACAAAGACGATTACTTCATCAAAATTGAACTCGACAAAGAAGCACGGACGATCACGATTCGCGATACAGGGATTGGGATGACAGAAGAAGAACTCGAAACAAACCTCGGAATCATCGCAAAGAGCGGTTCACTCGCCATGAAACAGGCGACGAAGATGGAAGAAGACCATAGCCTCATCGGTCAATTCGGGGTCGGGTTCTATTCCGCGTTCATGGTCGCTGACCGCGTGACCGTGCGGACTCGCTCGATTGACAGTGATCAAGGATACGTATGGGAGTCAGAAGGCACAGACGGCTATTCGATCGAGCCGACAGACAAAGCGGACATCGGTACAGAAATTACGCTCCACTTGAAGGCAGACACAGAAGATGATGTGTATTCGTCATTCCTTGAAGAATACGAGATTCGCTCACTCATCAAGAAGCATTCGGACTTCATCCGTTACCCGATCAAACTCGATGTGACGAAACATCGTCAAAAAGAGGACTCAGAAGAGTATGAGGATTACAAGGAAGAAGAGACCGTCAACAGCATGGTGCCGATTTGGCGGAAGCGTAAGAGCGAGTTGACTGACGAAGATTACAAGGCGTTCTATCACGAGAAACGCTACGGCTTTGATGAGCCACTCAAGCACCTTCACTTGAACGTCGACGGGACGATTCGTTATCAATCAATCCTCTACATCCCGTCAACGGTTCCGTTCGACTATTACACGAAAGAATTCGAGAAAGGGCTCGAGCTCTACTCGAACGGCGTGTTGATCATGGAGAAGTCACCCGACCTCTTGCCGGATTACTTCGGCTTCGTCAAAGGGATGGTCGACTCAGAAGACCTCTCCCTCAACATTTCCCGTGAAATGTTACAGCAGGACCGCCAACTTCGCGTGATTGCGAAGAACGTGAAGTCGAAAATCAAAGGCATGCTTGAGAAGATGCTCCAAAACGAGCGTGAGGACTATGAGAAGTTCTATGAGTCGTTCGGTCGCCAATTGAAGTTCGGCGTGTATGACCAGTTCGGCGCAGCCAAAGACGAACTGAAAGACTTGATTCTTTTCCATTCTTCTTACGAGAAGAAACTTGTATCGCTCAAAGAGTACGTCGAGCGGATGAAAGAAGATCAGAAGTATATCTACTATGCGACAGGCGAATCGATTCATCGCATCGACCTCTTGCCACAAGCAGAACGTTTGAAAGAAGAAGGATACGAGATCCTCTACTTCACAGAAGAGATCGACGAGTTCGCCATCAAGATGCTTCAGTCGTATGAAGACAAAGAATTCAAATCGATCGCGAGCGGCGATCTCGGTCTCGATGACGCGGAAGCGAAATCGCTCAACGAAGACAACCAAGACTTGTTCGCATTCATGAAAGAAGAGCTTGGAGACCGCGTCAAAGAAGTGCGTGCCTCGACACGTCTCAAGTCGCATCCGGTTTGCTTGACGGTTGCGGGTGACGTCTCAATCGAGATGGAGAAGATTTTGAACGCGATGCCAAACGGCGGCGGCATGAAAGCGGAGAAAGTGCTCGAAGTGAATGCCGACCACGCCATCTTCCAGACACTCCAACGTGTGTATAAAGAAGATGAAGCGAAAGCGAAACAATATACAGACCTCTTGTATCAACAAGCCCTCCTTATTGAAGGGTTACCGATTGAAGATCCGGTAGCGTATTCGAATGCGGTGTGTGCGTTGATGGCGGAGTGACGGTGAAGGCAGAGGGAGTCCTCTGTCTTTTTCGTTTTTAATAAAAAAGCATGCTACACTCTATTTAAAAGAAAAACCTGGAAATGAGGTGCTTTATGCTGTTCGAAAAAAACAAAGTGTATAGACGTTCCTTCATCCATGATCAATATGGCGGAAGCCGTCAACGAGGAATCAGTACACCTAACAAACATAAACTTATTTTTATTTTTGATAGTGGAATGGATCAAGAATTTGGATATAAGAATGGCTGGAGCGAAGAAGATGGTTTGTTCTACTATAGTGGCGAAGGACAAGAAGGAAATCAAACCTTCTCCTTCGGTAACAAGGCGCTTCTCCATCACATCGAAAATGGTGAGGATGTTTATCTATTTGAATCTCTCGGAAAAGGAAATTATCGTTTCGTAGACCAACTTGTTTTGATTGGCTATGATATTCAATTTGGAATCGACAAACATCAAAATCAGCGAGAAGTCATCGTTTTTGCTTTCGAACCTCTCCACGTCGTACAGGAAGAATCTCACGAATATGCAACAACTATGAGGGACAAATCAATTGTGGAACTCGAACGAATTGCCAATCGTGACCCTAAGCGTGCGACTGGATTAAGCATGTCGATTCGAAAGCGCCAAGTGAGGGAGCAGACAGCGGCTTTATATTATTATGTGCTTGCGAGAGCAAATAATCACTGCGAAGCATGCGGTCAAGCCGCACCATTTGATACTGAAGAAGGGCCTTATTTAGAACTTTACTCATTATATAAAGAATCCGATGAGGGATTGGCTCTCCCTGAACAAGTAATAGCTACTTGCCCTAACTGTCATGCTCGACTTCGGAAAAGTAAAGACCGTGCTTTGTATCGAGAAAAAATCATACAGCAAATTCTTCAACCTTAATCGCTACTTGTGATTAAGGTTGTTTTATTGATGTAATTGATAATCCTCCAATTTCCGACGAGAAAATGTATAACCCTTTCCAAAATATTATCAACTATACTCATGATTTTTATTTTTCAAAATAAGAAAATAGCGAGAAAAATACCGATCGTTATGTAATCGTTTTCTTTGCTTTTATTAAGCCAAATACAGACAATCTTTTGATACACCTTATATTTTCAAAGCATGCAAACGCCTTGACAATTTCAGCTCGTTATATGAAGTTAGTATTACATTATAATTATTCTAGTCGAGATAGAAACGCTAGAGTAAAAAAACAAGGAGGACATAACCCATGTCATTAATCGGCAAAGAAGTACTACCATTCAAAGCACAAGCATTCCAAACAGGTGAATTCCTCGAAGTTACAGAGAACGACCTCAAAGGCAAATGGAGCGTTGTCTGCTTCTACCCAGCTGACTTCACATTCGTCTGCCCAACTGAACTTGAAGACCTTCAAAACGAGTACGCTACACTTAAAAACCTCGGTGTAGAAGTATACTCTGTCTCAACAGACACACACTTCACACATAAAGCTTGGCACGAAACATCTGAGAAAATCGGAAAAATCGAGTACATCATGATCGGTGACCCATCACACGTCATCTCACGCAACTTCGATGTCTTAAACGAAGAAGACGGCCTCGCAGACCGTGGTACGTTCATCATCGACCCAGATGGTGTCATCCAAACTGTCGAGATCAACGCTGGCGGCATCGGCCGTGACGCGAGCACGCTCGTCAACAAAGTCAAAGCAGCACAATACGTACGCAACAATCCAGGCGAAGTCTGCCCAGCGAAATGGGAAGAGGGTTCTGAAACACTCCGCCCAAGCCTTGACCTCGTCGGTAAATTGTAAGGAGCGATTGCATGTTAGAAGCAGCGATTAAACAACAGCTCGACCAATATCTCCAGCTCATGGAGGGCGATGTCGTCCTCCGTGTAAGCGCTGGGGAAGACAAAGTCTCAAACGAGATGCTCGAGCTCGTCAACGAACTCGCCAGCATGTCATCACGCATCTCGGTCGAACGCGCGACACTCGAGCGTACACCGAGCTTCAGCGTGAATCGTCCATCCGAAGAGACAGGAATCGTCTTCGCGGGGATTCCACTCGGACATGAGTTCACATCACTTGTCCTCGCCCTCCTCCAAGTGAGCGGGCGCGCGCCGAAAGTCGATGCGGATACAATCAAACAAATTCAAAATATCGAAGGCACATATCACTTCGAGTCGTACATCAGTCTCAGCTGCCACAACTGTCCTGACGTCGTGCAAGCGCTAAACGTCATGAGCGTCCTCAATCCGAACATCACGCACACGATGATCGATGGAGCCGCGTTCAAGGATGAAGTGGAAGCAAAAGAGATCATGGCTGTCCCGACGGTCTTCTTAAACGGAGAATCGTTCGGTAACGGTCGGATGTCACTCGAAGAAATCTTGGCGAAACTCGGTACAGGTCCTGACGCTTCTGCATTTTCGGACAAAGACCCGTATGACGTCCTCGTCGTAGGTGGCGGTCCAGCGGGTGCGAGCGCAGCCGTATACGCGGCTCGTAAAGGAATCCGTACCGGAATCATCGCAGAGCGCTTCGGCGGCCAAGTGATGGACACAATGGGGATCGAGAACTTCATCGGTACCGCTTATACAGAAGGTCCAAAGCTTGTTGCAAGCCTTGAAGAGCACGTCAAAGAGTACGGCATCGACGTCATGAACCTTCAACGCGCGAAACGTCTTGAAAAAAAGGACCTCGTCGAGATCGAACTCGAGAACGGCGCTGTCTTGAAGAGTAAGAGTGTCATCCTCTCGACGGGTGCACGTTGGCGTAACGTCAACGTCCCAGGTGAGGCGGAGTTCAAAAACAAAGGGGTCGCTTACTGCCCACACTGTGACGGCCCTCTCTTCGAAGGCAAGCGCGTCGCGGTCATCGGTGGCGGTAACTCCGGTATCGAAGCCGCTATCGACCTCGCAGGGATTGTCAAGCACGTAACGGTCCTCGAGTTCGCTCCTGAACTCAAGGCTGACCAAGTGCTACAAGATCGTCTTCACAGTCTCCCAAACGTGACTGTCATCACGAACGCTCAGACGACAGAAATCACGGGTACGGACAAAGTGAACGGCATCTCGTATGTGTCTCGTGAGACGAACGAGTCACATCATGTCGAACTTGAAGGCGTCTTCGTCCAAATCGGTCTCGTCCCGAACACGGACTGGCTCGACTCGGTCGAACGCAACAACTTCGGGGAAATCGTCGTCGACCGTCATGGCGCGACGAACGTCCCAGGTGTATTCGCGGCAGGAGACTGCACGAACAGTGCCTACAAACAAATCATCATCTCGATGGGTTCTGGTGCGACAGCCGCACTCGGCGCCTTCGACTACATGATTCGCAACTAACACAAAGACTCGCCCTCTATCATGAGAGCGAGTCTTTTTTACAGTTCAAACGTCTTCCCCGAGTCCGGGATGAATAAAATCGAGTCTCCACTCTCCGTCTCAAACCGATAGCCTACTCGAGGGGAGAATGGATTCCATTCTCCTCCGGTCGTCGGAACGCTTTCCACGTACGCCACGTCATTGTATGTTTTGCTCAACACCTCTTCTGCCTCAGCTAACGAGTAGCTCGGAATCGAGAGCAAAATCGCCGCCCCTACACTTATCACTCCGACCGACGCCGCCCAAAGAGTCGATGTCGGCTTTCGAAACTGTGCCAAGACTAGCAGCATGATGATCCAGCCAATCGGTACCCCAAACGTCGCCGCATTCCCATACCACTGCGCATTGATCGTCAATAAACTGGCGATCACCACACCGCCAACCATCCACCACCACTTCATCAACATCACCTCCCCTTTATCATCCCAAAACCAGGAAATAACTCAATATATTTTATTCATATTGATGTATGATAACTTATAGTGTATGATATACAGTATAAAGATAAACGAATGAAGGAGGCGAAAAAATGTCCGATATAAAAGCCTCGTTGGTGACAGAGTTGCGGCGCGGCACGTTGACGATTGCGGTGCTCAGCCAGTTGAAAACACCTCAATACGGCTATTCTCTCGTTCAAGCGCTACTTGATGCCGACATCAACATTGACCAGAGTACGCTCTACCCGCTCTTACGTCGACTTGAAAAACAAGGACTCGTCACGAGTTCCTGGGACACGACGGAGAGTCGACCTCGTAAATACTATGTGCTCAGCACAGACGGAATGGATATTTTGAATGAGTTGTACGTGGAATGGATGAACATGTCGAAAACATTGATCCGTCTAATTGAAGGAGGAAACGATCATGAATCTTCGTGATGTGTATATCGATGAAGTCACCTCTCGAATCCCAGAGTCGATGCGGCAAGACGTCGCACTCGAATTGGAATCGACCATTGATGACATGACTGGAAATGACTCGTCTGAAGCGGCTTTATTTGAAGCATTGCGCCAACTCGGCGACCCTCATATCCTCGCTGCTCGCTACGCGAACCGACCACTTTACCTCATCGGTCCTGCTCTCTTCACACAGTACGTGAACATCATCAAAATCGTCTTACCGGTTGCCGTCACGGTTGTCACCATTCTCTCCATCATCGGTTATTTGACCAATCCCATCGACGACACGTCTTGGAGTCAATTCTTGATTCAAGCATTCCTTCAAACTGGGGCGGCCATCTTCAATGTCGTCGTTCAGACGCTATTCTGGATCACCCTCACGTTCTTCATCATCGAGCGTGCCGTACCTGAGGGCGAAGTCCCTTTCTCTAGTTGGAAACCTGAACAACTCAAGAAAGTAAAACCACGTTCGACCTCGATTTATTTTGGTTCGATTTTGTTTGACTTTATCGCCACCGTTCTGATGGTCGTATTGTATGTCAACGCCGAGCAGTTGATTCGTGTTGTCACAGATAGTGAATCCTATCCGCTACTCAATGCGTCGGTCTTGGATCAATTCTTCCCGTTTGTCATCGCCCTGGCCGCCTTTGGGATCGCCATCGCCATTTACAAATGGATGGTTCGACATTGGACAAAGCCGCTCGCCTTATGGAACGCGCTCTTCAATATCGTATGGATTGTCGTCACAGCGCTCATTATGCTGCAACCCGATCTAATTTCGACCGAAGCGCTCCCGTTGATTGCTGAGCAAATCAACGCCGACCTTGAAACAATCAGTCGTTGGGGCGTCTGGAGTGTCTTACTCACCATCATCATCGTGTGTATTCTCGATTTAGCAGAAGGTTTGATCAAAGCGTTTCGACGTTGACCTCACATTCAAACGTTTCATTTCCAAGGAAAGTGGAATAGCGGAGAAGAGAACGGATTTTGAATGGGGAGGCATTTGATGGGTATTCCAACAATCAAGCTACATGACGGTTATGAGATTCCGGCCATCGGACTCGGGACGGTTTATTTGAAAGGTGAAGCAGGGGTCGACGCCATCACATGCGCCATCCGGAACGGATATCGACTCATCGATTCGGCGATTCGCTACGATAATGAAGGCACGGTTGGTGAAGCGGTTCGCCAATCCGGCATCCCGCGTGAACAACTTTTCTTAACATCGAAACTGCGCGCGCAATATTATGACTACGATCAGGCGCTCGAGATGATTCGAGAGTCCCTATATCGAGCGAACCTCGACTATTGGGATTTGTTCCTCTTGCATTGGCCAAACCCGAAACAAGACAAGTACGTCGAGGCATGGCGTGCCTTGATTCAGGCGAAGAAAAACGGATGGATCCGCTCTATCGGGGTCTCGAACTTCATGCCGGAGCACCTTGACCGCTTGATTGAAGAGACGGGAGAAACACCGGTCATCAACCAAATCGAGCTACATCCGTACTTCTCGCAAGTCGAGCAGCGGAAAGCCGATAAAGAACGCGGCATCATCACAGAAGCGTGGAGCCCGCTCAGTCGCGCCCGTACGGTCATCCATGACGAAAAGATCACCGAGCTCGCCAAACAAAAAGGAAAGAGCGTGTCTCAAGTCATCTTGCGTTGGCACGTGCAACTTGGGGTCATCCCGCTCGCCCGCTCGTCTAGCGAGTTGCACCAAAAAGAGAACCTCGATATCTTCAACTTCGAATTGACCGATGAAGAGATGGAGACGCTCAATGCGTTGACGAAGCCGGATGGTCGCATCGATGACCAAGATCCTCGTGAATACGAAGAGTATTAATTAAATCGGGTTGAGCATGCGCTCAATCCGATTTTTGTATATATTCTAACTAAACTACTTAAAGGAGATTCTCATGCTATCCCAACAACGAAAAGACATGATTGCCTTCTTGAAACGGGAAGTCGTTCCTTATTTGCGGTCACATCAATTCCAAGGATCGTTTCCTCACTTTCGGCGCATGCAATCTGACCGAATTGATTTAGTCACCTTTCAATTCAATCGGCATGGTGGCTCGTTCATCGTCGAATTGGCTCAAGCTCCGCCCACTGACTTTCAAACATATTGGGGAGAACAAATTAGCCCACAAAAAATGACCGCCCATGATATCGACGTCGACGCACGACGAAGGCTGGGCAGTCATTCTTCAGATGAAGACGGTATTTGGTTCTTTTACGAGTCAGCTCAATCTGACCAAGACTATCTACGCGTGGTGCAACAAGTCATTGCTTCGTTTGAACAAGATATCTTACGTTGACTACGGAATTAATTAAAACGCCGGAATGGCCGTCTCATCATAGTTTTCTTGCAGGAATGCACGGACTTCGTCACTTGTGAGCGCTTCGCCGAGTTTTTGGATCGCTTCGTCATCCTGGTTGTCTTCACGTGCGACAAGGGTGATGGCGAAATCGTTCTCGACACCTTCTGTTAAGAGTGCGTCACTCTTCGGTGTCAAACCGAGTGGTGCCGCGTAAGCCGGTGTCATCAAGACCGCATCGACGTCATCGTACGCGCGCGCGAGCATCAATAAATCGACTTCTTCAAATTTGAAGTTTTTCGGGTTCGATGTGATATCAGCCTGCGTATAGTACGTGCCTTCTTTCTCTCCGAGCTCGATCACATCATGTTGTGCGAGCAGGGAGAGCGAACGGTCGATGTTCGATACGTCGTTGGCGATGGCGATTGTCGCGCCTTCCGGAATGTCTTCCATCTTGTCATAGTTTTTTGCGTATACACCATAATTTGCGAAATAAATCGGTTCGATGGGAACGAGATTCGCATCGTTGCTACGGTTGAACTCTTCCATATACGGAACGTGTTGGAAGAAGTTCGCATCGACTTCTTTCGCTGCAAGTGCCGAGTTCGGTTGGACGTTGTCTCCGAGAACAACGATTTCGAGTTCGATGTCGTCTTCAGCGAGCTGTTCTTTCGCGATTTCAAGCATATCTGTCATCGGTGGAATGAGTGATGCGACTTTCAATGTCTGTGGTTCATTTGCCTGTTCCGTTTGTGTTTCTGTATCGTTCCCACATGCTGCGAGGACAAGTGTGAGTGAGGCCAGAAGTGCCATCAATTTTTTCATATTCATTTCCTACTTTCTGTTTAACGTTTGTCGATGATTCGCGCCACGGTCGTGCCCGTGAATTGAATCAACTGGACGAAGACGAGCATGATGAGAATCATATAGAGCATGAGTTCTGTCTGAAACTGTTGATATCCATAACGGATGGCAAAGTCACCGATGCCACCGCCCCCGACGACCCCCATAATCGTCGAGTACGAGATAAAGCTGATGATGGATGTGGTCAAGCCAAGGACGAGACCAGATCGGGCTTCCACATAAAGAAACTTAAAGATGATGTCTTTCACCGACGCTCCCATCGAAAGCGCCGCTTCTACAACACCGCGCGGAACATCGATCAACGACTGTTCGACGAGGCGCGCATAATGCGCAATGGCAATGATGGAGAGCGGCACCGTCGCCGCCGCCGTTCCGATGGCCGTCCCGATGATGAGTCGTGTAAATGGAATCAAAAACACGACGAGTAACAAGAACGGGAAAGACCGGACGATGTTCACGACCAGGTTAAGGACGGAGAAGACGATTTGATTCTCTAACAATTGTCCTTTACGCGAAAGGTAAAGCCACGTGCCTAGTGGCAATCCGACTAGAATAGCGGCAAGAATCGATACCCCGACCATCATGAACGTCTCGGCAATAGACTGCCAAATCTCTGATTTATAGCGGACCAAGATGTCAGGCATTCGCTTCACCTTCCTCTCGTAACTGTCCGACGAACCAATTTGGATTCTGATCGATGGCGATCACCCCTGTCGGCTCCCTCTCAATCGTCTCATGAACGGTACCGTCTGCCATGACGGTGACGCGATGACAGATTTGACGGATGACATCCATCTCATGCGTGACGAGCACAACGGTGACACCGAGTTGTTCATTGACCGACTGGAGGACACGCAGCACTTCTGCCGTCGTATTCGGGTCGAGAGAAGAGGTCGGTTCATCGCAGAGGAGTACACTCGGTTCGCTCGCGAGTGCCCGAGCGATGGCGACACGTTGCTTTTGTCCCCCACTCAACTGGGAAGGATATTTATCGCGATACGCTTCGAGTCCAACGAACCGAAGACACTCCATCACGCGCGTCTCCCATGATGATTTCGGTCGTTTGGCAAGCTTTAGTGAATCGAGGACGTTATCAAAGACGGTTTTATTCGCAACAAGATTAAATTGTTGAAAAATCATACCGATTCGATGTCGCTTCTTGCGTAGTTCCCGGTTAGAGAGTTCGGTCAACTGGTCGCCATCGATCGTGACGCTCCCAGCATCCGGTTTCTCCAACAAATTCATCAATCGAAGAAGCGTCGACTTCCCGGCACCGCTCGCGCCGATGATGCCGTAAATCTCCCCTTTTCGAATATGAAGCGATACATCGCGGACGGCTATCTCTTGTCCATACCGTTTATGGACGGACGACAATGTGATCATGGCAGACATCCTTTCTACATCTCGTGAGTGAGTCAACCGTGTATCATTTTAGCGAAATAAAGAGTCGATGTCAGTTCATGTGCTCACATGAAAAGAACCGCAGTGCGGTTCAGAGTGGATGTCGTTTGAAATGTTCAGCAATGTGTTGTTTCATGGCGTCTCGATTTTCAGCGAAGATGCGATGGCGATGCCCATTACCACCAGATGGATGCGGAAAACCGCTCAAAACGCGTTCCTGATCCAAAATACCTCGCTCAACCAATAATTCCACGGCTCGCCTCACGTTCACGCCCATCGGTAAGATGAGCGCATTTTGAAGATGGGCCATCTCTTCTGCAAAGACTCCTTCTACGTATGGTCGAAACAGCTCCGTTCGAATCATATCCGGGCTCGATCCGTTATAGTTCTTGCCTTTATAGAAGACAGGATAAGGAAGAACCGCTGTATTTTGAACGAGATGGTTCGCTGATCCAAATAAATCGAGGGAGGATTCGATCCCTAGATGATGATGTAACTCCAAATCGTCTAGCATCGTCACTAAGTTCTTTCGAATCGGACCGGAAAAACTGCCACGCTGTTTGACGGCTCGAAGCGCCTCTTCGTCTGTCGCATCCTTCATGTCACGAATCGCCTCAAACGACTGACGCATCTGATACAAGCCTGGCGTGATTCCCGCGATGACGACTTTCGCATCCGGATTGATGTATTCGAACGGTGCGTAATAGATCTCAAGTTGTTTCTTTTCATCACGGTCTAACAAAAAGTCTTCATTTTTCAACGTCTCTTCTTCTAAATTTGATAGCTGCAAAATCTTTGATTTATATGCGTGAAATAACGCTGTTCGTGTCATATAAATAACACTCCTTTCGTCTACTTTCTCTATCTCTATTCCCCTAAATCTTTGTGTGAGAAAAGTTCATCTTTCAGACAAATGCTATTCAAAAATAAAACACTTTTATTCCGTTCTTTCCATTATAAACAGGCGAAGCGCTCGTCGATGTCGAGTATTGTGGCGTGTGTCACACAGACCTTCACGTCGCCGCGGGTGACTTCGGTGATGTCCAAGGACGTGTGCTCGGTCATGAAGGGATTGGGATCATATCTCAAATCGCAGACGATGTTACGAGTTTGAAAGTTGGAGATCGCGTCAGTATCGCTATGGTCATCGACTTCAAAAATAAACACTGCTAATCAAAACGGGGCCATGTGCCCCGTTTTGTTCTAGATTGACGTTGACGGGGTATAGTTGCTTTTGTATAGTTAGGAACGTCTAAAAGCCGGAAATGAAAGAGGAGTGACTTGATTTGACTCCATCAACGTCAACCCGTCTACTTGATTTATTGTCAGAGCGCAATGATCAAGTTCGACGTATGAGTGAACAATCTTGGAATGAACAAAGTGATATCCAACTCTCGAACTCGGAATGGTATATTCTCGCGACACTTTATCAGTCGAAAAGAACGATTGCCGAGGTTACGCGCAGTGTCCATATTTCTCGACAAGCGATTCATAAACTGATCAAGAACCTCGAAAGTAAAGCGCTCGTTCTTGTGACAGACCATCCACAAAATCGAAAAGACAAATGTATCGAGTTGACCTCGCTCGGTCACACTTGTTATGAGCAAAACGAGACGCTCAAAGCACAACTTGAGCAACGGATCCAAGAAAGCATCGGCCAAGAGGCGTTTGAACAACTGAAAACCATTCTACGCGTGGATTGGAAACTATGACCGTGTCAGCTTGATGGTGACACGGTTTTTCATATGCATACATGACCCAAAACGTCAACCGAGTTGACATTTCATCTTCTGAATGACTATGCTTATAGGTAAGGAAGAGGTGATCGACTTGTTTAAAACTGGAGACTTAATCATCTACTCGACCCATGGCGTATGTCGCATCGACGACATTTCGGACAAAACGGTCGCAGGAGAGACGAAATCGTACTATACGCTTCACCCCATCAACAACTCACAAAAGTTGCAAATCAGCATTCCTGTCGATAATGACAACGTGATGATGTTGACGTTACTGGAAGCAGACGAGGCATCAGAGATTTTAGAGTCGTTCCGCTCGCCTGGCGTGGAATGGAATCCACATTCCAACAATCGCAATCGTGAATTTTTGAATGTCGTGCATTCAGGAAACCGTCACGAGATTGCCCAAGTGGTCAATACATTGAGCCGTCGACAAATCGAGGCACTTCAAGCGAACAAAAAACTATACGAGCAAGATCGTAAAATTTTAGAGAATGCCAAAACGATTTTGGTGAAAGAACTCTCCCTTGCTCTCGAGCGTTCAGAGAGCGACATCGAGCGCACGATTGGCGAGTACTTACATGAAAGCATGGCGACACTCACACCTTGACCCTTCCATTTGGAAGTGGTCTTTTTATTTTGCTACAATCATATACTTATTTTGACAGTTATCGGGTATCCTAATACAAACAAATCAACCGATATAGGGAGGATGTTAGGATGCAACTGCACTCTAGTACGACCCATGTCACCGACACGCACGTCGTTCGGGCAATCGAAAACAATCTGGCCATCATTCGCTTTGATGAAAATCGCCGTGTCGCCTACGTCAATGAGATTTTTGCCAAAACGATGGGGTACGAAGTCAAGGAACTGATGGGACGCCCCCATCGTGATCTTTGCTTGCCCGAGTTCGCGAACAGTCCCCAATACGACCTGTTTTGGCGTAAGCTCATGCAAGGGTTGAGTTATCACGACAAGATTGAACGACGTGCCGCCGACGGTCATAGTGTCTGGCTAGAGGCGACCTACATGCCGATCTTCGATGATGCCCACCAGAACGTCATCGGCGTCTCAAAGATTGCAGCCGATATCACGTCACGGCAACAAGACGTACTCCACATGGCGAATAATCTTCAAGAGACGTCTGAATACTTATCTGCCCAGTCCCAAATCGGGAAACAAGACGGAGAACACGTACTCGAAAACGTCAAACTGATTGAACAAGAGTCGACTCAAAACCTAGAGCATTTACATGCTCTCCAACAAGAGGCGAAGACGATCACGGATATTGTCCGAACGATTCGTGAAATCGCTGCCCAAACCAACCTTCTCGCACTCAATGCCGCAATCGAGGCGGCACGCGCAGGTGAACATGGACGCGGCTTCAATGTCGTCGCGACAGAGGTGCGCAATCTCTCAAACAAAGTCTCGCTCTCTATCACCGAAGTAAATAACAACATCGAGGGCATCGTCAAACGCATCGATGACGTGTCGACAAGCATCGGACGCATCTCCCATAAAGTCAAAGATAGCTCGGGACAACTCGAGCATACGGTCCGAGAGTTCGAAAAATTAGCAGATTCAGCCGCTACACTCGAACAGCAGGCAAAGACGTTTCTCAAAATGGTATGAGCGGCCCGATAGGAGGTCGCTTTTTTCTATACAAAAGACGAGCATACGATTGTATGCTCGTCTTGAATCAATTAATTGTGGACCATGTCCTTTTCCTCTAAACCGAGCGTGACCGCCGTCGATTCGTGAATCGTCTTGAATAAATCCGGGTGTTCCGACAGCTTCAATCCATACGACGGTACCATTTCTTTGATTTTCGCTTCCCACTCCGGTAAGTGTTGCGGGAAGCACTGCTCGAGCACTTTCAACATGACGTGCACGGCCGTCGATGCGCCTGGAGAAGCACCGAGAAGCGCCGCGACCGACCCATCTTCGGCACTGACGACTTCTGTTCCGAATTGAAGCGTTCCTTTTCCTTGCGGTGTATCTTTGATGACCTGAACACGTTGCCCTGCCACGACGATCTCCCAATCTTCATTCTTGGCATTCGGGATGAATTCACGGAGTTCATCCATCCGTTTGTCGTGAGATAAGAGTACCTGCTCGATCAAGTATTTCGTAAGTGGCATCTCTTTCGCCCCTGCGGCAAGCATCGTGATGACGTTGTTCGGCTTGACCGAACGAATCAAATCCAAGTTCGATCCTGTTTTTAAGAATTTCGGTGTGAAGCCGGCGAACGGTCCAAACAGCAACTCTTTGCGTCCATCGATAAAACGAGTGTCGAGATGCGGGACCGACATCGGTGGTGCCCCGACCTTCGCTTTACCATACACTTTGGCGTGATGTTGCTCGATGACCTCGCGATTTTTACAAACGAGGAAGAGACCGCTGACTGGGAATCCTCCGATTTGTTTCGATTCCGGAATCCCTGTCTTTTGTAAGAGCGGCAAACTGCCACCACCGCCTCCGATAAAGAGAAACGGTGCCGTATGCGTCTCAATCGTATTCCGAGACATGTCTTTCACTTTCACTTCCCAATGACCGTTCTCGAGGCGCTTCACGTCCTCGACGCTATGACCGTAGTTGAGCTCGACCCCGTTCGATGTGAGATGGTCAAACAACATACGTGTCAATGCGCCAAAATTCACGTCTGTTCCTGAGTCGATTTTCGTCGCGGCAATCGGTTCATCCGATGTCCGTCCGTCCATGATGAGCGGGATCCATTCCTGTAATTCATTCGGATCGTCCGATAAGACCATGCCTTCAAACAGCGGATTCGCTGTGAGCGCTTCCAAACGGCGTTTCAAGAAATCGACGTTCTTCTCCCCTTGGACCATGCTCATATGTGGGATCGAACGAATGAAGGCTCCTGGATTCTCAATCAGTCCCTGCTTGACGAGATGCGCCCAAAACTGACGCGAGATTTGGAACTGCTCGTTGACGTTGACCGCTTTGGAGATGTCAATCGTCCCGTCTGCGTTCTCTGTTGTATAGTTTAATTCGCAAAGTGCGGCATGTCCCGTACCTGCGTTATTCCACTCGTTTGAACTTTCTTCCCCTGCTGCATCGAGCTTTTCGAACACTTTGATGTTCCACTCCGGTACGAGCTCTTTAAAGAGTGAACCGAGCGTTGCGCTCATAATCCCTGCCCCAATCAAAATGACGTCTGTTCTCGTTTGCGTACTGCTCATGAAAACCCCATCCTTATCCCCTGAATTTTTTGTCATATGATTGAAGAATCCCCATTCCTCAATCATATATTTTATAATCGTTATACCGATTATAACTCTTTTGTGATGAATGATAAGGGTTATGTATGATTTTTCGTGTTGAAACTTTTTATGAAAATGGGATGACCCCATCAAATGAAGGAGGTGTTCTTTTGAGGCGTGGTTTACGTTTTACAATTCCCAATCAATATGGGCAATTTCTAAAAGCAATCTTAAGTCCAATCCCTCTTGATTCATACCAATGGAACGTGGTTGATGAGGAATCATATATTGTGAAAGATGGGCAACTGGATCGCCTGTTGTTTCCGGAATCGACCGTAATCGATGGTCATCAATTCGCTGAACTGCTCACACAACATGAACACTATTTGATTTTTGTTGATATAAAAGCGTTTCACTCTAATATGTCCTCGGAAATCGTAACGTATGAAGACTTTTTACATAGTACGTGTGAATTCGCTCTATTGGTAATCGACAGTCAAGACGTCACAATCTACTGTAAAGACCCACAGATGCTCAATTCCCTCTACGAAAATGCTTTTTTGCATGAATTCGAGGAGATTGCATACATCACAAGTCATAATGACTCGATGACGCGCTTATCCTGCTGGTAACCATACATTTTTGAAAAGGAGAATCCATATGCCCACACTCTATTTGATTCGCCACTGCTCATCCGCGGGCCAAGAACCTGACGCACCGCTCACAGAAGACGGTCACGCCCAGTCTTTATGGCTTCGCGATTTCTTTTCTGAACTCACAATCGACCGGATCATCTCAAGCGATTATACCCGTGCAGTCGCTTCGGTCACGCCACTCGCCGATGCTCATCACCTCTCGATTGAACGTGAACCGTTACTGAGAGAACGCATCCTATCTCACGAACCGCTCGAAGACTGGCTGACCCCATTACGTCAGTCGTTCAGCGACCCGACGTTCAAGTTGCCTGGTGCCGAATCGGCTGAGGAGGCGACGCAGCGCATCCTACAAGTCGTCGAGCACGCCAAAGCTCTGCATGCTTCGACCCTATTAGTGACACACGGCAATCTGCTCGCACTCTTATTGCAACATCTCGACCCGCAATATGACTTTGAGACATGGCGTAAGATGCGTAACCCAGATGTCTATCGTCTCGATTATCACGACAGCACACCGGTCATCGAGCATATTTGGCCAAACAAATAAGCCGTCTCGCGATGAGACGGCTTTTGTCACTTCTCTACGAAAAACATCGAGATGGCACCAAGCCCGACATGTGTCCCGACCGAGACACCCATCTGCATGAGGTAAATCTCGCCGGCAAAATCGGTTTCGGTTTCGAGCTTCACTTTTAAGTTCTCCGCAATCCGTTGGTCCGATGTGTACCCGATGATCACGAAATTCGTGATGTCCGGGTTGACGCGTTTCACGAACTCGTCCGTATAATGCTTCAGCACTTTACGGGTGCCTCGTTCCTTGGCAACAATGGCACCTTTCCCGTTTTTCATACTCATGATGGGCTTTACCATGAGTAGTTTCCCGATGATAGCACTCGCGTTTGAGATTCGTCCGCTCTTGATCAAGTGGTCGAGGTCATCTACGGATAAGAAGTGCTTCACTTTCGTCTTGTACGTCTCATTGAAGTCAACGAGCTCTTCGAACGTCGAACCGGCTTCACGCATCTGTGCGCTCTTCAGCAACAGCCAGCCGCTACCGTGACTCATCGAACGAGAGTCGACGACATGGATTTTGACAGGTGAGTCAGGATGCGCTTCTTCAAAGTACTCTTTTCCGATTACAGCTGACTGATACGAGCCGCTCGTGCCGCTCGACATACAGATGCATAAAATCTCTTCGTGACCCGAAGCGACCGCATCTTCCATCAATTTCAAGAACGTCGCCGGGCTCGGCATCGCCGTCGTCGGGAATTCCGGGAGCGCTTCCAACATTCCATAAAAATCATCCGGCTGGATATCCACCCGGTCCTGGTAAGACATATTGTTCATCGTAATGATCAACGGCGCGACCCCGATGTTGTACTGTTCAAGCACTGCATCTGATAAGTCACACGTCGAATCTGCTAATAATTTAATCATGCATTCCTCCAAAACTTTCTCCATGAGTGACGGGAATCGTCCTATAACTTCGTCGATTCCGACGTCACGATAGGACCTCTTCTAGTGTAGCAGATTTGGAGGGTTAAATGTTTTTTTACTGGGGTTGATGTGCAACTTGTTTTTCATGCTGCAAGAGCCATTCTTTTCGCCAAAGTCCACCGGCATAGCCCGTCAATTTCCCATTTGATCCGATGACGCGATGACAAGGCACGACGATGCTCAGCTTGTTGCGTCCGTTCGTCGCTCCGACTGCGCGGACAGCAGCAGGTCGCTTCACACGTTCGGCAAGTTCACGGTAAGAAGCCGTTTCTGCATATGGGATGGTTTGTAACGCATCCCACACGTCATGCTGAAACGTTGTCCCGATTTGCTCAGTCGGGAACGTGAACGTCATACGCTCGCCACGAAAGTAGGCGTTTAGTTCATCCCGGCACTGTCGCAATACATTTGGTACATCTTGCTCCATACTTCGTTTGCTTTCCCGTTCGACGAATAAGATCGATTGAATGGCCTGCTCTGTCCCGATGATTTCCAGGATGCCAATCGGTGTCTCCACGTCTAATCTATACGTTTCCATATAATGACCTCCACAGATAAAATGTCGCGTATCCTTCCCAACCTTGCCACGATTCACCGTAACGTTTCACCTCTTCAATCGTGGGCTTCTTCGATGTCCCTAACTGATGCTGAATCGCTTGATGTAATCCGACATCCGCAATCGGAAAGGCTGATGTGTCCTGAAAACACTTCATCAACACATAGTCTGCCGTCCATTCTCCGACACCCCGGATTGCCAGTAACCGTTGACGGATATCAGCTGAAGAGAGTGATTGTAAAGCCGTTTTCAACAGGTCTCCATTTGTTATTTCCCGTGCAATATCAATGACATACTCCGCTTTCCTGCGACTGAACTGAAGCTCACGTAACTCTTCCGGTTCGAGCAAGGCGATCCGCTCCGCCCGCGGGAACATCCAGTACGTGCTTTCTTCGACGACTCGTTGGTCTCCATAGCGTTCAACGAAGCGCCGTTTAATCGTATAAGCAAACGACAAGGTGATTTGTTGCCCGATGATGGCCCAAACGAGTGCTTCGAACAAATCTGGAAAGCCAATCATCCGTAATCCGCGATGTGCTTCAATCAAAGGAGCCAGCAATTCATCCTCTTCACCTATCGCTTCAAACGGCGCTAAATCACGATCAAGGTCTAACCAGTCTCGTACCTCACGTGCGACACGTTCTTTTTCTGTCTCTGATACTTCATCGAAAGGGAACCGTACATGAATGTGATTCCCCTCTTCTCGAAGCTCGATCAGGATGAGCCGTTCCCCGATTCGCATCAACTTTCGAACCGTGTCAGGTGTGGTCACATGGAGCACTTCTTGTTCTGACCGACTTAAAAAGACGAGACACTCTTGAAAATCAAACGGCTGCTGAACAGCAAGTAGCATCTCTGTCATAGGTCCTCTCCTTTTCGATACATGTTCGGTGTACAGCCTTTTACTTGTCGGAACACACGGTAAAAGTTCGATGGTGTTTGAAACCCGACCTCATAGCAGACCGTCAGATTACTCATGTGGGTCGTTCGCAATAAATAAGCCGCCTTGTCGATTCGAATCCGTTCAAGTAGTTGCCTCGGAGTCTCTCCTGTCGCCTGGGTGAATGTCCGCTCCAAATGAAAAGGACTCAGTTGGGCGTGTTCGGCAATCTGTTCAAGGCGAATGGGTTGTTTATAATGGTTCACGAGATACGCCGTCACTTGTTGAACGAGCGCACGGTGTGGGGCGTGTTCGACTTCTGGCTGACATCGCTTGCACGGTCGAAATCCATTTGTCTCCGCTTCTTCTCTCGTTACGTAAAAATCAACGTTCTCTTTCTTCGGTTTGCGGGATCGGCACGATGGTCGACAATAGATTCCTGTCGTTTTTACGGCTGTATAGAACAATCCGTCATAAGTTGCATCGCAGGCGAGCACTTTCGCCCACTTTTCGTCAAACGTCAACATCTCCACACCCCTTTCTTCTCTCACTGTAGCAAATCTAAAATCAACATTTCGTCCTCTTTCTTGCGCTTACAATCCCCTCTTTTTGAAACGTTTTACAGATTTCAATCGTATCCTATAGTACGATTTAGACAGAAGCTGCTGTCAGTCCTATGGCAGATAAGGAGAAGATCGCAATGCGTACTCGTTTTTCATGGAAACAATTAAAATGGCTCATTCCTATAGCGTTAATCGGTTTGATTTTGATTCAGAGCGGACAAGAGTTGAAAGACCTCTCGCTCGCGACCGCCTTCACGACACTGAAACAACTGACCGGTTGGGAACAGTTCACACTCATCCTACTCGGTGGATTCGCTGTCTTGACGATGACGGGCTATGACTATTTCCTGCTACGCTCTTTACATATCGAGCTACCGAAACGAAAAATCGTTCAAACAGCGTGGATCACGAACTCGATGAACGGGATGCTCGGCTTCGGCGGCGTGATTGGGATCGCCCTTCGTACCTCCCTCTACCGTCCCTATACAGATACGAAACGCTTGCTCCGTGCCATCGGTTGGATGACCCCGACACTCATCAGTGGTCTGTCTATTCTTTCCATCGGTGTGCTCCTCGGAATCTTTCCAGCTGGTGGGCTCGTCGGTACGAAACCGTGGATTTGGCCGGTGTTACTCGCCGTGAGTGCGATGCTCCCGTTTTATTTATTCGTCACATCACGCCGATCAAATGTCGGATGGTCTACTCTGCTCGGGTATACGATGACTTCACTCGCAGAATGGGTCACCGCTGGAATCGTCGCCATTTATGCTTTGACGTTACTAGACGGTTCGGCCTCGTTCGTGCAACTCTTCGGAGTATTCATCGTCGCGACGGTCGTCGGTGTCGTCTCCCTCGTCCCTGGAGGTGCCGGAACGTTTGACTTACTGTATCTCGTCGGGATGACTCAACTTGGGATTCATCAAGACATCGTCCTGTCTTCACTAATCATCTATCGCTTCGTTTATTTTGTCGTCCCTTTTTTAATTGGACTCTTTCTCGCAGCCCTCGCATTCGGAGACCAGGTCGTCAAACAAATCGAGTATCGGCCAATCATCGGGTCTTCTTATGAGATCGGGACCGTCGTCTGGCGCGTCGTTTCGCGGACGCTTGCGAGGATTGGACGCCTGACTGGAAGTCTCATCGCACTCATGAGCAGTCTGTTGATTTGGTTCCAGACGCTTCTCCCGAGCGTGACGCCGCTCTATGAAGTGAATCGCTGGTTTGAATGGATTGGGACCCTTTTCTTATTGAGTGCCGGACTTCTCATGTTTTTATCCGTCTATGGCATGTATGTTCGGACAAAACGAACGCTCTGGTTACTCAACACTGCCTTCATCTTGGCGACCATCGGAGTCATCGCTCGTGGTTTAAACCTGTTTGAGACCTTCGTCGTCATCGGGTTTGCGATGTTCGTCTGGTTGACACGTAAACGACACGTTCGATACCGTTCGATTTTAACGACAGGACGTCTCATCCGAAGCTTGATTTACGTCCTGCTCTATGTCGGCACCCACGCCCTCTTATTGCAGTCATTCGCTGGTACAGACGACTTGTTCTTCACATCGCATCAAGCCGGCTGGTTGACGACGTTCGTCTTATTGTTAACTTCAATCGTAGCAAGTGTACTTCTGCTCTTGTTCGATCGTTGGAAACGTCCGGCGCTTGGAGAAGCCTATGATGAACATCGCATCCGACAGTTCCAAGCAACACAGCCCACATCGAGCAGTTTTGACTTGGCCCATATGGCAGATAAGCGTTTTTACATGAATGAGGCCGGAGATGCGTGTCTGTTGTTTGCGACGTCTCGGAACCATGCCATCGTCCTTGGTGATATCCAAGGCGAGAAGCAGGCTGCGACTTCTCTTTTGACGCGATTCATTGAAGATGCGGATCGAATCGGGTATATTCCTTTATTTTATCAAATTACACCGAATTGGATGCCTCGCCTTCATGATGCCGGATTCACGTTCTTCAAATTAGGGGAAGAGGCGACGATTGACGTCTCGGCCTTCTCCTTATCCGGGAAGAAGCGTGCAAATATGCGCTCTCTCTACAATCAGTTTGAGAAGAAGGAAATCACGTTCGACATCGTCTGTGAACCGAGCCTCTTGCTGTTACAAGAGTTAAAAGACATTTCAGACGAATGGATCGGGAATCGAAATGAGAAAGGCTTCTCTCTCGGATTCTTCGACTATGAAACGTTGACACGTTATCCGATTGCCTTGTTGCGAGATGCGGACGGTGTCGTCGTGGCTTTCATTTCGCTACTCCGGGGAGAAGGGGCCATCTCCATCGATTTGATGCGTTCGAAAAATGATGCGCCGACCGGATCGATTGAAGTGTTAATCCTTCACATCATCGAATGGGCTCGCGCAGAAGGCTATGATCATGTCGGACTCGGCGTGGCACCACTTGCCGCCGTCGGAGAGCAGACGTTCTCCCATTGGCCGGAGCGCGTCGCCGCCGACATTTTTGAAAATATCAGTTACATCTATCCGTTTAGTGGCTTGCGACAGTTCAAGCAGAAATTCAAACCGTCTTGGGAAGGACGCTATCTTGCGTTCCGCCAGCGTCGTAAATTGTTGCCATCAATTTTACGGACAGCACGATTGATCAGTCGAAAACGCTAAAAAAAGGAATTTCTCACGATGAGAAATTCCTTTTTTTAGACTCACGTCGATGCTTCCCGTAGTTCCCAATTCGAAAATGTCACGTCAAAACCTGTCGCATTCACATCCGGGCTACAGGCATATGGACCGATACGTAATGTCGATACGTCATGAAGATGGGCGATGCGAAGCTGTTCACGCATATCTTCACCATATTCAAAGAAAATCTCCACATCTCCATCTGTATACACGATTTCAAACGTCAACGGATTGCGAACCATGTCATTTGAAAAATCACGTGTCGACCAATCCGAATAGCCAAACGAGGTGACGACTGCGCCAAGATGGGACGGTCCGTCCGGAATGTACTCGACAGACGTCTTGATCCAATGGTCATCATTCACATATAGGACGATTCCGGCCTGATCATATGTATGGCTCGGTTCCATTTGGATTGTCGCCCGACATGTAAATCGTTTGGCTTTGACGTCTGTTAGTCGTGCATGCGCCGTCATGCGGTTGAATCCGTAATGTGTATTTCGCCAAAAGTCCGTATCTGGCAAAGTGCGGAAAGTGAGCGGTTCAAATCCATTCACGCTTTTTGGTTCATTTATCCACTTGTACGTATGCATGATGATCAATCCCTCCCCATTGTCCTCGCATGGCAAACAGTAACGGTATCATCGGTGTGTGATACGGTATGAATTCATGCTGTTGAATCATCTGCAGAATCGTCGCCTCATCCGCCCACTTCACGGCTTTCACTTCAGATTCTTGAAGTGTCAGCTCGTTCAAATCCACTTCCATTTCGACCAAATAGATATCGTCAAATCCTTCGTCAAAATTGACTGTCAGATGCGGTCGTGTCTGAGATAGATCAAGCTTGAGCCCAATCTCCTCTTCGAGTTCCCGCATCGCGGCTTGCTGGCTTGTATCTCCTACCGTGGCACTTCCACCGACTGTAATATCCCACATGTTTGCCCAACCATCCTTGAACGGTTGGCGCTGTTGAATCAACATCTCGCCCTTCTCGTTAAAGATACATACGTGGATGACAAGATGGTATTCCCCTTTCGGCAATCGACTTCCGCGTTGCCACGTGCGACCGGTCTTTTCTCGGTCGACCGTATAGACGTCCCAAAATTCCATTCGATACTCCCCTTTATGTTGCTGCGCTAGATGCCGCTGCTTGATCTGCTTTCGCGCAATCGATGGCTACGACGATGGAGATGAGCAAATGCTCCATCTCCGGTTCTTCGACACGAATCTCGTAACTATCGCCCCACGAGAACCACTTCTTTTGCACACTTCCAATCGATTGTCCGTTCTTCGTCACATTAAAGTCCATGTCCCACCAATCGCCTTGGACATCGATCCCGGCCGCATCGATGGAATATTTCGGTTTGAAAAATGAAAACTCTTTCGAGATGGTCATCATATCTGTGCCGTCCACTTCCACAAAAAATTTCGGCAAAAAACTGAACGTCTTTTTCGTAATCGTTGTGACCGTCTGACCGTTCATGTCTTTAATTTCAAACGACTTCGGAAACTTCATAAAGCTACCTTCGATGAAATATTGATCATGTCCGTCCGCATCTTTGATAGTGAAGCGCCCGCGTAGACTGAACACTTTTTGTTTCATGTAGAGCGTGTGCATGATAATCCCTCCGATTTTGTTGTAGTCCTTTACTTACGAGACCAATCTCGAAATCGATTCACTTATAGCGAAACCGTCTCCTTTAGAACGATGTCGAGTACTTCCGATAAATGATTCACGATATAATCCGCTTCTTTCAATTCTGTTTCTTGCGCAAAATCAAAACGACAGCCGATTGAAATGAGTCCGTTCGCTCGTGCAGCCGAGATATCCGATAATCGGTCTCCGACTACGAAGCCGTCCTGAATCTCATACTTCTTCACGATTCCAGCCACTAAATCGGCCTTATCCAACGTGTCGATTTGTTGAATGCTATAAGTTTCTGTGATCCAACGATCCAATTCATAGTGCGTGACGATGGCTTGTAAATAGTCCACCAAACCATTGCTTGCGACGAAGATGGAATGCCCCATTTGATGCAATTGTTCAAACAGTTCGAGTACCCCTGCATATAATGCTCCATTCCCGATTTCAATGTTTTTGATGAGTCGTGTTAAGAAATAGGCATCGACCTCTTCTCTAGTTTGTTCATCGTATTGTGGGAGCAATGTGTTCCAAACAACAGGCAATGGTACGCCCATGATCTTTCGGTATTCGTCAATCGGTGTCGGCCCATCCCATTCTCCATTTTTTCGTAGGTGTTCAAACGTTTCATCCAACGCCAACTCTAAAATCAAATCTGTCCGAAACAATGTTCCGTCCATATCAAAAATCACTGCGTGTTTCATCCGCTTCCTCCTTTTTAAATTAGAACTTCTTGGATTCTATCTAAAGAGATATCGGAAAGGTTGTACAGTATTTTATAAAAAATAAAAAGCCTGACTCTCTCGTCAGGCCCGTAACGCTGTATGAACAAAAGTATGCAATGCCTCTTGGCTCGTGATGTGTTCGTTGCACGTCTTACTGTCGACACATATATATGTGCCGATGGCTTTGTAATAGTCCGGATTTTTCGCTTGTTTCGCTTTGGTGATCGTAACGCAGTACGTCACATCCGTGAACTGATTACAAAAGGCACATATATTTTTCTTCGTATTCGTACTCGGTTTACATGCAATGCCAATCAATTGATCTTCGTATTGGCAAATTATCAACTTTTGATTGGAACGTCCATCGTTCCAACCTAGATACGTGAGTCGTCCAAAATCAACATCGGATAACTCCGGTAAACGAAGCTTCTTTTGTTTCGGGAACAAACTCTTCAGTTGCTCGGCAGAAATAACGGGAAATGGTTGAACCCATTCTCGTAATCGTTGCATATATTCGTCGAACGCTTCGTTCGTCTGTAGCGTTGTGAACTGTAACAGCTTTAGTTGTTCAGTCGTTGCCTCAGGGAATGCATACATCACTTTCGATTGTGCCAAGTCGATGACTGCTCGCAAGACAGAAGGCGGCAGGCTTTGCATTCGACTCTCTTTGACGAGCATCACTTGTTCTTTGATGAGATTATATTGTTCGTTTTGAATAAATGGATCTGACATTTTGTCGCCCCCTTCCTTAATTCTCAGTTTACAGGAAACAATGCTTCCTTACTGTGTACACTTTGATTAAGAAATATAGTCGACCTAAAAAGGCACGACTAGCGAACTAGTCGTATACCTCCTTCATGTCGAGCGGTATACAATCTTTCGAATCGTGTGCGTCGCCAAATGATAGGACATGGCCAGATTTTCGATTCGCTCTCCGTTCCGAAACGCTGCGCGTATGGCTTCGTTTCGTTCCTCAAGTAATTGTTTTCCACCGTTGACCGTCCCCCATTTCCGTTTCGTGTCAGTCGGGGTCGGCACATATAACGTTTCACCTTGTACGTATTGTTGCACCTCTTGCAACAATCGTTCTGGCAGGATATGTTGCGCATTGACGTACTTCATCATACCTCGCTCCTTATTGAATGAATCAAATCCGATAAGGGAGCAAAGCCAAGTGGTTTACGTTAAAATCAAGCGATCAAGGTATTCGTTTCGCCCCATGCAAGTGATCGCCTTTCGTCCAAATGGCTTTGCATGAGTGCGTGAAGACCTAGAAAATCGAAGCCGATTTTCCACGGGTATGCGCCTCCTTTACGATGTGTCGTTCTTTCGATTATACAGTATTCAATGAATCGGCAAAAGGGCGGCTCAGCCGTTCTTCATACTGAATTCATCTGCAAGCTTGAAGGACACGTCCTTCACTTCTAATCCACTTAACGCGAAATAGAGCTGGAGATAATTATGCTGGTTCAAGAAGAAGACCTGCTTCGTCTGCGTCACCCATTCTCCGTCCGTCCCATTAAACGTGAACGTCGCACCCGGGATATTGTTCGCAAATAATGTCACCGGCATCTGTGCCAACTCTCCCGCGTTCGAACGGGCAGTCAACGTGATGTCATACGTCCCCGTTTGGTCGACCGAGATAGCGAAGACGTGTGTGTTTCCAGTCGAGGTATCGATTCCTGACAATTCCACATGTTCCCCGTTTTCGAGATGTTGGTAATCCAACTCAAATGTATCCTGTTGATTCATCTCATCCTCAAAGCCGAGCACCTCGACTGAACCGTCATGAATCCCGAGAAGACGCTCCATCGCCGGTGATTTCAAGATGAACGTACAAATATTGCGCGCGCTCCGCAACAACTCGCCCCGTGTGACAATCCCTTCTTCGAGTGATGCCATCGTGTTATCCTCGAACGAGTTGAGGTCCGGGCGGTCGACGACCATATACAAGTCGTTTTGCGAACGAACCATCGCCGCTGTGTTTTGACGATTGGCCGACTCATCCTCACGGAAGTTCACTTTTGCCCACCAGTCTGTCATGACGATGCCTTCAAAGCCCCACTCATCACGTAAGATACGCGTATTTTGATCGTATAGACCAGCCGTCCAGATCCCGTTGACCGCGCCGTATGTCGTCATGATGGACGATGCGCGTCCTTCTTTCACGGCCATCTCGAACCCTTTCAAATAAATCTCGCGTAACGCCCGCTCCGAGACGACCGAGTCGATATCGTGACGATGCGCTTCTTGGTTATTGGCGCTGAAGTGTTTGAGCGTTCCCGTCACCCCGACACGATGCATGCCGTTCAATTGAGCGACCGCCATCTTCCCAGTCAAATGCGGATCTTCCGAGAAATACTCGAAGTTTCGACCATTCAACGGGTTACGGTGAATGTTCATTCCTGGTCCGAGCAACGTGTCGACGCGGTTTTTTCGCATCTCAAGCCCAGTCATCTCAAACAAGTCTTCGACGAGATCGACGTTGAACGTGGAAGCCAAAAGCGTCCCGTTCGGAAGTGCGAACGCCTTCGTCCCGATATCCATGCGAATGCCTGACGGACCGTCGGCACAACACGCCGCTGGAATCTCAAGCTCGTTCAATCGGTCGGACACACCACCGAACGCCGCTGCCGTCCCCGGCGTGACACGCGGTGAGTTCATCCCTTGTCCGCGAACGATTGTCGCCAAATCCTCATCTGTCAATTGATCTAAGAATGTGTCAAGTGACGCCTTTCCATGATACACATCGCTCAATTTGATACCTTGGTCACCCGTGAACACTCTAGTCTCAGGGCGTTCTTCCAAATAACGTGTCTCGACGTCAACGGCGCGAAGCGGCGTCGACTCGTAGCCCACTTCAAATCCCTGTTCACCTTGAATTGGTTTCATCCGTTCGAACGGGAGGACAGGCGCCATATTTTCGCTTAACGTCTCGAGGACACGTTGCTCCTGCTGCTCGACTTCGAAAGCGAGTGTAGCCGAACGCACATCCGTTCCGGCATATAAGCGATATGTCCCTGTTTCTAGAACGAAGCTCGATTCATGACCCGTCAAGCCAGAGTCGTCGTAGCTCGCAAAGTCAGTCATGTGGACGTTGAACGAAAGCGTTTGTTGTTCATCCGGTTCAAGAAGCAAGGTTTTCTCGAACGCTACCAATGACCGAAGCGGATTCCCGAGCTTCCCTTGTGGCTTCTCGACGTAGAGTTGGACGACTTCTTTCCCGTCACAGTCACCCGTGTTCGTCACTTCCACATCAACCGTTAGGACACCATCAGTTTCTGCGGTATGCTTTACCTCCGTTTTGAACGTCGTGTAAGACAGTCCGAATCCGAATGGATATAAGACATCCTCCTTCGCGAACGTTTCGAAGTAGCGATAACCGACATAGATGTCTTCTTGATAAATGCCTTTATCTGCATGACCAAAGTTCTTCGTCGACGGATAATCTTCAATCGATTGAGCAATCGTATCCGTCAGTTTCCCGGAAGGACTCACATCTCCGACGAGCACGTCGACGAGTCCTTTTCCACCTTCCATCCCACCTTGCCATGCATAGAGGATGGCACTCGGCTCCTTCGCCCACTTCATGTCGATGATGTTCCCAACGTTCAACACGACGACCGTCTTGTCGAAGCGTTTCGTGACGCGCTCGATCATCGTATGTTCGATATCCGTCAATAAGTAACTACCCGGATCGGCCGTGTTGTCACGGTCTTCTCCTGCCGTACGTCCAATCATGATGAGGGCGACATCTGATTCTTGTGTCGCCTGTTCGACGAGTTCGTCCGTTACGTCCATCTCCTGTTGCGACCACGGTTCACCGGCCCAACCGACACCTTGGTCGAACGGATTCTCCTTCACCCATTCCTCATACGTCGCATAGAGCGATTCATTGATATGAATATCTGGACGCTCGCGCAATGCCTCGAGCGGCGTCGTGACATGTCCGACGTTCACCATCCCGCCTGAGCCCGTACCGCTCTTGTAGTAATGGAACTGGCTACGACCAAATACGGCGAGCTTCGTCCCTGACTGTAATGGGAGGGTCTTCTGTTCGTTTTTGACTAACACGACACCTTCCGCGACCGCTTGACGTGCCAATTCCTCATAACGAGTCCAATCCAATGTATACTGTTTCATTTCGTCAGCTCCTTAAGTCCTTTTGCGATTACATTCATACAATCGTCTGCCTGTGGATAGTCTCCCAACTTGTCCATGAAGGCATGGTCCATCCCCCGATATTGAATGAGGCGTGTCGGGACACCCGTTCGTGCCAGTTTCCGCGCATACGCCTCCCCTTCGAGTCGTAAGTAATCGTACTCCGCCGTCACAATCAAAGTCGGTGGTAGGCCTGAGACATCGTCTGCGAATAATGGTGAGACGAGAGGATGCGTGACATCCACCTCCCCTTGAAGATAGAGGTCATTTAATAGCGAATCCGGGTCAGCGAGAGCGAGCACGACACCTCGAATTAGGTCGTGATGGTGTGAGATATCGTAAGCATCGAGCGCCCATTTAAAATCATCTGTCGGAATCGAACCCAGATTGACGACGGGATAGACGAGCGCTTGATAACAAATGCGTCCTTCCCCTCGTTCTTGCTCCATCAAACAGCAAGCGGTCGCCAAGTTGCCTCCGGCACTATCCCCTGCGACAGCAATTTGATCACGAAGGACGTTCAACTCCGTCGCGTTGGCATATACCCATTCAAAAGCGCGGTAACAGTCATTCAATCCGGCCGGGAACGGATGCTCCGGGGCGAGACGACAATCGACGGAGAGGACAATCGCGTTCGCTCGTTCCGCGAGCAACTTACAAGGATTCTCAACCGTCTCGAGCGTGCCTCCGAAGAAGCCGCCACCATGGAAGAAGAGAATGGCTGGGATGGCTTCAGTATGATGCGGACGATACAGACGAACCGGGATGTCACCGTCCTCACTAGGAATCATGAGATACTCGGTTTTGATATCAGTCGTCGTCTGATCCCGGTTCGGCCACCCCATGCTGGCACGTGCCACCTCGAGGTCAAATGTTGTATCCGGTTCATCGTGCGAAGAATGATTTGCGGTCAACGTCGCAAAGACGCGTGGATCAAGGTCACCGGTACGGTCTGAACCTGGAATGAGTTTGATGATGGTTTCGAGGTGGTTCGAAACGACAACATGATTTGTAGACTTTAGTGATTCCATCCATTGTGCGTAGAGACTCATTTCACTTCACTCCTTCGTAAAAACAATCAATCAAAAAAGGAATTTGCTTCACCTGGTAGAATACGGTACTAATCTTTAAAAAAGGAGAATCTATATGTATAGCGCAGAAACTCGGGATAGACATTTGACTCAATTTATTCAAGAGTTACAAAACAACGTTGATGTAGAGGGCGTGGTTCAGCTAGGTTCTGGTGTGAATGGATACCAAGATATTTACTCGGATATCGATTTGATGGTTGCTAGTTCCCCCCACGTTAGCTCAACTGATGTAAAAGAAGAACTGGCTACATATTTTTCAACACTTGATCACATCATAGTAAAAGAGAAAAAATTCTCGTCTGATATGTTTCTGCTCATCGTTATTCTTAAAAACGGGCTTGAGTTCAATGTTTCGATTGTCCCTTTGGAAAAGTTAACGGTTCGCTCTCCTTTATGGCGAGTCATATTAGACAAAGACGATAGAGTTTTAGCAAAAATGACAAAAGAGGATGAGCTTTTTCAAAATCAAGAAACGCCTTACCGATTTCATATAGATCCCTCATTTGAATTTTTCTATCTGAGTCACGCACTAGAAAAAGAACTAAAACGAAACAACTTCATTTATGCGCTCAATATGCTTGAAGAGTTAAGGTCCCTGACACTCCTCGTGCAGACATTGAAAGAAGAAAAGAAAGCTCATCAATTTAAGGCATACCATACGTTGCAATCTTTATTTGTTCAGAATTATCTAGACACGTTCCCTCATACAATCGATATCACGAACATCCGAGCATCACGCGAAAAAATTCAGATACTGTTTCTTCAGTCTATGCAAGATCACCCACAATTCTTAAAAGATGAAACACTACTCTATTCATTCACCTTGTAAAAATGAATATTGACCTTCGAACGACTTCTGACTCGCTTTCATGTATAATGAGGGGTATTGCAAATAGACATTGAAATTTTCTGAAGCAGAAGTTTTCACGAAAGAATGAGGTTACCTATGAACAAACAGCAATTTACTGATTATCGCCTGAGCGACGAGATTACGCGCGCGCTAGGCATTATGAAATACGAATCACCGACTGAAGTACAACAGCAGGTCATCCCGCGCGCGCTCGAGCGCGAAGACTTGATCGTCAAAGCACAGACCGGAAGCGGCAAGACAGCTTCTTTTGGGATTCCGGTTATCGAGCTCATCGACTGGGCCGAAAACAAACCCCAAGTGCTCGTTTTGACACCGACACGCGAACTCGCTGTCCAAGTACGGGAAGACATGACGAACATCGGACGTTTCAAACGAATCAAAGCGACTGCCGTCTACGGGAAAGAACCGTTTTCGAAACAACGTGAAGAGTTGAAACAAAAGACACATATCGTCGTCGGTACGCCAGGTCGCGTCATAGACCATATCGAGCGTGAGACCCTCTCAGTCGACCGCGTTGAATACTTGATCATCGATGAAGCGGACGAGATGCTCAACCGCGGCTTCCTCGCTGACGTCGAGAAGATTCTTCAACAGTTGCCGAAAGACCGCGTCACGATGGTCTTCTCTGCAACATTCCCACAAGATATCGAACGTCTCTGCCAGAAGCATATGAATGCTCCGGCACGTGTCGCGATCGAATCGACCGGCATGACCGCTTCGACAATCGAGCACCGTCTCCTCCCGATTCACCGGAACGAGAAACTGGCTGTGCTTCAAGACATCACGGTCGTCGAGAACCCGGATAGCTGTATGATTTTCTGTCGTACGAAAGAGAACGTCGATACGGTGTACGCCGAACTCGACAAAGCCGGTTACTCGGCTGAACGCCTTCACGGCGGACTCGAACAAGAGGACCGTTTCGCCGTCATGAACGGATTCAAGATGGGTAACTTCCGCTACCTCGTGGCGACAGACGTCGCAGCACGTGGAATCGATGTCGACAACGTCGAACTCGTCATCAACTATGACGTTCCTGTCGAAAAGGAAAGTTACGTGCACCGGACAGGTCGTACCGGACGCGCCGGCAAACAAGGAACGGCAATCACGCTCATGACCCGTCAGGAAGAACGTCTCATCGGAGCTATCGAATCATACGTTCAATTCGAGATTCCGATGATCGATGCGCCGACAGAAGCGGAAGTTGCAGCTAACCAAGATGCCTTTGAGCAGAAGTTGAGCGGACGACGCGTCGTTCGAAACAACAAGACAGCTCGTATTAACCAGGACATCATGAAGCTTCACTTCAGTGGCGGGAAGAAGAAAAAACTTCGCGCCGTCGACTTCGTCGGAACGATCGCCAAAATCCCTGGCGTATCCGCTGACGACATCGGAATCATCACAATCAATGATCAGATGACGTACGTCGATATTCTGAACGGAAAAGGTTCAATCGTCCTTCAAGCGATGGAGACGACGCCGGTCAAAGGGAAGAAATTAAAAGTAAGCAAAGCGCGTAAATAATACAACTCTAGCCTCAAAGATGATATTCGTCTTTGAGGTTTTTTGTTGTTCCATAAATTCCGAAAGCGCTTTCGATAAACACTAAAAAAATATAGTTTTTAGAAAACGTTTTCACCTGAATCATACCTGTATCAAAGTTTAAATTCAACCTTCCTCACTTGATTGTCAAAAAAGAGCCCAAGGTTTACATCTTGGACTCTTAGCTTGAACGTTCACTTATGAACACTGCAACATGCTCGATTAGTCTAACGACTCTTCCGAGATGAGTTTGAACCCTTCAATCTCCGTCTCCTCTTCCACTTCAATCAACAAGCACGGTTTCCCCTTATAGTTCACTTGCTTCACGTATTTCAAGTCTTGTGGACTGACGGAAATATTGGCCACTTTCGTATTGATTTTAATCGACTTTGACGTATACTTCGGAACGACACTCGTCGCTTTCATCTCATATTTCGTATCGTCGACGACTTGCTTGAACGCCTGCTCGACTTTCTCCGTCGTCACATCTTCCACACCACTCGCCCGTAAGACGACCTCGACGGCACGGGAGTCGAGCATCGCTACTCTCTCTTCTTCCTGTTCGTTCTCTTCTTCGGCGACAATGATTTGATTGATCTCATCATAAACGGTCGCGAGAGTCCGGGAATTGACTTCTTCTCCGATGACCGCTTTGACCACTTCTTCGAAGACCGCCTTCTCTTCCACTGCCGTGACAATCTCCGAACCGTTCAACACGTTCTCAATGAACGTCATATCCGGTTGATGCGCTTTGTTTGCCGAATAAAGCACATGGTTCACATCGGCCGCGTTGTCCGTGAAGCACGGGAATAAGAATCCGCCGATCGGCGCCTCGAGTTTGATGATCGGATTCACAATCAAGCTGGCTTTGAACTCCCGCTCGACGAAGTCAAAGACGAGTGATTTTTTCGGAAGCTCTGTCGGGCTGATGCTGCCGAGGATGAACTTCGTCGTATACACCTCATCGTTCGCGTGAATCTCAGACTCTTCCGAGTATCGGTTCGTCGGCTTATTGTAATTTCCCCGGATGAACGTCACGACCATATCCTTTTCAAACGGCGTGTCTTTCACCATCTTCAACGCGATGCGTTGCATATAGTCCGTCCAGACGTCGGTCTCTTCCGTACGAAGTCCTTCATACAGCAACCCTTGCGTATGGTCGACCTGACCTTCCTCAGGATATTGGAACTTCACTTCGAACAGTTTTTCATCAAGTTTTCCACCGAGCACTTTTTTGAAGTTCGTCAAAAACAGCTCCTGCTGCTCTTCTTCTAAGAACGGGAACGGACGCAACTCTTCGTAATAAATCTCATTCGTTTCCTGTCGAATGTAAATCGTATATAAGTCAGCAATCTTTAGCTTTGTCGCATTCACTTTAAACTGTCGGCGAATCGCCGCAATCTCTTTCTTGTTCATTCCATCCACCTCTTCTTTTCTCTCCATCCATGTCACCCATTATACCAGTCCTGATCGCTCACTAGTTCCAAAGAAATAACACCATGTCCCTTGCTGATACTGGAGAAGGATTTGTGATAGTCTTTCTAATCATTTTGCAGATTTTCACACTTTTTCAAAATCGTCCTGTGTATGATCAAGTTGAATTTATTGCGTGATGTTTGTCTCACTAGTTGTTTGATGAAAGGTTGCCCACTTGCCTCGCAAGTGTTCATTCCAAATACATAGTAGGAGGCTTTTTATGTTGAAGAAACTTATGTCTGTCGCACTTGTCGCCTTGCTCGTCTGGATCTCCGCGTCGTTTGACGCGACACCGGTCTCTGCATTCCCGCCGAACATCCCATCGAAAGCGGACGCGCTCACGAAACTGAACGCACTCACCGTCAAAAATGAAGGATCGATGACAGGATACAGCCGGGACCTCTTCCCGCACTGGTCGAGTCAAGGAAGTGGTTGTAACACACGTCACATCGTCTTGAAACGAGACGCCGACTCGGTCGTCGACGAATGTCCGGTTGCGACTGGCTCATGGTACAGTTACTATGACGGAATCACGTTCACCTCAGCCTCTGACATTGATATCGACCACGTCGTTCCGCTCGCTGAAGCATGGCGCTCTGGGGCAAGTAGCTGGACGACGACCAAACGTCAAAGCTTTGCGAACGACTTGAACGGTCCTCAATTGATTGCGGTGTCCGCTTCATCGAACCGTTCAAAAGGAGACCAAGATCCGTCGACATGGCAACCCCCTCGCACCGGCGCTCGCTGTGCGTATGCGAAGATGTGGGTCGAGACGAAGAGTCGTTGGGGCTTGAGCCTTCAATCAGCAGAGAAGTCAGCACTCACGACAGCCATCAATGCTTGCAGTTATTGAGTGAGAAAAGGAGTCTTCGAATGAACGAAATCACTTCAATCTTTAAGGCAACCCACGGTGTCATGACGGAGGAAGTCGGCGTCATCAGTGGTGAATTGGAATTGACGACGGCGTGTCAGGAAGATGGTTCCTTGACACTCCACATCACGTACGTCGGAGCGAAAGATGTATACACGCTCCCGGGGAGTCCATATCGGCTGCATGACCCGAACGATCATGACGTTATCCATCAGATGCTCGTGAATGTTCTCGAACGGACGTAAAAAGAAGGAGTCCATCACTCGATTTGAGTGACCGACTCCTTCTTTTACTTTTTCATCATTTTTACAATGGATCGGACGACAAGATATGTCACGCCGAAGACGAACGCCACTAAAAGAAGACTTGCACCACCAATGATTCCGAATGTGAACATGTTTGTACCTCTTTTTCATTTTCTGAATTAGAACATGATGAAGATAACATATTTTCCCATCCTTATGAACCATGACTAGTTTTGTTGCTGCTCATATCAACATCTTCAGTATCAGTTCTTACAAAAAAAGCATCTCAGAAGAGACTCTTTGATGATGATACGTTCTGATATTTTGTTAATAAGTCTTTCGGAATATGACAATAATCGTCCGGACAACGCGTCAAGCGGTCCTGATGCTCGTCCGCACTTCGCACATAGTTCGTGAGCGGCTTGACTTCAACAGCAATCCGTTTCGCATCCGAGCGTCGATCAATGAACGTCTGCGCCTCCATCACATGTCGTGACTCCTCACTGTAGACGCCCGTTCGATACTTCTCTCCGACATCGATCCCTTGTTGATTGATGCTGTATGGGTCGATGATTTCAAATAAATAGCCCATCAAATCATTGACCGTCACCACGTCCGGATCGAACGTCGTTTTGACGCACTCCGCGTATCCGTCATATTCCCCGTCCAACGTGTCCGTCGCCCCGTTCGCACGTCCCGCTTCAGTTGAAAGGACGCCAGGTAATGTCCTCACAAATTCTTGAACGCCCCATAGACATCCGCCCGCTAAATAGATTGTTTCGATTGGAATCACTCCCGTTCCATATTATCATCTTCATCCTGAATATACCCCAACCGCTTCAAATCTTCATAGACAAGCGTAGACAATAACTTCCGCCCGTCCCCATTCAAATGGTCCGGGTTATGGAAGAAGGATTGTTTGTGAATGAACCGTTCATCCCCCATGTAGTTGAGGAATGGGACATCGACATCCAATTTTTCTAAATACTGAAAGACGAGGCGTTCCATGACCGTTTCGTCGAAATACGTATGATATGACGCATGGACCGGCTCTATCGCTAAGACGACGCGATAGCCTTGCTTCTTGCAATAGTCGATGATGTCTTGTAAATATGCCATATTCTCTTCAATCTCGTGATTGTTCACGGCATTCTCGTATTGAGCGGCGACTTCCTCATACTTACGCTCGGAATAATTCAGCCCCCCATTCTCCCATGGCTTATGCGCATCAAAGCGAAAATCTCGGATTTCCCGGGAAATGGCAGCGTAGGCACTCCCACTGTTTAGTGCAGGGAAGCGTTCGTGCGTATAGTAGTTGAACCAACTGACCGACTCCAAGTCTTCCCGTTCCAAGACGCGATAGTAGTTTTCTTTCCGACCGACGTTCGAGTTGCTGAATGTGATTTGAGATAAGGACACGATCACGACTCCACCTGGTTTCAAATGCTCATCGTATTCTTTTAGCATCTTCAAATCATATTCAATCGGTTGGCTCGGTAACGCCAAATCCAGATGCGACAATCCAAGCGACTTGAATGAATACCCGTACATTGCATGGGACGTCCCGAGATTGATGATGTCGACCGGATGAGGGTCTTCCTTGAAGGCAAGGACAGCTCGGTTATTATTATATTCCCACGACTCTTTCACGAACTCGTTGATGGGAATGAAGATTGCGATGATGATGAGTAATACGACACCTATTTTGATTCCTAAACGTTTCATGCTAATTCCATTCCTGTGTAATGCAAAATAGGAGTGCAGAAGTGTGCAACGGAAACGTACACAACTCTGCACTCCTATTTTTGAAAAGAAAAAGGACTTGCCAGCAATCATAATCTCACCCTAACGTTTAAGTTGCGACACAAGAACGTTAGGAGATGGAAGGAATGCTAGCAATGTCCGATATCAATTGTATCAAATTTCTCAGAAACCACAAATCACATTCGATTAATCGAATCGCTAAAAATCTAGACCTCAATTGGAGGACGGTAAAAAAATACGCGGATTCAGCTCAATTACCGAGTGAAACCATTCGCCCCAAGAGGGGCATGATGTACGGAACGAAATGGGGCGAGATGGTCGAGGATTGGTTGACCGAGGATCAGATGCTTCAGAAAAAGTTGAGACGAACGAATAAAAAGATTTATGAAACGCTGGTGGCGAACGGATTCGAGGGCTCTTACCGGACGGTCTGTAATTTCATCAAGAGCTGGCATATGACGAGCGAAGAGGAAAACGACACAAGGCATGAACGACTGCAGCACCCTCCGGGTGAGGCGCAGGTGGATTTCGGGACGATGGAAGTCGTCAAAGATAGTCATGCGGTCGATGTGAAGTGCCTCGTCATGAGTCTTCCCTTCAGCAACCGCACTGCAGCCGTCGCCCTCCCCGCAGAAAACCAAGAGTGTTTCCTGACGGGACTCAAAATGCTTTTTGAAGAAATCGGCGGTGTGCCGCAACAGCTCAGAATCGATAATCTCCCCGCCGCTGTCATCCAACCGCGAACGACGAAAGAAGAGGCAATCTATACAGATGCTTTCCTGCAGTTCATGGCTCATTATGGGTTCCAAGTCCAAAGCTGTAATCCTTACAGCGGGAACGAGAAAGGAAGTGTCGAGAACAAGGTGGGATACGTTCGATACAACTTTCTTGTCCCGGCCCCTGTCATGCATGATTACGATTCGATGAACCGACAGCTCGCGGTTTCCCTACGGGACGACATGGAGCGAGTGCATTACGAAAAGCATGTACTGATCCGTGAGCTGTTCGAAGAAGAGCAGAGACATCTATTGCGATTGCCGCAAGAAGACTTCCCCGTCTTCAAAGTAGAACTGTTCAAGGTGAACAAGTACGGCGAAATAACAATCGATAAGACGAAAGTCTTGATCCCTTCAGGGTCTCGCCATGGGCAAGTACGCGCCATCCTAAGATGGGATTCGATGAAGATTCTCTCACTTTATGGAGAAATCCTCTACGAAGAAAAACGACCCTACATGATGACAAAACGTGCGCTCCCGTGGGAAAACATCATCAGCACCTGGCACAAGAAGCCGAGAAGCTTCGGTCACTCCCGTTATTCCGAATACCTGCCGGGTAGAATCAAAGAGTACCTGGGCGTGCCGAACTTACTTGTCCGGCAGGAACGACTGGCCTGGATCCGAGCCAAGCTCGCGCTGTATCCAATCCTAGAGATCAATGAAAGCCTGTACGAGCTACTGAGCGAGGACGACGCCCCAGCCGTGGTTGAGGACCATCCATACGATGTGGACTGGAGCAAGTACGATAGCTTGAATCGGCCGTGGGGAGAAGGTGGCACAGCATGAGCCTAAAAGAAATGTGCAAGTCGCTCCGCCTTGCCTACGTCGCCGAAATCTATGAATCGATTCCGACGGAATCTCCTGAAAAATTTCTTATGGAGCTTTTCTCTATGGAAATGCGCCTCCGCGAAGAAGCGAAGGCGCAACGGTTTATCAAAAAGGCTAAATTCATCAACAACAAGTCACTCGACGACTATCGCTGGGGCAATCACATCTACTTCCCGAAGCATTTGGATAAGGACGAACTGACCTCATTGAATTTCGTCGAACATTCACAGAACGTCGTTCTGACAGGGTCCCCGGGGACGGGAAAGACCCACTTGGCCATCGGACTCGGGAGAGAAGCTTGTCACAAAGGTTATGAGGTGAGGTTCTTCCGGGTCTCCGAGCTCGTAGAGCAACTCAACAAGGCCTGGAGGGATGGAAAGCTGAGCAGCTTCCATTCACGTCTCGAATCGGCAGACCTTATTATTTTGGACGAGATGGGATACATCCCTCTCACAAAAGAATCTGCGGAACTCCTGTTCCATCTCATCACCGACTGGTACGAGAGAAAGAGCCTGATCATCACATCCAACCTTGAGTTCAGTCAGTGGAATCGCATCTTTGGCGACGCGCGCCTAACGGCGGCACTCGTCGATCGCGTCATCCATCACGCTCACATATTAAACTTCACAGGTGACAGTTATCGCGTCACGCATGCGTTGTCGAAACACTAAAACCCAGCTGGCAAAGTTCTGTACTTTTCGTTGCATTATTGTGCACATTTGTATTGCAAAATACATCCATTCCATCCATCTTAGAACCCACCGTATACAAATCCTTGGCTCGAGACGCCAAACAAGAACGCCGAAACAATTAAGAACAAGTTGATGGCCAAACTCGTCACGGTGTCGAGTCTTGTTGTTTCTACAGCCAAGCAATAATGAATCCCAGGACGGTTCACGATGTCCTTCCCACTAATCCCTCGGCCCACTAACTCCTCAACGAGTTCAAAGCCTCTTTCTTCGCATACTTGACGAAGTTTTTAATTGTGTATGGATCGAACACCCCCGTCAAAGCTGGATTTTCACACCCGACTTTAATAGGGCTTTTTTTATGATAATTTTAATAAACCTCATTTATTTATGATACGGTTCACCGTAACGTTGGATAGGGTAAAATAAAAAAGTAGGTAAATTATAGCTACCTACTTACTTACTACACTTATTGAATTTGAAACTTCATTTATAAATTGACCATTGTTTGCTTCTATCTTGAAAATATGGTCACCTATATTATGGAACTCAATTTCAAAAGAGTAATTGATGTTCTACTATCTGTTTTTCTCTTACTTCATACACAAATACGCGACTCTTAATTGCATTATAGTCTTCCTCTATCAACTGCTCCTTAAATCGATGTATATCGTCCGTAACCACAATAAGTCGACTTTCACCACCCGCTTCCTCGCTGATGAAATCTACTAACCCAAATGCTTGTTGTACCCTTACATTGATTCTTCCTTGCCTTAACTCATAATCTTCAATCATTGCCAAATAATCTTCTGGTATTACACGGCCGTTAGCAGTGCCGTTTGGTTCAATTCTAAATTGAGCTATCCTTTTTACTGGCTTTAATTGAATCGATCGCTCTCGATCAATTTCAGTTAAACGTTCTTTGCTCCGATCTTCCATTTCATCTATTTGTGCATAAGTTTGATTAATTAAAGCACTGTTTTTATCTTCAACATTTTCTTCCTGATATTTCTTCAAGCGATCTTGTAAGGTTTCCATTTGATCTTCGAAGGATTTCCTCAAGAAGACTCTCTTTTTATTTGCATAATCTTCACGTTTACGTTGAATAGACCTTAATAGTTTCCTAGCATGTTTAATTACATATCGTTTGATTTCCTGCTCTTCAGAGTCATACGTATTTATTACATTCAATGCTTGATTAAAAAGTAAATATGGTGATATTTCTATAAACTCACCATTACTACGTTTACCCGTCAGCATTAGCTTTTGCTCAAGTTCTCGGCCATTACCGTCCACAATTGTTACTTGATTTAATTCCATTATCATAGATTCTGGGATCGATGCCTTCACTTCATAAAAAGGAAGTACAGCTTGCTGCATTTCTTTCGCTGTCAGTTTCATCACTAAGTTAAACAAAGGATTATCATTTTCAATCATGGTTATTGAATTTGAGACTTTCGATGAGGATAAAGCAAAGCGTATGGAATCATCAAAATTAAACATCAATTTATGGTCACGTGCAAAATCACGAATCCGCTTTGGAAAACGATCAATACGGGCAGTTGTCTGATCCGCAGAAATATTTAATCTAGTTCTTGTGTTTTTTAATCCATCAATCACAAAATGTCCGTAAAACCGATTAGGAATACTGTTTATTGATACTTCATCAAAAGAACGTTTTGCACCAGGTAAGTCAAAGTTATCGTCTAAACGTTCATTTTTAGCAAGTTCTAATAAACGCTTGTGTTCTTCGGATAATGTTTTTTCCATTTTTGCAATAATCTCATCCAAATCTTCTCGGCCTGAGATCGCTTGCTCCATCACCGAAGATAAATCGGCTTGGCGATCCTCTAAAACTTCACCTATAAAATCATAAACAAGATCTTGTCCAAGGTCTTCACGCATTTGCTCCATCTTTGTAAGTAGTCGAATTAATACGTCACCTTCACGTGTATTGGTGGCAACAAGGTTAAAGACAAAGACCTCATTTTTTTGTCCGATACGGTGAATACGTCCCATACGTTGTTCCAAACGATTTGGATTCCACGGAATATCATAATTGACCATTTGATTACAGAATTGCAGGTTAATAGATTCTCCTCCAGCATCTGTTGCAATCATGATTTGCACATCATTCCGAAACTTCTCTACTTCTGCTTGTCGTCTATCCATAGAAAAGTCACCAACAATTTTGGCTATCCCTGGAACGTAGGCTTTTAATTTCTTCTCTAGGTAATTGAGTGTGTCCTTTGATTCAGTAAAAATTAAAATTTTCTCGTCTTGTGCCAACAATCCATTACCACCAAATAATGTCTTTTCAAGTTCTAGAAACTTGCGCTCATTTTGGTTCTGTCTAATGACATTAGCCTTACGAATCAGTTGATCCAACATTTCTATCTCGACTTGCAATTCATCAAAATCAAGTTCTTCGTATTCTCCTTCAGCGTATGCTTCGAGCAATTCCTGTTCCTCAAGTGAACTGTCTTCGTAATCTTCATAATCCAACATCATCTTTTGGACTTTTTTCCCTGTTTCTAACACTTTCTGTAGACGTTCTTTTCGACGTAAAAGCGACAAATAAATTGCTTCAACAGATGAACTTAATCGTCGTTGCAAGATCATCATTGCAAAAGCTACATTTGGTTTATTGTTTTGCTTAGCCCGATTAAAGTAATGTCTTACATATTCCGTGACAGCTTCATATAAATCGATTTCTGCTGGACTTAGGTCGAATCCTAAGGTTTTTGTTGTCCGTTTTGGGAATAAAGGTGTACCATCAAAGTTAAGCATTTTTTCTTTTAAACGCCGGATCACATATGGGTTACTCTTTTCGAAAATAGAGTCTCCACTATTCAACTGAGAAAAGATATCATGATCAATTAAACTCATTAAATGACGAAAATTTTCCTTATCTCCTTTATGAGGGGTTGCTGTCAATAAAAGAGTATGCTCAGTGTGCCTCAATAAGTTTTCACCAAGTTGAAACATCTTAGTACGCTTCACTTTACGTTTCTTTTGCCCAACAGTATAGGCAGCCATTTTATGCGCTTCATCAACTATGACCAAGTCAAATTGTGAGTTAATAATCATATTTTTAATATCTTCTCTAGATGCCCAGTACACCGATGCAATGACTTGCTGATGCATATCAAAAGGATTCAGTTCACCTGAAGCATCCAAATAAGAACGTGTAATGATTAAAAAGTCTTCATCGAACTTTTCCTTTAATTCCGTTTGCCACTGCTTCAATACGAGAGGCGGTACTAAAATTAATGTTTTGCGAATCATGTTTCGTGCTTTCAGTTCACGGATAAGCATACCAGACATAATCGTTTTACCTGCACCAGGATCATCTGCTAATAAATAACGTACTTGGGGAGCTTGTAGCATTTTGCTATAAACAGCTTCGATTTGATGCGGGAGTGGGATCAAGTTCTTATTTCCACGAGCCCGTGACTGTGAGTATTCTTTCTCTGTTCGCAAAACATGATATTGCAGATAATGTTGAAATCTATCTCTCAATTGATCTGAAGCATCTTCATCGGAAAAACGTTCAACTTCTTGTAATTGATGTTTCTCAAGATAGTTTTCGAAGAATTGATTTGACTCTCGCCCGACAGCTTCGACTAAATACATATCTTCATCAATGATCTCAATATGTTTGATTTGAACGGCTTCTGGCCAAAATGATGCACCTACAATTTCACCTTTTTTCAGCAAGATGACACCCCCAATTTCATTTCAAATTAATACAATGCTTCATACAAGCGCATAGTGAATTCTTCTTCTAAATAAGGTTCTTTACCTTTTTTGGTTACAGTCTCGATTCTTAATTTACATGTTTCACCAATCTTGTAATGCTTTTCAACTAAATTAAACGATACTTGTCTATTACGATCACGATTTTCACCTTTTAGGTCAAATACGAGTTCAACTTCATTAGAAATCCGTTCATCACCTTGATAAAATGCCATAAGAACTTTTCGTGAAGTATAGATATCTGTTATGCTCTGCTCCTGATAAAAAGAAACCGTAATACGGTAATTTGTAATCACCTTATTAATCATTGCTACCGCAATATCTACAGGTTGCCCTTTTTCAATTCTTCGATAATCTATTAATGGGACAACCGCTTCTTGTGGTAATGCTCCTCCATGGATAAATCGAAGACCCCCACCTGTTTTGAATCGGTTTAGACTTTTCGCCATGACAACCTCAACATTTTGTAACGGAGTTTGACGTTCATTTAATTTAATCGAACCTTCAGGAACGGTTAGATTGTGCCCAATAGCAAAACGACGGTTATGATCCATAACTTGTCCTTCAACAGCAGAAATTTTTCCATAGTTTTCAATTTGTTTAAATTGAAATAAGAAACCATGATCCGCTGTTATAAAAATACGTTTCGCTTGAAGACGTGATAATCGATCAACCGCATATTGTAAATCTTGTATCGTCTGATGAACTGCTCCATAAGTTTCACTTTCTGACTTTGCTGAATCTCCAAGAGCATCGATGTGGTCATGATATAAATATACTAGTCTCTTGCCTTTCAACAATTGATCGGCTTCACTTGCTTTCATATCCAGAAGTTCCTTTAATTTTAAAACCTCAGTTTGCGGTTCAACTGATTGTAGAATGTGACGTCGATTATCTAACCCTTTTGTTGATAGTCCGTCGGCCAAGATACCTCTCTTATCATCTGCTAAAAGTTCACGATGTGGTAACAATGATGCCATCCCTAATTGCGTGTACGTTGGATAGCTTGCTGCCATAGGATCAATGCTTGATTTCCCGTTTTCTCGTTTCTTTAATATTTCATGCAGTTCATAACCTGCTTCAAATCGTAAAGCATCTGAAATAATGACGAAAATCCTTGTTTGTTCCTTCTCTAAAATAGGGAGAATCATCTTAGAAAAAAATGCTCGTTGAGGCATTAGTTTGGATACATACCCTTCTTCCAGTCTAAAATTCATTTCCTCTGAAAGTCGACGTAGGTATTCATTTTCATACCAATTTGTCAATCGGCTAGCGATTTCTTCAAGCATTTCTTTCGCTGCAAGGCGCGTAAAATGATACATAAATTTTCGGTAGGCCTGGTCGATTTCATATAATGATTTCCCATAACTTTCATAAAAATCTTCTTGTAGATGGATACGATTAATAACAGGTTTTAGCTTTTCGATTCGGATTGCTTCAAATAACGTGTTATAAAGGGCTTTTATTTTATCTTTCGAACCCCAATATTTGTGTAAACGTTGTTCAATTAAGGATAAACGTTCTTCTATATGAATTGTTTGATGAATTAATTCATCGATGCATTTCTCAATGATAAGCACATCAATGACTGGGAAAGTATCTATTCTTTGGTAGTTTTCTATATCCTGTTTAGATAACACATCTCTTACGTGATATACTCTTTCCCATTCTTTGATATATTCTTCTAGTACATCCCTATCACTATGTTGTAACCACTCTTCAATGAATAATGCACAGACGTTAGGTGATGATGATGCCCATTTAACCTCCCAATCGTCGGCAGTAAAGCCTGCATTCTGCCGGAAATGTTGATAGATGAGAACATTTAATAGCTCCATTAATGGTTCATTATCTGTTTCTAATGATACGCCAAAGTAGCGACCAATGATCTCAAGTGTACGTTCTATAGAAAAGTTACGTTTTATTTGCTTCAATAGTTCACTTTCTTCCACACGTAGTCCTTCCAAAAGAAGCAGACGGACAATTACACGTAAATCAGGTACCGGTGCTTTTACTAAAGCAGCCATCATACTAAGTTCAAAATGATAGTCATCAGCTTGTTTAGGCAGGATTTTACTTAATCTTCTTTTACGTTCTTTACTATCGAAGAACAATGGATACTGTTCAATTTTAGGACGTAGCACATTATCCGATACCTGCAATGTTTCAGTTAACATAGCAGTTTCGTCTGCTTTGAACTCTATACTGTACAACAACAAATCCAATAACATGTTTTCTTTGTCGGCTGGTTTCACTTTATCGGAATATATTAAAAACGACTCTGTTGTTCGTTGAATTTCAATCTCAACTTTTAACTGAAATAAATTATGATTGGTTAATTTTCTTACCTCAATCTCATCCAACTGTTCTTTTAGTTCATCCACACTTACTTGCGCCTGAGGATCGTACCAAAAAACAATTGCTCGTTTTTTCGTATCCTTTTCTTGTTGTATTTTCTCTTGTAACTTTTCAATCACATCCACGGATTTCACCTCAATATGTAAAAGAAAGAGGAGAAACTCCCCTCTTTCAGCTATTTAATCTTTGCAAGCACTTCTCCAAATTGGGCATAGTTCTCTATTACACCGTCATCTAGATCAATGTCAATTTGTTCATTTGCGTACGTCGCTAATTTCTTGTCAAACTCTTGAAGCTCCTCAACTTTTTTCTTATATGCTGATTTAGATTTTTCAAGGCTCCTCTTATCACTTGCCGATAAGCTTGGATTTGCTAAACGTGTATCAATCATATCTATTTCATTTTGATATTTAGATTGAATCTCTTGTAAATGTTCAAAACGAATCGTTGCCATCGTATCTGGTTGATAACGATGCATATAAATAAGTGTCCGTAACCCTTTTTGTTTTCCAGAGTCCACTAACCAATAAACTGGTCGCTTTTGATAAGTTTTACAATGATCGTTGAAGAATTCATCTAAGAAGTATCGTCTTAACCTTTCATCAGGAGACTCATTTTTCTTCATATTTAGAGATTCTGCTAGCCATTGCATATTTTCATTTACAGTCTCTGGACTAAACACTACTGATAAAAATTCGCGTAGACGAACAATAATATCACTATCAAAATAATGATCATCGGTTAATTGAATTAATCCATCTTGATTTGGTTTAAAAATCTTATACTTAGAATCATCAAACTTCCCACCTGCATACGTGAGACCCTCTATATCTAGGGAATACCGTCCCATAACACAGCCAATGAAATAAGATAAAAGTGATTTAATTATTTCATTTTCATTATCTTCCTTCTCCAAATCTAAATCTGGAAACTCGATATCAGTAGCTTTATAATCTTGTTCTAGATTCATTTCATATAAGTTAAGTAATTCATGATTAATTTTACTTTCCAAATTATTAATAAGTTGTTCTCTTTCTTTATATATTTCATTCAATTCTTCTATAGCATAACTGACTAATGGAGATTTTTTTTGAACTAAAGGATGTCTCTTAAAATTCCAAGAAGTTTCGTTTGCATCCCAATCATCTTTCGATAAACTAATTACTTCTTTTGTAATTTCTACAATATCATTAAGTTTATCAGTTTTTAAAACTGGTATTCTTTCCAAATCATTAATTTGTTTATTTAATGTTGGATTAATGATTTTTAAATATTCAGCTATTACTGGTGAATTTAAAAGTGCTAATAAGTATTCTACTGGAAATTCCTCATTTTCCATAAAAATTCCTTGAACAGCGTCATCAAACATCTCATTACCTGTCATAATACGACAACTGGAACCAGCTGATGTGATTTTTGAAAAAACAATACCCTTTTTAAACATATACCCTAAGTTTTGCGGTCTTGACTTTAGCTTTCCTTTATCATCTCGGTAATTCTTAATCTCCTCACCGTCATGCTCCCAATTTATCACTTTTTCAAAGTTTCCATACCATTTTCTATAGCCTCCACCTTTATGACAAGGATACCATGTCTTGTTAAAGTCTGAAGTTTTTTTAAATTCTATGTTAATATAAGGTACTTCAAACCAATATTTTATAAACTTATCTGTATTACCTGTGGCTAACCCCTTTCGTATATCTGCTACATCATCAAGTAACAGTGCATCTTTAAATATTCGATAATGAGTTTGTGTTACCCAATATGCAATAGGACTACCTGGTATTAGTTGGAATTTCTCACTATATGCTGTATACCTATATTCTTTATTTGGTACTAAAACAGCTTCTTTTACATATTGACCTTGATCTCCCTTTAAATCCGTTAAACGAATATACTCGCCTGATAGAAAATGTTTTTGTTTATGAAGAACAAATGTGCAAATTGGGACTGTTGCCTCTTCAAATGCTGAGTATTCTAATTGAACTAAACTAGAAATATTTCCATCTGTTAATAGAGTCTTGCGTAAATCGTAATGTGATGAAATAAACATCCACGTATAAGGTGTCATTAAGGCAGAATAGCCATTTTCTTTAATTATCTGAGTTGTTTTGTAAATAAAGGCAGAATATAAATCCGATTTATAATTATTATATTCTGTATTCATAAACTTTTTTAATATTGAATTGTACTTATTATGGTATGGAGGATTTGTTACTACTACGTCATATTTTTGATATAGTAACAAAGCCTGCTCAAAAATAGGCATTAATTTATCTTTTAATTCATAAATATAAGATTCCTCAAGTAAATCCTTTTGTTGTTTTTCTAAATCGTAAATCCGATTAATCCATTCCTCATAAGGTGTTTCAATTGGATTTATTAATGACCCAAATTGTTTTCCATTTTCAAATTGACTTAATAGTTCATTAAGTAGTGATTTTTCTGTTTCATTTTTTGCAAAGTAATCAATAGCTTCTTCTGATATCGATTGATCAGCATCCACAATTTCATAAACATTCAACTTAGGACTTTGACCTTTACGACTTAATCTTGAGATAAAACGCGGTTGTTTTTCGGCAGCCTTCATCAGCAATGCAAAGTTCGCAATTTGTTGAGCTCGTTTATCAATATCTAATCCATACAAGTTTTTTTCTAAGATTAACTGTGGAATTTCTCTTGATGGATATCCCGCTTCTTCATACATGTCATATAACATTTCAAAAGCGTATATAAGGATATGACCAGATCCACATGCCGGATCGATGATTTTTAAATCCTCTAATGATTCGAACTCAGGGTACAAATGGTGATTTTCTTCATGTTTTAAATAATACTCCCACTTTTGAGACAATTGGTTGTCTTCATATTTTTCGTCATATAGTTTTCCTAAAGAGTTTTGTACCATATATTGGACAATCCATTTTGGTGTAAATAACTGTGTGACAACAGGAAGATCTTCTTTCTTAACAGCATTGTTTCTTATTCCACCAACCTGCTCCTTCTTTTCAGACATGTAGTATTGATAAAGCCAACCCAATACTTCAACATTATCTGAGCGAGAGCCATCTTCATTAATTTGGAAAAAGTTTTCATCAGATAAATCATTTACAATACTACGTATAATAGATTCCTGATCTAATAAATAGTCAGGTAATAATAGTTCTGTAAAATCATCAATTTTTTCAAATAAGAAAGGTAATAGTTTATTCAGACTATTGCATTGAGCAACAAATAATGTACGATAAGCTTGTTCATTTTCACCTTTTTGTATCCATTCATTTATTTGTTGATAATCCACATCAAGGTTCATCGTTTCATATTGAAGTAAAATATCTGGCTCGTTTTTACCTGTACTACTCGATAATACATTTACGCGATCTGGTAAGTAATTGTTCACTTCCATATAACGAATCGCAATGATTCGGTTAAACCATGTATATGCCACTTCTTCAATAAGCTGATCATAACCAACAGTTTGTAATCGTTGTTTTAACGTAATAAAAGCGTGTTTTCTTTCAATTGGATAAGGATTACCCTTTATAATTAATTGTCCATATTTTTCTTCAACATTTAAATCCTGATTAGCTTTGGTAATTCCATATTGCTCGGCTTTTAATGAAACTTTCGCCATTAAATTTCGTCTTGCTCCTACAGCAAATTTCTTTAATTCTGCCTTATTCATTGTTTCACTCCTATATGTAGAGGGGCAGATAATTATCCGCCCCAAGATTTATGATTTCACGAAATAGTGTGTTTGTAATTCTTTTAATAGACTGTTCTTCAAGGATTCAATAGCACGCTCTAAGTCTTCTTCGGACTCAATTGTATCTAACTGACTAAAGAAAGAGGTATACAATTCTTGCTCTGTTATTTTCTTCGGTTTTCTCTTAACTGTATCTGGGTCATCTATTAAATCATTGAACATCTGGCGTGCTTTTGCTTTTGTTGCTTCAACAAGCTCACTAAGCTGTTGTTGATTGATTCGTGTGCTAGATATACGTTCACTCTTCTTAATTTTTTCATATAGTAAATTGGCTTGATTTTTTCTTGATTGAATATATTCTAAAATGCTTTCAGATTGACGATATTGATCTATTAAGTTTTCAAGTTGCTTCAATGATTTTTCTGATTGGACCATTACCGCCTGTTTTTGTTTATTAGTTTCTTCCTGAATCAGATTCTTCAGAACATCTGTCAACTTAGGTAATTGACTAATTTCCTTTGTAGGTTCTTCCTGTAGTAAAATGTGTTTCATTCGTTGAGCTGTTTCTTCTAATTCTTCATTATGGATGATTTCTAAGTCTTGCTTATGGTCTTTTAGAGCTTGAACCGCTTCGTCAAATTTAACAATAGGATTTCCTTCATAGAATCCTTGAAGTATTTCTAAAATGTCATACCAATTTTCTATATCATCTTCATATTGAATAAACATACGACAGAATTGTTCGGGATCACGGATAGCTAGTAATTTTTGAGTACCATTTACAATTGTTCGTATATCACTTTCACCTGGGTATGGATACTCACTTGTTGGATCTTGTTGACGTCTTCTCCCTCGAATCTTTTCAATTGGTTGAACAAATTCTTCGTCAATCTTTTCGCGTATAACTTCTTCATAAGCATCATACGTGTCATATGTTTGTGTATTCGAAAAGAAATCACGAACTAATGCAATAAGCTCTTGTTTAACTTGATAATCCATTTCAACTATTGGTAAAACAACAATACGATCACGTTCTGAAACCTTTTCTAGTCGATCATAGAATTGATGGGAATTAGGGTTGAAGAGTTCTCCCGCATAAGTAAAACGAACTTTTCCCGCGTTCATTAATCCCATTAGAATACCAATGGTATCCTGTTCCTCCCATCCATATGGAACAGCCTTATATTTTTGAATGACCTGTTTCAATGTTCGCTGGTCATGGGATCGTTCAAGTTCCTCTACAAAGTGCTTGACTTCATCTATAGCATTTTTGTTTAAGTCACTAAATAAGCTTTGTTGACCTAGATTCTCTGCAACTTGCATCCACTCATTTTTACTATTTTTAAATGAAATTGGCTCCTCAATATAGTGAAATTTTGTAAATGTGTTGCGAATCAGCATATCCATAGCTTGGTTAACTTTACTTTCAAAAGCCCCATTAAAATCACGACGTTGACCTTGGATATAAAATTCTGCCTTCTCACACGCTTTATTTAATAATTCTTCTGCCTTATCTGCATATTCATCAACTTCAGCAATTTTCGCGTCAAAGATTCTCTTCTGCTGCTGGCTAGTCGTGCTTGACTGTTTACGACGTACATAGCTATCCACTTGTTGAATATAGGCTAAAGCACTTTCTGCTTCAGCGACAAGGTCTTTGTCTAAAAGAATAATTAAATGGCCAGAGTTAGCTTGTAACGCTGCTTCTGAATCAGTCATGCCTTCAGAGAACACTTGCATCGTTAATTCATGATTCATCTGACCTTTCACGTAATTATCAAATCGTTTATTGTAATCAAAGTGTTTAGTTTGTTCTTTATACTTATATTCATACTTGGTATGGCGATACATCACATTAAAAAAGAGGTTACCTAACCGTTCTTTAACAGCAGCAGTATTATATTCTTCTACCCGTATTTCACGATTAATTTCTTGCTCTTCATCTGATAAGAATGAGTATGACCCATCTGCATGTTGTTCAATGAACATTGCCATTTGAAGTCGGTTCAAGGATTCTTTTATGCGATACTCTAAAGGTTGGCGTTCATCATACACGGTTTCAACCATAAGGGTTGCGATATTACTAGGTGTGGATTTTATATCATCAATCCCTTTGATTAGATAAAGCACTTGCAAAACCTTCACGTCATATTCTTCTAAACCTTCATTATTTCTCGCTCGATCCTGAGCTCTTGTTATTGTACTGGTGATTGACGATTCTAAATAATCACGTATCGAAGGATAAAATTCCGCCATGGTTACCATATTATCGATAGGTTCCTCAGCATTTAATTGTGCTGCTTCCTGAAATGCTTTAAGTAATGAACGTTCACCACGTGAAGTGTGCTGTCCACCTTCTCCTAAATTACGAATTTTCGTGAAGATCTTTTGTAATAACTCTACTTGATAAGGAACAAAAGGATAAAATGATACAAATTCTTCAATTGAACGATACCCTGAACGTAATTGTGTATTCTGCTTATCAAATGCTAAACGGTTATGGATTAATTTTCCTTCTTGATCATGAATCGTTTTTAATGTATCTGCACCAACGTCTTCTTTTTCTAAAAGACGTTTTTTGATAACTTCATCTGTATTCGCACTAGATAAATTGATTTTTGTTTCAAATCGTCCTTGGATTTTTGAAAAGTCTTTCGTACTATCAAGATCTGAAACAGTTGCTTCTAGTTTTTCTTGTGATGTTACAACTACCCATGCTTGACCTTGACATAAGTCTCCAAGTTTTTCCGTTATCGTTTGCAAGTTAAGCATTAAACTCGTATTATTACCGATATACTGACCTACTTCATCTGCAAGAAATACAATTCGATAATCCGGGCCTTGTTTTTTACAATAATCTGCTACTAATTCAGCTACTCGCTGTGCGTCAATAGAGAACCATTCTCTACTCATGTCAAAGAACGTTTCTGCTGTATCTTGATCATAGCCGACGGATTCAAGTGCTTGTATAACCTTTCTCTTACGTAATAATATTTTTAATCGAAATTCTTCCCATGGCTTGCCGTGTTGGTCGTAAATGGCTTGCTTAAATGATTCATAATTTCCGTCATCATCTAATTGACGTTCCATTTCAGCAACCCACAATGTATCTGAATAACCTAAATGATTATTAAACACTCGTAAGAAAACTTCAATTATACGTTCTTTCTCTGCATCTTTAGAAGAGGATGTTGATCTTGAATCAATATTAAATAACAAGGCATCTGTTCTTTTTGCAGATACTTCTTCCATCATGTTAAGCAACTCTGGATTCTTTGTTTTATCTTTGAAGTAATCTGCAGGTGTTCTACCTGAAATCGTTTGGTTATGTAACAAATAAGACAAGATTTTTAAAAAGTGAGACTTACCGGATCCAAAGAAACCTGATATCCAAACCCCAACTTTAGTTGATGGCTGATTATAAACGGCAAGATAATTACGGTAAAAACGTTCTAAGTAATGTTCGCTTTCTTCTGTTAATACATACTCATCCAATTCATTTTCAATTGTTTTTTCATCCATTTGTTCAGCTTGAACAACGTTATTAATTGGACGGAATATATCTTTTAAAAATAAATCTTTAATTTTCATGTCCCTACCCCCTAAGAAATACGTGATAATTGATAGTCATCTTCATAGTCAAGAATGCCAAATAATTTTAATCGCAATCCTGTAAATTCACCTGGATAGAATAATACGATTGGTTTTTTATAACCTTTACTAGAGACGGCTTTAAGTAATTGACTCGACCGCAAAAATGGATGCGCAGAACCAACCCCAGTAATAAAAATAAGATCCCCATTTTCTGTTATGTCTTTAAATTGTTGAATCATTGTATTGCTTTCATTTAATATCGGTTCGAATACATCAATCAAACCTTGTAATCCTTCCTCTTCTTCCATTTCAAATAGTTCTTCCAACTCATCTTCATCAAAAAATGAAAGGAGAAATTCAAATAAATTTACTTCTTTGATATCCATTTTGGTTCGTTTCAACATGTTCTTTATGTACACACGAACTTGTAATTCATCTTCAGGAGGATAGTCTAAGACAAAATGAGGAATGTCACTTCCAATCCCTCTTGGTTTTGTAAAGCTATCTTGTAGAATTCGCTTTTCCATTTGTTCTAATCGTTCATACGTCGATTTCATTCTTCATTCACCTTTTCTAGAATTGTAAAAGAATATAATAGAGGAGCATTCTGCTCAGCATATGTTTTTAATGACTGACTCATATATATCGGTTTAACTTGGTACTTTGTTGGTTCAATCTTATCAATCATCTTTGAATCCCTGAAAAACAATACCAATGAACTAACAAGTCGCTTGATCGTTTCGGGTCTCCAACGACTGACTTTTTCACTTACATCAGCTTTCCCTTCAAAGAAATAGTGAAAGTCATTACTATATAGAGACTCCTGCTGTTCATACTTAAATACAATAACTTCTAAGTAAAACTCTAATGGTATTCGATATACTTTTAAAAATGAGTATAGTGTCAATGCCTTCCGATCATAGTCGCTTGCGTTTAAAAAGTGTTTCTTCATTTCATCGTCAAGGACAGCTGCTCGATTGTAGACCATATTAAAGCGATTTTTAATACTTACTGGGCTCCTTAACTGAAATGAATTTTGCTCCATTACTTCATCTAATATTTCTTTTTTCACTTTTCCTTGTGACATGAGCTTTAAAACAACTTCAATCTCATTTTCAGACCATTTTTCCTTCGTAAATCCTGCGGAATATTCCATATATATTCCTTCACCTTACCTTCTTAAATGACGTTAGTTTGATTAAGAACTTGATCAACGACTTCAAGCCTTCTCTTTCCACATTGTTGACGAATAATGGTTGTATACTTACCGTTTTTAACAAATTTGCTCGCATTAGTAATATACAGCTTTTGAATCAATTCAATCATTTTCGTTTCGTCTATCTCGTCATTCCAATATTTATCTATTACAAAATTAATCGATCCCGCTAAATCTCTCTGTGTTTTCTGAAATAGTTTAACTTCCACGGAAGCCACCTCAATACTCTTACTTTTTTTATACTTTATCTTTATTTTATCTCTAGTACTTTAGTAACTCAATAGGGATGGGAAAAATATACAAAAATTTCTGGCAGCTCCACGTTTTATATATGATGAATTATAAAATTAAGTGCAACACCCAAAAGTGAACACAAAAAAAGCCCATGACGCTTTCCTCGTGTAGAATGAAGTCACCACAACACACATTCAGACGGAGGAAATCGCATGAGCTACACCCATCTTACCACAACGGAACGCGTGAAAATAGAGACGTATCTGGAGCTTGGGATGTCCATCCGGTCCATCGCGAGACGGCTCGGGCGACAGCCCTCGACCGTCTCGCGAGAGATCAGACGGAACCCCGACTATGTGGCTGAACGTGCCCAGAAACGCTACGAGAAGGCGAAGACCAACTGTGGCGCCAAGACGAAACTCGACGACACGATGCGCCGGACGATCGTCGAGAAGCTGCGTGCGACCTGGTCCCCGGAACAGATCGTGGGACGGCTCTTCAACGGAAAGCTCGCCTTCTCCACCATCTACCGTTGGATCTATGCGGGACGAATCGACGTGCCCCTGACCGTGCTCCGCCAGAAAGGGAAACGTCAAAAACCGACCGAGACGCGCGGACGCATCAACGTCGGACTCCCCATCTCGCAACGACCGCCAGAGGTCAAGGGGCGCCGGACGTTCGGGCACTGGAAGCTCGACACCGTCGTCTCCGGACGAGGGAAGTCGAAGGCGTGCGTCGCGACGTTCATCGAGCGGAAGAGCCGGTTCTATCTCGCCCTGCCGATCGCGGACCGCACCGCGGCCTCGATGGAGGGGGCGATCCATGCGGTGCACGGCGCCTTCCCGGATGGCACGTTCGAGACGGCGACGACGGACCGGGGCAAGGAGTTCAGTGGTCACGAGCGCATCCAGGCGTCGCTCGGCGTGCCGATGTATTTCGCCGACCCATACTCATCGTGGCAACGGGGGAGCAACGAGAACGCCAACGGGCGACCGAGAAAATGCCTGAACTGGAAAACCGCACACGAGGCCTTCACCGAGGAAGTGTTGCGCTTAATTTGACAAACCGTCCTTTAAATATATCTCACCATTAATCCCAAGAAATCGTTTACTTAATACACTTTTTATTTGATTCACCTGATTAACACTGTTCAGTTCGTTAAATTCTCTTGAGTTGAAATAGTCAAACAATGCTTGCTGATACAAACTAAATTCCGATTCGAATTTTCTTCTTATACTAAGGGCAATATCCATTTGATGATCAAAATTTATCTTAGAGATGGGCAACAAAGCTAAATTAATCAAAGTTCTAATATGTTCATCTTTCTTTCTAAGTACTCTGAATAAGTCTTCAAAATGACGAATAAGATAATTCCTTTCACTATTCATTAAAATCTGATTCCAATTTGTTATCCCTCCACTAAATCGCAAACAGAATTTAATTGTTTCTTCTATTATTAAATGATTACCATCTTGAAAAACTTCTTCAATATGTGTAGTCAAATAGGACTTGATGTTCAAATCAACGCTCTTAGCGTCAATTTTCTTAGTGTCTAGGTCTGCATACAATTTTTCTAATGCTTCAAGAATAGACTCATTTTCAATCAAAGATATTAGCTCTTTGTATTCCAAAATCACTCGTAACTTTAGTAAATTTTTATAGTATTCAATACTTCGATTATTGTTTTCTATAATTTTTACTAACCTTTTGCCAAAGCTACCATCCAAATTAATATCTTTTATCAGTAACATCAGCTGATCTTTAGTAACCCCATCTTGCGGACCATAGTATTGCATAGAATATTTTTCTAACATTATGCTCCCCCATGTCGACATTTATTAATAATTTTGTTTCAATAAAACTGCTAATAGACAACCTACTTGTGATGTAGTCGAATCGATATGAGTTTTATAATTTGTGCTATATAAACCGAACCTTATGAAAAAGTCTCAATTTTATACAATTAATGAATTAGCTTTTTAAGCTATACTTTCCTTCTATATTTAAGGGAAATATTCAGGGGCCTAAAACATAAGTCACGTAACAGGAGATATAGGCGGCTTTAATTAAATAGAAATGCATTTAATCATTTAATCGCATGATGAATAAAATCCGTTTTAAATACATATTTTGATGTTCAGGATTGATTTCACCTTATCAGATAAGGCACCCCATTGCGTTATTATGCAATGCTCAACAACAATGAAAAAGGCGAAAATGACCCGTCAGGATCATCTTCGCCTTTGCCTGAAAAAAAGCGTATGACTTCTTCGTTCAAATTGATTCGAATGGTCTCAATTTGGCGACTTGCGTCAATCGTGATTTCTTCGAATAAGATACGCACTAAGCGCTTCTGTTGCTCCACGGTTAGGACTTCGTCATACAGCCTCATGAAGTTTCTGAGCAAGCCTTCTACGATATTAGTGTCCACTTTCAGGCGGTCATGCTCACGAAGTTGCCGTATAATCTGGGATAGCTCATTCTTCATCGTCTCGGTGTCGAGTCTTGTTCCTTCTACAGCCAAGCATTAATGAATCCCAGGACGGTTCACGACGTCCTTCCCACTAATCCCTCGGCCCACTAACTCCTCAACGAGTTCAAAGCCTCTTTCTTCGCATACTTGACGAAGTTTTTAATTGTGTATGGATCGAACACCCCCGTCAAAGCTGGATTTTCACATCCGACTTTAATAGGGCTTTTTTATGATAATTTTCATAAACCTCATTTATTTATGGTACGGTTCATTCCGATTAATCCGATACGCCCGATAAATCTGCTCACACAATACGAGCTTCATGAGTTGATGGGGGAATGTCATCTTCGAGAACGAAATCGTATCATCCGCTCGTTTCATCACATCATCCGACAGACCAAGCGATCCTCCGATGACGAAGGCGATTTTACTCTTTCCATACGTCGCGAGTTGATCGAGTTCACGAGCGAACTCTTCACTCGTCCGCTGCTTTCCTTGAATCGCTAAGGCGATGACGTGCGTATCTGGGGATATCTTCGCCAAAATCCGCTCGCCTTCCTTTTGTTTTACTAGTAACATATCTGCCTCACTCAAATGCTCGGGTGCTTTTTCGTCTGAAACCTCGATTTCCTGCACTTTTGCGTAGGCGGAAAGCCGCTTTGTATACTCGGCAATTCCTTGTTTTAAATATTTTTCTTTCAGTTTGCCGACCGTGATAATTGAAATATTCATCCAATTCTTCCTTTTTCCACAGTTTTTTTGGAGTTATCCATAGGGTTATCCACAGAGTTATCCACAAATCCACATGTTGATAATTAGTTTTTGCTTGACACAATATATGTTGCATCGGCTTCACAGAACTCACATGTCACGTGTTCACTTGTGGATAATTCCTCTAGCAACGGGTATTCCCCTGTTTCATCCACAATGATGTCTAAAGCGATTTCAACATGTTCCTTGCATACTTTTTTTTCCACAGTTTTTCCTCCTTAAAAAAGAAGCGTCGCCGCTTCTTTATGTTGCTTCAGTTAATGTCGCCTCGGTTTCGCTTGCTTCCCCGCGACGTAAATACTCAATGGAGATTGTATCACCGACCGTCGCGTCCCGATACAACGCATCGCGTAAATCGACGTATCGTTTGATCTCCCGGTCTCCGATTTTCGTGATGACATCTCCAACACGTAGTCCCGCTTCTTCAGCCGGACTACCCGGTGTCACTTCTTCGACGAAGACACCGTCTTCCTGGTCGAAGGAGATTCCATACTCTTCTCGGACGTTTCCGGGTACAGCGATGACTTCCTGAATCGTGACACCGAGCTGTGCCCGCGTCACTTTGCCGTCGCGTTCTAACATGTCAATGACCGGTAGCGCCACGTTGACGGGAATGGAGAATCCAACCCCTTCTACGCTCGCCTCGGCGATTTTCATCGAATTGATTCCGACGAGCTCTCCACGAATGTTGATGAGGGCACCACCCGAATTCCCCGGGTTGATGGCCGCATCCGTCTGAATGACTTCCGCGTTATAATCCATTAAGCCGTCGCTGTTCGTATCGACCGGCACCGTCCGCTCGACACCACTGACGATACCACGGGTGACCGAGTTTGAGAAGACACCAAGCGGATTTCCGATGGCCATGACGGTCTCGCCAGCTTGGAGAACGGTGGAGTCCCCGAGGACAATCGGCTCCACATCGATGTTTTTTGGTAACTCGACCTCAGCGACAGCCAAGTCGTTGAGCGGGTCTTCGCCTAAAATGGTTGCCGATGCGATTTGACCATCGGAAAAGGCGATGTTGACCTCGTCCGCTTCTTCGATGACATGGAAGTTCGTGACGATATAGGCCGTGTTTCCTTCTACTTTATAGATGACACCGGATCCGGCACCCGCCTCCCATTGCGAGTCAGAGGTGAACGCACGCTGGATATTGGTGATGCTGACGACGGACGGCTTCGCCCCAAGGACAGCGGTCGTGACGTCCGATTCGGTGACGGTGACGGCCTGTTCGGTCCGCGTCAGTTCATTCGTCACAAAACGAGAGGTCGGCGAATCCCAGAGCATCACGATGACAAAAAACAAAGCCGCTCCTAAGAATCCGCCAACCCCTCCGAGTAACAACGGTTTTATATTTGGTCTCGGCTTATGGCGTACGTGCTCCTCTTGCTTCGGTCGCCATTCGCTCCGAGACGGATACGTCGATTTCTCTTCTGTTGCTTCGTGTACTTCAGGTTCGACGTCTTGAGGTTCATACTCATGGTGTCTCTCTTCGTTCACGACGCGTCCCCCCTTCAAGACAGTGTGATACCTGTCTTTTCCCAAGTTTCCTTATAAAGAAACGAGTGAAGTGGGAATTGTCGGGTCCGTATCGCACAATTTGATTCGACCTAAATCGACGTCTCGCATGCCGAGTGTTTGCGAGACGCTCATCTGTGCGAGCTCTTTCATATTGTTGTCTTTACTTAAATGGGCCAAATAGATCCGTTTCGTGCGGTCACCGATGACCTCACTCATCGCGATGGCTGCATCCTCGTTCGAGACGTGGCCATAGTCGCCGAGGATCCGTCGTTTGACACTCCATGGATAACGCCCCATCTGCAACATCGAGACGTCATGGTTCGACTCAAAGATGAAGTCGTCCGCTCCACGGATGATCCCTTTCATCCGGTCCGAGACATAACCCGTGTCGGTGATATGGGCTAATCGTTTCCCGTCATGGGCAAACTGATAAAACATCGGGTCTGCCGCATCATGGCTCACGTTGAACGTCTCGATTTCGATATCCCCGAACTGTTTCACATCTCCGACTTCGATTTGAAACTTCAAGGCAGGATCAATCTTTCCAATCAGTGATTCCATCGCCGCCCATGTCTTCGCATTCGCATAAATCGGTAAATTATACTTACGTGCTAATATCCCGACACCTTTAATATGGTCGGAGTGCTCATGGGTGACGAGCAGTGCGTCGATTCCGTCAAATGACCGACCGATGGCTTCGATGCGCTGTTGCATCGCTTTTCCGGTCAATCCGGCATCGACGAGCAGCTTCGTCCGTTCCGTCTCGATATAGAGGGCGTTTCCGGTCGACCCGCTCGCTAACACACTATACTGTAAAGTCACGCAATCACTCCTTTCATTCTTTCGTTTCAAACTCCACGTGCTCGACTGTTCCATCGATTGCATTGACGAAGTAGACCTGATCATCAATTCCAATCGACCAAAGCGGTGGCATGATGATCAAACTGCCAGAGCTGTCGAGCGGTAAACTGTAAAATCCGGTATTGATGGCCCGCATCTCCTGGTTCGGTTGGAAGTACTTCCGAGACGCGAGTTGTGAGATGGCTTCACTGGCCGTCAACACGAGGTCATCTTGCGTTTTTGAGGAGAGGTCTTTTAAATGACGCTGTTTATAATCCGTCACTTCGAACGACTCGTTCAACTGAATGAGGATGAGGGAAGGACCGATGTACATTTCCGTGCCACCCTCGACTTCAGGTGCTGAAAAAATCTTGTTGTCCTCGAATGTTTGTACGAAAGCAACCTGTCTCGTTTTTTCATCGTAGCGCCAGTAGGCGTACTCGTTTCCAAATGGAACATATTCCGCCACAAACGTCGAAGCGGTCGTCCGCAAATCCTTCGCATCGAGCGGGACGGGTTGTTTCAACTCGACTTCGAGTTGCATGTTGTCGAGCGTCGTCGCGAGCTGCGCCTCCCGATTTTTCGTGATCATTGCAGCTGACATCTCTTCAGATGAACCCGTCAAATAGCCGATATCTCGACCCATCCGTGGCAATTTTGCCGGATCGACGTTCCGCTGGTCTAAAATCTGCGTGATCGAGGTGTTGTCATTCGTCACGACTTCGGTCGCCCATGTTTCCGTCAGCAATTGAAACAACAGATAGATGTTCAAGGCGAGGAAGGCGAAGATTAAAATCGTTTTCGCTTTACTCCAATCCACGATACATCATCCTTTCTGTCCAATCGTCTCCTTGATTGTATGGGACCCAACGGCCCGCCTCACGCACGAACCAGTTCGGTGAAAACGTCACATAGCGGCTTGTGTCCTCGTTATATTCGATCTCATAACCGATTCGAATCTCGGTCACGTTCTCAAATCGTCCGGAGTTGATGAGCGTACCGAGTACCTCATCCGCCTCAGCCAACTGTGTCGTGCCGACTGTGATCAGGCGATCGATTTCCAAGTGGTTACGTGTGATTGACCGGACCTGGGCCCCGTCGTTTTCCACACGTAATGTGGATAAGTCGATGGCATCGTTGTTGATAAACGCCTCACGCTGACTGAAGACGGGATACCCTTTCACGTGAAAACGGAACACGGTCGTTTCAAATCCTTTATTGGCCGGTGTGATGGCATCGAATCGAAGGGACAGCCCTTGATTCTCAGACGCTTCATCGACCCATCCCCCGTGGAAGTTCACGAATTCCACAATGGAATCTAACCCGATTGCTGTATCACGCTCGGTGCTATTCCGAGACAGGTTTCGATAGCGACTGGCGTTCAGTTTCGCATCATATTCCGCCACACTGACACCGTTCGTCAACGCCCCGACCGAGCTTGCCGGGTCGACTTCTTGAACGTTCGGGTCACCTGGGAAGAACGTATCTCGCATCCAGTCGAGACGAGTGTCGATTTGAATCGACGACACGTCATACGCGAACAACTCATTCATCTCAGGTCCGACGACCGGGATATAATTCACGCGTTCATCCGTATACGTCACGCGCTTCATCGTTCGACTCGAGTTTTTTAAGAAAAGACTGTTCACATCGCCGTTTCCGACTTTCGTCAACTTCCCTTCCCAAATGGACTGGTCGCTCATGATGGCGCGGATGTTGAACGCACTGTCATCCATATAGATGAGGATTCGCTGTGGAATCTTCCCGGACAGACTATACGTTCCCGGAAGCATATAGCTGAGCGTGTCCGCATAGTAGGCCTCCGGTAAGATCAACTCCAGTCCCTCGTTGATATCCGTATAGAAACTCGGGACGTTTTTCACAGCGAGCGGCTTGAACTCACTCGCTTCAAACGAATCCCGAATGACACGCATCAGTTGCTTCGGTGTATTCTTTGAAGCGAACACAGCATTGTTGTCATGCACGACCGCTTGAACGGGAATGATGACCTGGTCCGCTCGACGCTGCAATGACTCGTCCACCGTCGTGAGTTGCGTCTCAGATTGGACGGCCTGATACGTGGGATGGTAGTCCCACAAGATGATGGTTTGAACAATCGACGTGACGATTAACGTGAGCAAAATGAACGACTTCCACAGTTCCGGCTTTGCAATCGTAAACCGTTTCATCAATCATTCACCTCCACAATCGTATCGAACGGGATCGTGAAGTAAATCGTTGTACCTCTTCCAAATTCACTCTCTGCCCAGATGTCGCCACCGTGAGCAGATACAACTTCTTTGGCAATCGATAGACCGAGTCCTGTACCACCGATGTTACGCGCCCGCGCCTTATCGACACGATAGAAACGTTCGAAAATTTTCTTTAAGTTCGACTTCGGAATCCCGACCCCTTCATCCTTGATGCCGATGACGAGGCGTTTCGCCCGAAGCATCGTCCGGAACGTAATCGTCCCGCCTTCTGGTGAGAACTTGATGGCGTTCGTGATGATGTTGTCGATGACTTGAGTCATCTTATCTTGATCGGCATGCACGTAGACGCGACGCTTCATCAGTTTGCGACGGAATTGAATCGCATCCCCTTTCGTCATCTCATGACGGTCGATGATGTCGTTAAAGAACTGCACGAAGTCGAACTTCACTTTTTGCATCTTATATTCTTTACTGTCCATCTTCGAGAGCTGCAACAAGTCATTGACGAGGCGAATCATCCGCTCCGTCTCGTTTTGTGCCGTTTCTAAGAAACGTGGCGCCAATTCCTCATCCTGATAAGCACCTTCTGCAAGAACCTCCAAGTAACTACGCATCGTCGTGAGCGGCGTCCGCAATTCATGACTGACGTTCGCAACGAATTCACGGCGGTCCTGTTCGACCTGTTCTTGTTCCGTGACGTCATGCAGGACGACGATGAGACCTGTGATTGGTCCGCTATGTTTTTGAATCGGTGAGAAATAGGCACGAACGAGGAACAATTCTTCGTCCGTACTGAGGTCAATCAGTTTTGTCGGCATCGTGCCGTCTTCTGGAATGACGATTTCCTCTTCGAATGCGAGGAGACTTTGTAAGTTCGTCCCCATCGCCTCTTCTTCAGCGACTCCGATCATGTCGCGTGCCTGGTCGTTCATCAAGATGACCCGTAGCGATCGGTCAGTCGCGACCACACCGTCCGACATGTTCTCGAGGACACTCGTCAAGCGGCGTCGTTCGGCTTCCGTTGTCGCGTTCGCCTCCATCAACTCATCCGTCAATTCGTTGAACGCATACGCAAGTTGACCGACCTCGTCATCCGAATACACTTTAACTTTCCGCGAGAAGTTCCCTTTCCGCATCTCGACGGCCTGCCTCCGCATATCGGCAATCGGTCGCGTGATGGTTCGAGATAAAAGGATTCCGAGGAACGAGGTGATGATGAGTGCGATCAACGTCCCCGTTGCGAGGATGCGTGTCACTTGTTCCATCTGGTTGTAGATGGACTTCATCGATGCCTCGATATAGATCATCCCGGTCGTCGTGCCGTCCACTTCCGACTTGATTGGAACGGCGACGACGCGCATTCGGTCATTTGAATCTTCATAGACGAGCGTCTCTTGCGCTCCGCCTGTCGCGAATGACTTTTGAATGAACGTGCTCGCTGTCCGTTGTCCGACGAGACTTTGATTATTTTGGTTCGAGGTCGCCCGGACGACACTGTTCGTGTCGATGATTTGGACTTCTCGAATGTCGTCAGCTAGCGTCGTGCTCTCTGTAAATTCAGACAGCAGCTGATCCAGTAACTGGTTCAACTGCTGGTCCGTGGTCGAGTCACTCTCGTTCGCGGCAGTCCCCTCACTGATGTTGTAGCTCAGTAGGTTCGCTCGGTCGACAAGTGACTGCGAGAAGTTGTTGATGTACTGCCGTTCCAAAGAACGCACAAAGTACACGCCGATGACTTGCATCGCAACGAGAATGAGCAGCGCATAGATGACGACGAGCTTCCACTGGATTGATTTAAAGAAGTTCGTCCGTTTCATCGTTTAATCTTCTTCTCCTGCCTTCAAATAATACCCGACGCCGCGACGCGTAATAATATACGTCGGAGTCGACGGGTTGTCCTCTACTTTTTCACGAAGACGACGCACCGTGACGTCCACGGTACGCACATCACCGAAGTAATCATAGCCCCATACCGTTTGGAGCAAGTGCTCCCGCGTCATCACTTGCCCGATGTTTTGGGCGAGGTAATGAATCAATTCGAACTCGCGATGTGTCAATTCGATCTTCTCATCCCGTTTCGTCACCATGTACGAATCGGGATGAATCGTCAAGTCGCCGATCACGATATCGTTCGCGTTGGCTCCTTTTGCTTCTGGCGCCGGTGCTGTCGCATGACGTCGCATGTTCGCTTTGACACGGGCTAACAATTCACGTGAGCTGAACGGCTTTGTGACGTAATCGTCTGCGCCGAGCTCTAGTCCGAGTACTTTGTCGATCTCGGAATCTTTTGCCGTCAACATGATGATCGGCATATCGTATTTCTTCCGCACCTCACGGCATACTTCCATGCCGTCTTTGAGCGGAAGCATGATGTCGAGCAAGATGAGATCCGGTTGAATCTCTTCTACTTTGACGAGCGCTTCTTCGCCGTCATAGGCGACATGCACCTGGTAACCTTCTTTTTCAAGTTTAAACTTCAATATATCTGCGATTGGTTGTTCGTCATCTACCACTAAAATCGTACGATCCATTCAGTGAGTCCTCCTCTTATCATTAAACGTACATGCCTACATTGTAACTCTTTTTAAACCGCTTAGAAAGCGTGGTCCATTTCCGTGGAAATAGAAAAAGAGAGCCCGATGGCTCCCTTTCTTATGCTTCGTAAATATCACGCAAGATGACCGTCTGTTCACGAGCCGGTCCGACCGAGAAAGTCAACAACTCGATTCCTGTCAATTCCTCGATGCGACGCACGTAACGCTGTGCGTTCTCCGGAAGGTCTTCAAAGCGACGAACCCCTGTGATATCCTCTGTCCAGCCAGGCAGCTCTTCGTATACCGGTACACACTTCTCAAGGACGCGGAAGTTCGGTGGATACTCGTCAAGATGCTTTCCTTCATACTCATACGATGTACAAATCTTGAGCGTCTCAAGACCTGTCAGCACATCGATTGAGTTGAGGCAAAGATCTGTGATCCCACTGACGCGGCGTGAGTGACGCACGACGACCGAGTCGAACCAGCCGACACGACGCGGACGACCTGTTGTCGTTCCATATTCTTTCCCGACTTCACGGATTGTATGACCGATCTCATCGTCGAGCTCTGTCGGGAACGGACCGTCACCGACGCGTGACGTATATGCTTTACAGACACCAACCACGTGATGAATCTTCGATGGCCCGATTCCGGCACCACTCGATACGCCGCCTGATGCAGCATTCGACGATGTGACGAACGGATACGTTCCATGGTCGATATCGAGAAGGACCCCTTGAGCCCCTTCAAAGAGAACTTTTTTCTCTTCGTCGAGCGCATCGTTCAACACGACCGATGTATCACACACGTATTTCGCGAACTGTTGACCATACGCGTAGTATTCTTCAAAGATGTCATCGAACTCGATTGGATCGACCTCGTACATTTTCACGAACATGCGATTTTTTAGTTCAAGTACAGTCTTTAGCTTCTCCGCAAACACTTCTTTGTCGAGAAGGTCGGCGATGCGAATACCGATACGTGCCGCCTTGTCCATATACGCTGGACCGATTCCTTTCAGAGTCGTACCGACTTTCGCGTCACCTTTCGCCTCTTCTTCGAGACGATCTTGAAGCTGGTGGTACGGCAAGATGATATGCGCCCGGTTCGAGATCCGAAGGTTATCCGTGCTCACACCCCGTTCATGTAAGTAAGCGAGTTCTGTCACGAGTGATTTCGGGTTGACGACCATCCCGTTCCCGATGACACACGTCTTATCCGAATAGAAAATCCCAGACGGAATGAGGTGAAGTTTATATTTCGTATCATTGAAGACGATCGTGTGACCAGCGTTGTCTCCCCCTTGATAACGCGCGACGACTTCGGCTTGTTTCGATAAGAAATCGGTGATCTTCCCTTTCCCTTCATCGCCCCACTGCGTTCCCACTACGACTACTGATGACATAATGAATCCTCCTTATTAATCAACGTTCTGTTCAAACCATCCGTAAGTGTACACTTGAAAAGCAAGAAAGTCAATTGAATACCGAACGTTTTATATAAGATGTAACTATTCGTTCGTTATTTTGATCTAATCCTATACAAAAAAAGACACCACCGACGTTACATCGGTGGTGCGAAGGCTTGCGTCTCCATATTGACGAACTTGTTGTACTCTTTCCTGAAGGAGAGCTTGACCGTACCGGTCGGACCGTTACGTTGTTTCGCAATGATGATTTCAATCGTATTGGCGTCTTCACTCTCTTTATCGTAATAGTCATCACGATAGAGGAAGGCGACGATATCGGCATCCTGCTCGATTGCTCCCGATTCACGGATATCGGACATCATCGGTCGCTTGTCTTGACGACTCTCTACGCCACGTGAGAGCTGAGACAAGGCGATGACCGGTACTTGTAGTTCCCGTGCGATTGCTTTGAGCGTACGTGAGATTTCCGATACTTCCTGTTGGCGGTTCTCGCCCGGTTTCCCGTTCCCGACGATGAGCTGTAAGTAGTCAATCATGATCATCCCGAGACCATGTTCCTGCTTCAATCGGCGACATTTGGCTCGGATTTCGTTGACCCGAAGACCCGGCGTATCGTCGATATAGATGCCCGCTTGGGAGAGCGACGACATCGCAAGGGAGAGACGACCCCAGTCTTCCGCTTCAAGACGACCGGTCCGGAGGCGCTGGGCATCGATGTTCCCTTCCGCACACAACATACGCATGACGAGTTGCTCGGCACCCATCTCCAAACTGAAGATGGCGACGTTCTCACCCGTACGGACCGCGACGTTTTGCGAGATGTTCAAGGCGAACGCGGTCTTCCCGACAGATGGACGGGCGGCCACGATAATCAAATCGTTTCGTTGGAAACCGGCCGTCATCTTATCCAAATCCGTGAACCCGGTCGCAATCCCGGTGATTTCACCGCTCGACTGATGCAGCTTTTCAATCGTCGAGTACGCATCGGATAAGACAGAACCAATCGGGTGGAAGCTCGATTGTCCTTTTCGTTGCGATACTTTTAGAATATTTCGCTCGGCATCAGATAAAACAGAATCCACCTCGTCTTGACGCTCATAACCATCCGAGACAATGTTGGTCGCAGTTCGAATCAGGCGACGGAGTGCCGCCTTTTGGTCGACGACGTTCAAGTAATAGCCGATGTTCCCGATGGCGGGAACGGATTCCGCGACCTCCGCCAAATAGTTGAGGCCCCCGATTTCGTCCAAAATCCCTTGCGCCTGTAACTCGGAACTGAGCGTGACCAAGTCGACGAGCTCGCCTCGGTCATTGATCTTTAGCATCGCTTCAAAGATGCGTTGGTGGCTGACACGATAAAAGTCGTCCGGGTCGACACGCTCTGAGGCCGTAATCAACCGATCCGAATCAAGGATGATTGCCCCTAAGACGGCTTGCTCCGCTTCCACGCTATGCGGTGGTGTATTGACTTGAATCGCATCACTCATCCGTCTCTACCTCACCTTCAAGCTTCTTGTACATGTACATTCAACGTCGCGACGACGTCATGGTGCAACTTCACTGGCACTTTCGTGAAACCGAGCGCCTTGATCGGATGCTCGAGTTCAATTTTACGCTTATCGATTTTGTAACCCATCGATTTAAGGGCATCCGCGATTTGCTTGCTCGTGACCGAACCGAACACGCGACCGCCTTCACCGGCTTTTGTCGTGACAGCAATCGTCTCTTTTTCAAGCTTCTCTTTGAGTCGTTTCGCTTCGTTCAACTCTTCTTCTGCTGCTTCTTCGGCACGACGTTCTTTCGCCGCGAATGCTTTCAGGTTTCCTGGTGTCGCTTCCACTGCTAAGTTCTTCTTGAACAAGACGTTTTTAGCGTAAGCATCGGCCACGTTTTTCACTTCTCCAGCTTTCCCTTGTCCTTTTACATCTACTTTCAAAATGACTTTCATTCTAATTCCTCTCCTTCAGTTTCATCTGTTAAATAATGATCGATTGCCTCTTTCAACATGACGTTCGCTTGTTCGCGACTCACTTCAAGTTGCGTCGCTGCATTCGTCAAATGGCCACCGCCACCGAGCATTTCCATGATGACCTGGACATTGACGTCGCCGAGCGACCGCGCGCTGATTCCCGTACGTCCGTCCGGTAAGACGGCGATGACGAACGAGGCTTTGACGCCTTCCATATTCAGCAACTGGTCTGCAGACTGAGCGATCAACACTTGATGGTGTGCCTCGTCGTCAGGAGCGACCGCAATCGCCATGCCATCTGCATACATTTCGGTGTTTCTCAAAATCTGAGACTGCTCGATATAAGCATCGAGGTCTTGTCTCATGAAGTGCTGTACGAGAACCGTGTCAGCACCTTGAACTCGCAAGAAGGATGCCGCATCAAACGTACGGGATCCCGTACGGAGCGTAAATCCTTTCGTATCGACCATGATCCCCGCGAGAAGTGACGTCGCCTCTAAAATCGAGAGCTTTCGGCTTCCCGCCTGATACTCAATCAATTCTGTGACGAGCTCACTCGTTGATGATGCGTAAGGCTCCATATACACGAGAACCGGATCTTCGATAAACTCTTCCCCGCGACGATGGTGGTCGATGACGACGACCTGCTCCGACCGATCCAAAATGTCTTTTGAAATGACGAGGGACGGACGGTGTGTATCGACGACGACGAGTAATGTCTGTTCATCGATGAGTGGCTGTGCCTCATACTCGGTCAGGAATTGGCTGTATAACGAGTCATCGTTCTCTACTTCATGGACGAGCCGCTGAATGCCGACACTCGTCTCACCGGATGGAATGACGACAAACGCCTCGCGTCCGACAAACTCGGCCAATTTCATGACACCGATGGAAGCGCCGAGCGAGTCCATATCTGGATTCTTATGTCCCATCACAAGGACACGGCTCGATTCCCGAATGAGGTCACGCATCGAGTTCGAGATGACACGTGCCCGGACACGCGTTCGCTTCTCGGTCGGATTTGTCTTCCCACCGAAGAAACGAACTTTCCCATTATGACGCTTAACGACTGCCTGGTCACCACCACGGCCAAGTCCTAAATCTAGACTCGACTGAGAGAGATTACCGAGCTCAGTCAATGTCGTTTCACCGCACCCAATCCCGATTGATAACGTCAACGGGATTCGTTGTTCCTTCGTCGCATCACGCACTTCATCTAAGATCGAAAAGCGGTTGTTTTCAAGTTCAGATAGCGTCCGTTCATTCATGACGAGGAAAAAGCGGTCCGCAGCTGTACGACGCATGTAGATATGATGCCGCTGCGCCCATTGATTGAGGAGCACCGTCACCCGACGATTGACTTCACTACGGACCTGTTCATCCACCGCAGTCGACATCTCGTCATAGTTATCTAAATACAAAATGCCGATAACCGTCTGTGTTTGAACATACTTTTGTTCCATCTCCGCTTCTTCGGTCATATCAAATAAATAGAGGGTTTGATGGATTTGATTGTAATAGACACGATAGACACGGTCACCTACTTCAATCGTGGCTTCATCCTCTTCTTCTTCAATCAATTCATCGAAGGCGGAATGGAGCGCATCAAGCGGTATTCCAATCGCCATATCGAGTTCGAAAATCAATCGTGATTGTTCGTTATACCAACTGATCCGTCGGTCCTGGTCAAAGACTAAAATCCCAATCGGCATCGTCGTCAATGCTTCTTTTCCGACCTCTTCGATTTGATGAGAGAGAGAGAGGACATACTGTTCCCAATTTTTACGCTCCCGTCGCATCGTCACTTGCTGATAGATGAAAAAAATCAGCGTGCCCATAAACAGGGTGATTGCCGCCACAATGTTGTAGAACGCCAATCCTAACGAGACAAGGAATCCAATCACGTATGGAATCATGTGCCGCGCGTATTGGTTCTTCACGGATGTTAATGCTTCACCACTGTGCATGTATGCCTCCTAAAATGAGTAATGTTCACCCATGGAATCGTAAAGGTTTCTGCTCTATCATACCACATTCGTCGGTTTCACTTACACACTTACAGACGAGATGAAATACAAAAAACGACTTATCCAAGAGGATAAGCCGTTCGTCAAACAATTACTCTGCAACGTATGGAAGCAAAGCCATTTGACGTGAGCGCTTGATAGCGACAGTAAGTGGACGTTGGTATTTCGCTGAAGTACCAGTCACACGACGTGGAAGAATTTTACCACGCTCCGAAACGAAGCGTTTGAGCAATTCTACGTCTTTATAATCGATATGAGTGATGTTGTTCGACGTAAAGAAACATACTTTACGACGACGACGACCTCCTGGACGACGTGCCATGTGAAGACCTCCTTTATAGGTTAGTTTTTATTGTCCATGATGATTAGAATGGCAAATCATCATCTGACAAGTCGATTTTGCCGCCACCCGAGAACGGATCTGCGTCAAAACCTTTATTCGAATTCGAGGACTGAGATGAAGTCGAAGCGGCTCCTGCGCCCCATCCTGATCCACTTGATTCACCACCACCGAAGACATCTCCAGATGGTGCTTGCTCACGTTGCCCTGAGGCTCCGCGTGGTTCAAGGAAGCGTACGCTGTCTGCGACTACTTCTGCCCGGTAACGACGTTGGCCATCTTGTCCTTCGTAACTACTGATTTGAAGGCGACCGTCAACGCCGGCCATGCTGCCCTTTTTCAAGTATTGTGCTACGTTCTCTGCTTGTTTGCGCCAAACGACACAATCAATAAAGTCCGTCTCGCGCTTCCCATCTTGTCCAGCGAATGGACGATCGCAAGCGAGAGTAAGGCGTGTTACGGCGATTCCGCTCTGCGTATAACGCATTTCGGGATCGCGAGTCAATCGACCAACTAACACAACTCGGTTAATCATCTCCAAGCTCCCCTTTCACGATACGAAACGTTAAGGATTAACGCTCGTCTTTTGTTGTCATTTGACGGACAACGTCGTCAGAGATCTTCATGAGACGCTCTGTTTCTAAGATCGCTTTAGGTTCAGCAACGATGTTAAGAAGAACGTAGTGTCCTTCGCGCATCTTGTTGATTTCATAAGCGAAACGACGTTTACCCATGTCTGTTGTTTTTTCAACAGTACCACCGTTTTCAGTGATGACGTTGTTGAAGCGCTCGATTAAAGCTTTCTTCGCTTCCTCATCAACTGATGGACGGATAATGTAAAGAAGTTCGTATTTACGCATTATCTTTCACCTCCTCTTGGACTAACGGCCCCTACCGGTTGTAGGAGCAAGGAGCAAACAATTGTTTTACTCACGTCATAATATACTATCAAACTTCCTTGACTTTTACAATACGTTTCCGTAAATCAACTTATACGTTGAAGCGGAACGTGACAACGTCGCCATCTTGGAAGACGTATTCTTTTCCTTCTGAACGAAGTTTTCCTTGTTCTTTCACCGTCGTCATGTTTCCTGCTGCTGAAAGGTCGTCATACGACACGACTTCGGCACGGATGAATCCACGTTCGAAGTCAGAGTGGATGACACCAGCACATTGTGGGGCTTTCATCCCTTGTTTGAACGTCCATGCACGAACTTCCTTCTCACCTGCCGTGAAGTATGTCGCAAGACCAAGTGTCGAGTAAGCCGCACGGATCAACTGATCAAGTCCTGACTCTTCGATTCCGAGATCTTGTAAGAACTCGAGGCGTTCTTCCGGTTCGAGTTCTGAAATTTCTTCTTCGATTCGTGCACAGATGACGATGACTTTCGACCCTTCTGTTGCTGCGTGATCACGGACTGCTTGTACAAACTCGTTCGAATCGGCATCTGCCACTTCATCCTCACTCACGTTCGCCACGTAAAGCATCGGCTTCATCGTAAGCAATTGGAAGTGTTTGACGATCGCGAGTTGGTCTTCTGATAATTCAGCGACACGTGCAGGACGCTCTGACTCGAGCACATCTCGTACGATTTCAAGTGCTTCGAGTTCTTGTACCGCACCTTTATCTTTTGCCTTCACCATTTTTTGAACACGTGCGATTCGTTTATCGACTTGCTCAAGGTCAGCTAAGATCAATTCAAGATTGATAGTCGTGATGTCATCGATTGGTGAGACACGACCTGCGACGTGCGTGATGTTCTCGTCTTCAAAACAACGGACGACTTGGCAAATCGCATCGACTTCGCGAATGTTCGCCAAGAACTTGTTTCCGAGACCTTCCCCTTTTGATGCACCTTTCACGATTCCGGCGATATCTGTAAACTCAAATGCTGTTGGTACGGTCTTTTTCGGTTTGACGAGTTCTGTCAATCGATCAAGACGCGCATCCGGTACTTCTACGACGCCGACGTTCGGGTCGATCGTCGCGAACGGATAGTTGGCCGCCTCGACTCCTGCTTGTGTAATCGCATTAAACAATGTCGATTTCCCGACGTTTGGCAATCCGACAATTCCTGCTGTTAATCCCACTAGTAGTTCCTCCTCATCCGGTGTTTCCCGGGAAATGTTAAGCCGTCTGTGGAGTGGGTACATTCAGTACACCACACCGTCACATCCTTCACAATTATAGATAGTCCACGATTAAACCGCAACTCACGTTCATAACCTAAAGAAAAACGCCGCTTATTCGGCGGCGTTCCCTTGTTCAAGCACTTTCTTGAATCGCTTATCAAAATCACGGCGTTGCATGAGCACACTGGCTCCGCAGCCTTGGCACTTGATCCGAATGTCCATCCCGACACGCGTGATTTGCCAGCGATTCGTTTTGCAGGCATGTGGTTTTTTCATTTCCACAATATCGTTCAATGCATAGGTTTTACTTTGCATTTTCTGCTTCTCCTCCTTTAGGAGCCGAGTTCGGTGGCATCATGACCGTACGTGGGTATGGAATTTCAATCCCCCGCTCGTCAAGTCCAGCCTTTAACTCTCTATGCAAAATTCGACCGGCTGCGAAGTGCTGAGTCGGCGGGACTTCCGCCATTAATCGGTACACCACTTCCGACGGTCCGAGCGACTGCACTCCAGCCAAGTCGATTGGTTTGATGAACAAGTCGTGATAGCGTGCTTCGACCGTTTTCGCAATTTCCTTGAGCGCTTGCTCTACTTTTGACATATCTTCTTCGTACGCAACCCCAATATCGACAACAGCGACGCTGTTTTCAAGCGAGTAGTTCGTCACTTGTAAGATTTGTCCGTTCGGAATAATCGTCACTTGTCCGTTTAATCCTTTTAACTTCGTCGTCCGGATTCCGACCTCGATGACCGTCCCGTCGACTTGTTGGTTCAATTTGACGTAATCCCCGTTCTTGTATTGGTTTTCAAAGATGATGAACGCACCTGTGATGACGTCTTTCACCAAACTTTGTGCCCCGAATGAGATTGCAAGACCCGCGACCCCGGCTGATGCAATCAAACCGGCGATATTCACACCGAACTGTCCGAGCACCGTCAAGACCATAATCAACCCGATCACATAGCGGATTGTGTTTTGGGCTAATTTTAATAACGTTTCATTCTGTCGCTGGGCGACGATATCATGTTCTTTTATTTTGCGGAGCGTAAACACGCGCTCGACCATCGTTGTCAAAATGCGTGTTGCGATATATAAACCAAGGATGATGAGCGCCACACCGGCGAGCTTGATCCCTAAACCAATCCACATGTCTGTATCTTTAAAGTACTCGACGAATCGGTTCACGCTATCGATTGTCTCATCGGCAACCGTATTTAAATCTTTTTCTGTATTTTGCGAAGCCATCTTTTCACCTCAAAGTCGTAGATTCTAAATTATCAAAACATATTTCACGACTTTTCTCAAACACTGCATTCGGAAGTTAGAAGTTTTCCACTTTTGGGAATGGGTTAATACGAGATCAATCCCCCAACTGCAACTAGGAATAGGCAGCTTAGAAGAGAGGATGAGATTCATGCCGTTTCGCTTAAAACCTCATAAACCATACTCTTTCTTCATTGAACACACTGAGCGGAGTGGATCCAGATTGCTTGCGGACCAGCTTCATGAACAGTTGGTCAATGAAATCCATCGCCCCATCGTCCTTGTTTGCATCGGTTCGGACCGTTCGACCGGTGATTCACTCGGTCCGCTCGTCGGAACGTTTTTAGAAGAACGTCATATCCGAAATTTACATGTATACGGCACATTAACGAAGCCTGTACACGCACTCAATTTGGTGGAAACGTTACATGAGATTCAAACGCGCTTCCATCAACCGCTCATTATCGCTATCGACGCCTGTCTCGGACGTTTATCAAGTGTCGGTTATGTCTTCTTTTCGGAAGGTCCGCTCGCTCCAGGGGCCGGTGTCCAAAAAGAACTTCCGGCAGTCGGCGCTTACAATATTAAAGCCGTCGTGAACGTAAGTGGATTCATGGAGATGATGATTCTACAGAATACCCGTCTCCATCTTGTATATGAACTCGCACGTTTCATCACAGACGGATTCGCCGATTTTGATACACGGATCGGGCGCCTGCATCACGAAGAGGCGGCCATCACGCGTCTTCGTCAGTCACGAGATGAATCAAAGTCTTGAGGCGATAATAACGTCAACAATTGTTCCAAGTCGTCTTGTGAAAAATACTTCAACTCGAGGACGCCGCCTTTTCGGCGCGGACGAATCGACACATCCATCTGAAGACGCTCCGCAAGCACCGCTTCGACCGCTTCGATATCGGCGTTCGATCGCTTCAGCGTCTTTTTTTCTGTGCGCTCTTTTTGTAAGTAACGCTCGAGGCGACGGACCGTCCAATGCTCGGCAATGACCCGTTTCGCAATCTGTTCCATCGCTTGTTCCGATTTCATACCCGTGATGGCACGTGCATGTCCCATCGTCAAATCTCCGACCATGACCGCATGCTGGACGGCACTCGGCAATCGAAGGAGGCGAAGACTGTTCGTCACATGACTGCGGCTCTTCCCGACGCGATCGGCCAACTGTTGTTGCGTCAGATCTAGCGTCTGCATCAACTGTTCATAGGCGACAGCCTCTTCGATGGCATTCAAGTCTGCCCGCTGAATGTTTTCAATCAGCGCCAACTCCATGACGCGATCGGAGTCCGCCGTGACGACGAGGGCAGGAATGTCTTCTTTCCCAGCGAGCTTCGCCGCCTGAAACCGTCGTTCCCCGGCAATGATTTCATAGTATCCTGTCGCTTTTCGAACGACGATTGGTTGTAGGACGCCATATCGCTCAATGGATTGACGCAACTCTTCTAATTTTTCCACCTCAAATTGTTTCCGGGGCTGATTCGGGTTTGGGCGAATGAATTTTAATGCTAATCGTTCCATCTACAAACCTCCTTCATTGTATAAAAAAGCACGGACTCATTTTTGAGGCCGCGCTTTCGGGATGCGAATTCGAATTTCAACAAATTCCTCTTCGTCTACTTCTTCAGTTTGGACGTCAATCCCTGTTTTCCCAATCAAATCGATTGAGTCACGAATCGTGTTGATGGCGATTCGCGTGTCACGCGCAAAACTTTTCGTCCGACGACGTTGTTTTTTCGGCTTTCGCTTCTCTTCTTCGATCGGTGTTGTTAAAAAGGCGACGCGTTCTTCTGTCTCCTTGACGTTAAAATCCTGTTCTAACACTTCTGCGAGCACTTGAAGTTGCAATCCTTCTTCCTTCAACGGCAACAACGCACGCGCATGTCGCTCGTTGATCCGACGATCGCGAAGCGACTGCTTCACATCCTCCGGCAATTTTAACAAGCGCAACTTATTGGCGATCGTGGATTGACTCTTGCCTAGACTCTTCGCGAGCGCATCTTGCGTCAAACCGTTCAAGGCGAGTAAACGATCATATGCTTCCGCCTCTTCAATCGGGCTTAACTGCTCACGCTGCAAGTTTTCAATCAAGGCGAGTGCAGCCGTCGTATCATCGTCCATATCGCGAACGATTGCCGGAATCGCTGACCAACCAAGCGATTTCACCGCACGGAAACGACGCTCCCCGGCAATGATTTCATAGCAGTCCCCATCTGCCTTTCGAACCACGATTGGTTGAAGGAGTCCATGTTCCGAAATCGTCGTTGCCAACTCTTCAATTTTTGCCGGTTCGAACACTTTACGCGGTTGATAACGGTTTGGACGCAACCGTGATAACGAGAGTTCTTGTACCGTGTCATCCGCTCGAACTTCCGCAATCTGCGTCACGGCAACTTCGTCTTTTCGATTCACACCGAACAATTTCGCAAATCTATTCTTCAACGTCGGGCACCCCTTTTATGTAAAAAAATAAGCAGACTCCACCACTGGAATCTGCTTTTGTTTCACGTGAAACGACATCATCAGATAAGTGGCTCTTTCGCCGGTGTCCCCGCTTTACGCGGATATTTCCCGGGCGTTTTTCGTAGTTTATCTACAACTACGATATTACGCTCACTCATCTCTCCTGGCAATAGGAACTGGTGTGTCGCTTTTTCTTTCCCACCTAGAACGGCTAAAGCGTTTTTGGCGTCTGCCATCTCGTCAGAAACCTTGGCCGCTTTAAGCGCGACGAAGCTTCCGCCTACTTTCGCGAGTGGCAAACAGTATTCTGCCAACACGGTCATGCGGGCAACCGCACGTGCTGTGACGACGTCAAACTGTTCGCGGAACTTTTTATTTTTTCCGAACTCTTCGGCACGACCATGATGGAACGCGACACCTTCGAGTCCAAGGGCAAGGGCCAACTCGTTCAAAAAGGTGATGCGTTTGTTTAACGAATCGATGATCGTGACGTGTAAGTGTGGGAATAAAATTTTGAGCGGAAGACTTGGGAATCCAGCTCCTGCCCCGACATCACATACGGTTTCGACTTTCGTGAAATCGAAATGAAACGCTGCGCTGAGCGAATCATAGAAGTGCTTCAAATATACTTCTTCCCGGTCCGTGATGGCCGTTAAGTTCATTTTTTCGTTCCATTCGACGAGCATTTCGAAGTAACGTTTGAACTGACTGAGTTGTGTCTCACTCAGTTCAAACCCTTCAGCTCGTAACGCTTCAATAAATTGAGATTCGTTCATCGTTTCACTCCACCGTTGCGTATTGTCCCTGTTCGATATAGACGAGCAAGATTGACACGTCTGCCGGGTTTACGCCTGAGATACGGGACGCTTGTCCGATCGAAAGAGGACGAACTTGTTTTAGTTTTTGTTTCGCTTCTGTCGCGAGACCACCGATCGCATCATAATCCAAGTTTTCTGGGATTCGTTTCTCTTCCATGCGACGCATCTTCTCGACTTGTTCAAGCTGTTTGGAAATATAGCCTTCATATTTCACTTGAATCTCGACTTGCTCTTTTACTTCATATGACAATTCTTCCGTTGATGGAACGACTGTCATGAGTGCTTCATAGGATACTTCCGGACGCTTCAACAAGATGTTGGCATGTGTCGCTTCCTTGAGCGGGTGTGCACCGACCGATTCGAGCATCGCATTGACTTCAGGTGTCGGTTTGACGACGAGGGATGCAAGTCGTTTTACTTCTTTTTCAATCGCTACGCGTTTCTTGTTGAGGTGAGCATGACGATCTTCTGAAAGTAAGCCGATCTCATACCCGATGTCGCTGAGTCGCAAGTCCGCATTGTCATGACGCAACAAGAGACGGTATTCGGCACGTGATGTGAGAAGACGATACGGTTCGTTCGTCCCTTTCGTCACGAGGTCATCGATCAAGACGCCGATGTACGCTTGCGAACGGTCCAAGATGACAGGATCCTTGCCGAGCACTTTGCATGCGGCGTTGATTCCCGCCATGATGCCCTGTCCAGCCGCTTCTTCGTACCCGCTCGTCCCGTTGATTTGTCCCGCTGTGAAAAGACCTGGGACAGCTTTTGTTTCGAGAGTTGGCCAAAGCTGTGTCGGTACGACCGCATCGTATTCAATCGCATAACCGGGACGCATCATCTCTGAATTTTCAAGACCCGGGATCGTGCGAAGCATCTGATGTTGCACGTCTTCTGGCATACTCGTCGAAAAGCCTTGGACATAGATTTCTTCCGTATCGCGACCTTCTGGCTCTAAGAAGATTTGGTGACGCGGTTTATCATTAAAGCGAACGACCTTATCTTCGATGGATGGGCAATAACGGGGCCCCGTTCCTTTAATCGCACCCGAATACATCGGTGAGCGATGCAAGTTCTCATCAATCAATTGGTGCGTGCGCTCGCTCGTGTACGTGAGCCAGCATGGGATCTGTTCGATCGGATCCAAGTCCGTCGACGTGTACGAGAAGAATGATGGATTCTCATCTCCGGGCTGAATCTCTGTCTTCGAGTAATCGATTGTCTTGCCGTCGATTCGTGGCGGTGTTCCCGTTTTGAATCGAACTAAGTCGAGACCGAGCTCTTCTAGATGCTTCGATAACTCGACCGAAGGCATTTGGTTGTTCGGGCCACTTTCGTATGCCAATTCACCGATGATGATTTGACCTCGCATGAACGTTCCCGTTGTGACGATGACCGCTTTCGCGCGATATTCTGAACCTGTGTTCGTTACCACGCCACGTACTTCTCCGTCCTCAATCAACAAGCGTTCGACTAGCGCCTGACGAAGCAGTAGATTCGGCTCGTCTTCTAGCACTTTCTTCATGTGATTTTGGTATTGGAATTTGTCCGCCTGTGCACGTAATGCACGTACCGCCGGACCTTTCGATGTGTTAAGCATCTTCATTTGGATGTAAGTCGCGTCAATCGCGCGCCCCATCTCGCCACCAAGCGCATCGATTTCACGTACGACGATTCCTTTCGCCGGCCCACCGATTGATGGGTTGCAATACATGAACCCGACCATATCAGGGTTCATGGTGAGCATCGCTGTTTTCGCGCCCATGCGAGCCGATGCAAGTGCTGCTTCAATCCCTGCGTGTCCGGCCCCGATGACGATGACGTCAAATTCGCCTGCCGTATAAGCCATATTCGTTCCTCCTTATTATTTCCCAAGACAAAACTGTGAAAAGAGCTGATCAATCAAGCTCTCCTGTACGGTATCTCCATTGATTTCACCGAGCGTATCCCACGCACGACGTAAATCGATTTGAACCATGTCGATCGGCATATTCATGACGGCACTACCGAGCGCCTCATCAATTTGACCAATCGTTCGTTTGATTAATTGAATGTGTCGAGCGTTTGAGATATACGTCATATCCTGTGACTCGACCCCTTTTGCGAAGAAGAGGTTTGCGATGGCCGCTTCAAGGGCATCGATTCCTTCATCTAGCAAGAGCGATGTCGCCACAATTGGACGTCCTGCCGCTAGTTTCTCTAGCTTAGAAGAATCCATGTTTTGTGGCAAGTCTGTCTTGTTAATGATGATGATGGCATTCATTCCTTTAACTGCCTCAAATAACGCCTCATCCTCGACAGTCAATCCCTCATGTCCGTTCAAGACGAGAAGGACCAAATCTGCCGCTTCTAACGCTTTTCTCGACTTTTCCACACCGATTCGTTCCACGATATCTTCCGTTTCGCGAATCCCTGCCGTATCGATCAATTTGAGCGGAACACCTTTCACGTTGACGTATTCCTCAATTGTGTCACGTGTCGTACCGGCAATTTCGGTGACAATCGCTTTTGTCTCTTGAACGAGCGTGTTCATCAAAGAAGATTTTCCGACGTTCGGTCGACCGATGATTGCCGTGGCCAAGCCTTCACGTAAGATTTTCCCTTGTCGCGCTGTCTCGAGTAACTGTTCGAGGACACGTTTGACCTCGCCCGCTTTCTCTTCGACGATGGCCTGGGTCATCTCTTCTGCGTCATACTCCGGATAGTCGATGTTGACCTCGACCGCCGCAATCGTCTCGAGCAACTGTTGACGTAACTCGCGAACGAGGCGTGACAAACGTCCTTCCATTTGCGCCATCGCAACGTTCATGGCCCGGTCCGTCTTTGCGCGAATGAGATCCATGACAGCTTCCGCCTGAGATAAATCGATTCGGCCATTTAAAAAGGCGCGCTTCGTGAACTCGCCCGGTTCTGCCAAGCGGATGTCGGGTTGATCGAGAATGAGCTCAAGGACACGATTGACCGCCACGACGCCTCCGTGACAATTGATCTCGACGACATCTTCTCGTGTAAACGTCTTCGGTGCGCGCATAATACTGACCATAACTTCATCGACGATTTCGCCGGTATCAGGATATTTTAACGTTCCATAATGAATCGTATGTGAATCGACTGTTGTTAAGTCTTTTCCAGAAAACACATTGTTCACCGTTTCGACCGCCAAATCGCCCGATAATCGGACAATCCCGATAGCGCCTTCACCCATCGGTGTCGAAATCGCTGTAATCGTGTCAAACTCTAGCATCTTTCTCCCTCCAAACCTAAACATCTTCTTCTATCATATGCATAACGAACCTACTATACACGATATTCGACTTGAACGAAAGCGTTCGCCCATCAATAAAGTCATTGCCATTCAACTCATCGTTTTCGTACAATAAAGGAATATATTTACATAGAAGAGAGGGTATGAATGTGAACCAACCGACAGCGATTCAAGTTATCACCGAACGACTTAAGCAGGACGAAGCGGTTCAAGCAATTTTTATGAAGGGCTCATTCGGTCGAGGAGAAGCCGATGAACATTCGGATATCGACCTCTATGTCATGGTGCACCCCGATGAGGAGGCCTCCTTTCTATCTAGACGCCTCGAGCATGTAACCGCCTACCGTCCGATTCTGTTAAAAGACGAGATTCACATCGTCGCTCCACAACTCATCGCCGTCTTTGATGATTTTATTCACCTCGACCTGTTCACGGTCACGCAAGAGACGTTGAATCATCAAGACTCGATTCATGTGCTCTACGACCCACAACAGCGACTTGCTAGACACGCCACTTCCTTGCAATTAGACGAAGCGGCAATCAGTGACCATGCGTTCGATACCGTGTGGTTCTTTTTCCAATATACAAAATCACGCAATCGAGGCAACGCGATGTGGGCAACGGAGATGCTCCGGCAAGGAATGGTTCATTTCGCATATGTGTTAGCCGCTCACCACACACCGGACCGGGCATCCCTCGGTTTAAAAGATGTGACGCAGCGACAAGAAATCGACCTCCGCTCATTTTATGACTATTTGACCCCCGACTCACACGAAAAAGCCGCCCACATCTATCTGGAGCGACTTCAGGTAGAGCAAACTTTTTTCACATCACTACCTGGCTACAACGTGTTCGGACCGTTCATGGAACAGTTGATTCAACGAGAAACAAGCCGTCCTGGCATATAGGGCGGCTTGTTTTTTAGTATCTTGCTTGGCGTTTCGTCGAACGAATCGTGAAATAGAGGAACAGTTCCAGTATCGCGATGGCGATGAGAATGCCGCCGAACAGTTGGAACAAGACAAGTAGGCTACTGAACGGATTCGTCAACATGAGAATCCCGACACCTATCCACAATAGACTTCCAATCAAAAACCAAAGCCATCGTCCCGACATCGATTGACGGTAACCGAGTGCCTGAATCAGGCGGATAATTCCACCGAATAGGAACAGGGCCCCGATTAAGATAGGCAAGAGACTCGCCAACGTGTCAGCAAAGAAGAAGACGACCGCTGCCAAAATCAAATAGATGAGACCCATAAAGAAAGTGGGTGGCAACCCTCCCTGACGTCGACGCAACCCTTGAAAGATCATCCAAATCCCCATGATTGCTAAATAACCGGCAATGACATACACCATGACATCAAAGAAAAATCGAGGATATAACAGAATGAGAACACCAAGTACAAAGTAAATGACCGCTTGCCATAACGTCGAACGTTCCAAACGCTGAATGAATGCCTCCATTTTCCCACACCTCCGTTTACTCATTTCTATCTCTATTCCCCTCTGACCGGCTTGCAATCCCACAAAAAAAGCTGAGCGTCAGGAGACACCCAGCTTCATGATTATTTACGTTTTTTCTTTTTGTTTTTCTTCTCTTCTTCGGCAAGCGCTGCACGCTCTGCTTCTTTCGCAGCAATCTTCGCTTCAGCCGCAACCTTCATCTTCTCACGCATCGGGAGCATGATGGCCATCGTGACGATGATCGAGATGATATAACCGACTACCCAGTATAACGAAAGGGCAGCTGGAAGGTTGATCGACATGACGAAGATCATAACCGGGAAGATATAAAGCATCATCTTCAACTGGGGGTTCTGTTCTTGACCCGCCATTGAGATTTTTTGTTGTGCGAACGTCAAGATTGCCGCTAAGATCGGCAAGACGAACGTTGGATCCGGAGCACCGAGGTCGAACCATAAGAAGTTCGCTTCGAAAATCTCAGGTGTACGGCGAATCGCATCATAGAATGCGAAGAGAATCGGCATTTGAATCAAGATCGGCAAACATCCCGCGAGCGGGTTGATTTGGTATTCCTGATAAAGCTTCATCATCTCTTCTTGGAGTTTACGTTGTGTTTCCTGGTCTTTTGAGCTGTACTTTTCACGAAGCTTCAGCATTTCTGGTTGCAACACTTGCATCGCACCCATACTCTTCGTCTGCTTGATCATGAGTGGGAGAATCAATAACCGGACGATAATCGTCGCGATGATGATTGAAATCCCGTATTGCCACTGGCCACCGACCAAGTAAGCAACTTCCTTCAAAAGCCATGCGAGCGGCCATACAAAGTACTTCGCCCAGAAACCTTCTGTGTCAGCCGTTACTGGTTCGGCTTGGATGGTAGACGGATCCACACAGCCTGCCATCAGCATGATGACCGCGGTCATGGCAGCGAGTAATCCTAATTTTAGCTTTTTGCTCATAGTTCCTCCTACGCTTTCTTTATCAATTCTTTTTAACGCACACGTCGATCGGGCAATCTTATCAGACTCTAATTATATGAGAGAACAAATTCAGATTGTCATGGTCACCGGCCCTGCTTTTGCCAAACCTTGGCCCGTTTGAATACGTGTTTCAAACTCTCGGTCACTTCCGACTGCGTCAATGCGGTCGCAGGTTTTCGAGCGATGATGACATAATCATTCGGTGCAACGTTTGGTTCGAGCAAGCGAAGCGACTCACGCATCAATCGTTTCATCCGGTTCCGTTCCACAGCATTTCCAAGTTTCTTGCTGACGGAAAGACCCACTCTGAAATGTGTTTGATCCGCTTTGAGCGCGTAGACGACAAACTGACGATTGGCCACGGAGCGTCCTTCGCGAAACACCGCTTGGAACTCTTCATTCTTTTGCAGGCGGTATTCTTTTTTCAAAATTCTCACTCCATCCTTCGCTTCAAAAATCGTCAACTAACATCATATCATATCCACATCATTTGAACGAGGGAGAATCCATGAAATACTACGTTTCTGTGACAAACTAAAAAATTGCCCGAGGAAAGGATCCCCGGGCAATCTTCGTTCGAAATTATACAGTCAAGGCTTTACGGCCTTTACGACGACGAGCAGCAAGAATGTTGCGACCGTTTTTAGTCGCCATGCGTGCACGGAATCCGTGAACTTTCTTACGCTTACGGTTGTTAGGGTTGAAAGTTGGTTTCATGGTTACAGCACCTCCTCAAGATTAACGCTCTATTAGCAAGTTATAGTTTCATTTAAGGCAGTCTTTAAGATTATATAAATCGATTCAACAATTGTCAATGTATTTTCGGATGGTTTTCGAATTCGTATTACGAGGCGCTCAGAAAGCATTCATCCACATGGATTCGATCGTACCCACAGGACGAGTAGGTCGAAGAATGTATACACAACCTTTACGTATTTTATAAACGGTCTTTATAAATAGCCATGTTGAGCCATTTTATCCACAAAATCACGAAGTTATCCACATTTATATGTGAATAACTCCTCTTTTTTCATATTCTCATTATTGATTTTTTCGTTTTCTTCTTTTACAAAAACAATCTTTCATTTCACTTCTTCCTCTTTTGTGTATAACTTTTTCACCCAACACTCCATCATTATTGCTTTATCCACAATATATCCACAGGTTATCCACAAAACACACAGCATGTGGATAAGTGGGTGTGGATACTTTTCTTTATCTGTGGATAAATACCGAAAAGCATTGCCACGTCTATTTTATTTTGCTAAACTGAATGTGCACAAACTTGTGGATGAACAATTCGTGATTCCAAGATATACACAGGCTGTGGATAAGTGTTATCCCCATAATGAACACCATGTGGATAACTTTATCCACAGTTTTTGTTCTCTGGGGATAACCCTAGTTTCTACTATAGAATAGTGTATGTGTATATCGTGTGAATAAGTTTTACCCAACATGTGAGTAAAGGAGGTCTTTCATTGAAGAATGCTCGCGAGATTTGGAGAAATGTCTTATCGGTAATCGAGGAAGAAGAACGAACTCCAAAAGCCAGTTTTGACATGTGGTTAAAATCAACCGAGGGGATATCGTTGATGGGAACGACGCTCGTTGTGTCGGCACCCGCCAGTTTTATCGTCACGTGGTTAGAGCGACAGTATCTATCGCTGTTACAAGATACGGTTGAAGAGATCACAAACAACAAGCTTGAAATTCATTTCATCGAGGAATCTCAAGCACACAAGTATGCTCCAACGGATGGATCGTCACATGAGTCCATCGCCGTGACAGAAACAAAAGAACAACCCGTGCTATTACCTTCAAAAGAGGAAGGGGATCTTGGTCAACTGAATGACAAATACATTTTCGAGACGTTTGTCATCGGATCGGGGAATCGTTTTGCCCACGCCGCATCACTTGCTGTCGCCGAAGCGCCGGCACGTGCGTATAACCCGCTCTTCATTTATGGAGGCGTTGGACTCGGTAAGACGCATTTGATGCATGCGATCGGTCACTATGTAAAAGGTCAAAAACCAGGGGCCCGTATTGCCTATGTCTCTTCTGAGAAGTTCACGAATGAATTCATCAATTCGATTCGAGATAATAAGACCGGTGAGTTCCGGAACCGTTATCGAAACATTGATGTACTATTGATTGATGATATTCAGTTTTTAGCAGGGAAAGAACAAACCCAGGAAGAGTTTTTCCACACGTTCAATGCGTTGCACAACGATCAGAAACAAATCGTGATTTCGAGTGATCGACCACCAAAAGAAATCCCGACGCTAGAAGATCGACTTCGTTCACGCTTCGAGTGGGGCTTAATCACAGACATCACGCCACCGGACCTTGAGACGCGAATTGCGATTCTCCGCAAAAAAGCGACGGCGGAAGGGCTTGATATCTCGAATGAAGTCATGCTGTATATCGCGAATCAAATCGATACGAACATTCGGGAACTAGAAGGGGCGCTGACACGAGTCGTCGCTTATGCAAAACTTGTCGGGCGACCAATCGACCCGGACGTGGCAGCCGAAGCGCTTCATAATATCATGCCTGTCCAGGAAGCGAAGAAAATTGTCATTCGCGACATTCAAGAAGTTGTCGGTCAACACTTCAACATTCAAGTAGAAGAATTGAACTCGAAAAAGCGAACGAAGACGTTGGCATTCCCACGTCAAATCGCAATGTATCTCTCGCGGGAGATGACGGAGAGTTCCTTGCCAAAAATCGGGGAAGAGTTCGGAGGGCGTGATCATACGACCGTGATTCACGCGCATGAGAAAATTAGCACCCTTCTAAAGAACGATGTGGAAATGCAAGAGACGATTCAAACGTTGAAGAAGGCACTTTCTAACTAATGAAGAATTCTCTGTGGATATCCTGTGGATAAACCACCTTAGTTATCCACAAGTTATTCACAAGCGAAATGGCTTAACACGTATGGATTAGGGGACTTATCCCCAGTATCCACAGCCCTTATTACTATTATGACTTAATTAATACTATTATATTATTAGGAAATGGACTCATTTCACCTTAGGAGGAATTATCCACATGCATTTAACGATTCAACGAGATGTATTCATGCAAGCCGTACAAGACGTATCAAAAGCTGTGGCTTCACGAACGACCATTCCAATTTTGACAGGCTTGAAACTTGAGGCACATGCGGATGGCTTAACACTGACAGGAAGTGATACCGAGATTTCGATTGAACGCTTGATTCCAATCGAAGAGGGTGGAATTGAACTCATTCAAATTCAACGTGCTGGAAGCGTCGTGTTGAACGCACGCTTCTTAGGAGAAATTGTGAAGAAGTTACCGACGAACGAGGTCACACTCGAAGTTTCACCGAACTTCATGACGCGCATTGAGTCTGGTCAGGCAGAGTTCCATTTAAACGGTCTTGACCCGGATGAATATCCACGCCTACCTGAACTTGCGAGTGATCGTCGCTTCTATTTGCCGGCTGATCTATTGAAGACCATCATCCGTCAGACGAGCTTCGCTGTTTCTTCACAGGAGACACGTCCCGTATTGACAGGGGTTAACTTCTCAGCAGAGAAGGGCTTCCTTACATGTGTCGCAACCGATAGCCACCGTCTGGCGCTTCGTCGTGCGCGATTTGAGACAGATAACGATTTGACGTTCCAAAATGTCGTCGTTCCTGGTCGCTCACTCAACGAATTGGCAAAATTACTCGACCGTGAAGAGTTGCCGATTGAAATCGTCTTAACGGACCAACAAATTTTATTCCGTATGAAAAACATCTCATTCTTCTCTCGTTTGTTAGACGGTGCCTATCCAGACACGTCACGTCTCATTCCGGAAGAATATCGCACAGCGGTTCGGATGAATGCGAAAGAGTTCTTACAGGCCATTGACCGTGCATCGCTCTTAGCACGTGCCGATCGCAACAACGTCATTAAATTTGTGGCGGAAGATACAACGGCAGTTGAAGTCTCTTCACACTCGCCGGAAGTCGGAAAAGTATCGGAACGTGTCAGCATCCTGTCTCTTGAAGGAGAAGAACTAAAAATTTCCTTCAACTCGAAATTCGTGATGGACGCGCTCCGCGCACTCGATGCATCTGAAATCGAAATCCAGTTCACGGGTTCGATGCGACCGTTCATTTTACGACCGGTTGAACAAGATAGTGTTCTTCAACTGATTTTGCCAGTCCGCACATCGTAAGCTGCGGATAGGGATGATGAGGTGTCTTGCCTTGTCATCCCTCTTTTTGCCTTATTCGACGATTTTCGATAAACTAATATGTATGGCGATTTTTTCAGATCAGCATGTGAGAAAGGAAGTGACGACATGGAAAAAGTGTCGATTACAACCGAGTATGTAACGCTCGGACAATTTTTAAAATTAGCAGATATCATCTCGAGTGGGGGACAAGCAAAGTTCTTTTTAGAGGATGTCATGATTAAAGTGAACGGTGAGCAGGACCAGCGCCGCGGTCGTAAATTAAGAGATGGAGATACAATCGAAGTCGAAGGCTTCGGGGAATATCAAATCGAGGGAAACTGACGTGCATTTAAAGTCGATCCGATTGCAAAACTATCGCAACTACGAAACCCTCGAGCTAGATTTTTCAGAACAGACGAATGTTCTGATTGGTGAGAACGCCCAAGGAAAAACGAATCTTCTCGAATCGATTTACGTACTTGCGCTCGCAAAATCGCATCGGACGACACAAGACCGTGAGTTAATCGGTTGGGAAGCCGATGCTGCGAGTATCGAAGGACGGATTCATAAACGGACAGGCGAATCGGTGCAGAGTCTCTCTTTTTCTCCTAAAGGCAAGAAAGCAAAGCTCAATCATTTGGAACAACGTCGTCTCAGTGACTATGTCGGCGCATTTAACGTCGTCTTGTTCGCCCCAGAAGACTTAGCCATCGTCAAAGGCAGTCCGCAAGGGAGACGGCGATTTTTAGATATGGAAATCGGTCAGGTCAGTCCCGTGTACTTACACGAGCTCAATCAATACTTGAAGACGTTGAAACAACGGAATGCCTTGTTGAAGCAGTTATCCACAAAAGGTGGCGACGAGACGTTACTCGAAGTATTGACGGACCAATTGATTGAACTTGCCGTAAAAATTGTGATGCGACGCTATCACTTCATCGACCAGCTCGAAAAATGGGCCAATCCCATCCATTCCGGAATCACGAGAGATCTCGAAACACTGACGATTCAATACGTTTCTGACACGTTCCAAAAAGAACGCTTCTCAAAAGAACAGATGTTTGAAACGTATCGTCAAAAGTTTGATAAAATAAGAGAGAACGAACGACGAAGAGGTGTGACCTTGTTCGGTCCGCATCGTGACGATTTTGAATTGTATGTCAACAATCGAAACGTTCAAACGTTCGGTTCACAAGGTCAGCAACGAACGGCGGCCTTGTCATTGAAGCTAGCTGAGATTGAATTGATTCATGAAGAAGTAGGCGAATATCCTCTGTTGTTATTAGACGATGTGTTATCTGAGCTTGACGATCATCGCCAAACCCATCTCCTCGATACGATGGGACGGAAAGTACAAACGATTTTGACTACAACAAACATTGACGGGATTGCACATGAGACCATTCAACAAGCTAAAGTGTTTCACGTGAAACAAGGTGAGGTTGAAACGGAGTCCGTGTAATCGTGGCAAGAAGGAACACCAAATCATGTATAGTAGGTGAAAATAACCGATGAGTAATGAAAATGAAAAAGAATTGCAAGCGTACGGCGCCGACCAGATTCAAGTCCTTGAGGGCCTAGAGGCTGTCCGTAAACGTCCAGGGATGTATATCGGTTCGACAAGCTCTCGCGGTCTCCACCATTTAGTATGGGAGATTGTCGATAACTCAATCGATGAGGCGCTCGCTGGTTATTGTGACACGATCACAGTGACGGTCGAGCCAGGGAACTCGATCGTTGTTGAAGACAACGGACGTGGGATTCCGGTCGACGTTCAAAAGAAAACAGGTCGACCTGCCGTTGAAGTTATTTTCACGGTGTTGCACGCAGGTGGTAAGTTCGGCGGTGGCGGATACAAAGTATCAGGTGGTCTTCACGGTGTCGGGGCGTCAGTTGTTAACGCCTTATCGACGAAACTTGAAGTGTTCGTTCGTCGCGATGGAAACGTATATTACCAATCGTTCAAACGTGGTGTTCCACAGGGTGAACTCGAAATCGTCGGGACGACCGACACGACAGGGACGACGGTCCGCTTCTTCCCAGACGGGGACATCTTCCAAGAAACACTCGAATATGACTTTGATCTGTTAGCGACACGCTTACGTGAGCTCGCCTTCTTGAACAAAGGGTTACGAATCGTGGCTAAAGATGATCGTAGTGACGAGACGATTGAACGGAACTATCACTATGAGGGCGGAATCAAGTCTTATGTCGAGCACTTGAACCGGTCAAAAGCGTCGATTCATGAAGAGCCTGTGTACGTACACGGGACGAAAGATGGAATCGAAGTCGAGATTGCGCTTCAATACAACGAAGGTTTCGCAAGTAACATTTACTCATTTACGAATAACATTCCGACGCATGAAGGTGGGACGCACGAGACAGGATTTAAGACGGCGCTCACCCGTGCCATTAATGATTATGCGAAGCGATTCGGATTGATGAAGGAAGCCGATGGTAGCCTCTCAGGGGATGATGTCCGTGAAGGGTTGACGGCGATTGTTTCCGTCAAGCACCCGGCTCCCCAGTTTGAAGGACAGACGAAGACGAAACTCGGGAATGCCGATGCGCGTACGGCAACCGATACGTTGTTCAGCGACACGTTCGAACAGTTCCTACTCGAGAACCCGTCGGTCGGTCGCCTCATCGTCGACAAAGGCTTGATGGCGGCACGTGCGCGCCTTGCTGCGAAACGTGCACGCGAGATGACACGTCGTAAAGGGATTCTCGAAGTCAGTTCATTGCCAGGGAAATTGGCAGACTGTTCGTCAAAAGATGCATCGAAATCTGAACTATACATCGTTGAGGGTGACTCGGCGGGAGGTTCTGCGAAATCTGGACGTGATCGTCACTTCCAAGCCATCCTTCCGATTCGAGGGAAAATCATCAACGTTGAGAAAGCACGTCTTGATAAGATTTTGGCCAACCAAGAAGTCCGGACCATTATCACGGCTCTCGGAACAGGGATTGCCGATGAGTTTGACTTATCGAAAGCACGCTATCACAAACTCATCATCATGACCGATGCCGATGTCGATGGTGCGCACATTCGGACGTTGTTGTTGACGTTCTTCTATCGTTACATGCGCCCACTCGTTGAAAGTGGATATGTCTATATCGCGCAACCACCACTCTATGGTGTGAAGCACGGGAAAGAAACCATCTACGTTCAAAACGACCGGGAGTTGCAGGCGGCGATTGCACAACTTCCTGAAAATGCACGTTATAGCGTTCAACGTTACAAGGGTCTCGGAGAGATGGATCCTGAACAGTTATGGAATACGACGATGAACCCGGAAACGCGTTCGATGCTTCGTGTCGATCTTCAAGATGCGATCGAAGCGGATGAAATCTTCGAAACGCTCATGGGTGACAACGTCGAACCACGCCGTGACTTTATTCAATCTCACGCCCATTACGTGAAGAACCTCGATATTTAATAAGAAGGGTAGGCAATAACGAATGGCAGAACAAGAAAATATCAAGGATATAAATATTAGCCAGGAGATGCGAACGTCGTTCATGGACTACGCGATGAGCGTCATCGTATCACGTGCCCTTCCGGACGTGCGAGATGGATTAAAGCCGGTTCACCGTCGTATTTTATATGCGATGAACGAACTAGGTATTCGCGCGGACAAGCCACATAAGAAGTCGGCGCGTGTCGTCGGGGACGTCATCGGTAAGTACCACCCACACGGTGACTCAGCCGTTTATGAGACGATGGTCCGCATGGCTCAGGACTTCAGCTATCGCTACGAATTAGTCGACGGTCACGGGAACTTCGGTTCAGTTGATGGCGACTCGGCCGCTGCGATGCGTTACACCGAGGCACGTATGTCTAAAATTGCGATGGAACTCGTACGAGACATCGGTAAAAATACGATTGATTATCAACCGAACTTCGACGGTGAAGAAAAAGAACCGGTCGTACTCCCGGCACGTTTCCCGAACTTCCTTGTGAACGGGACGAGCGGGATTGCCGTTGGGATGGCGACGAACGTTCCGCCTCATAACTTGAACGAGGTCATCGACGGGGTATTGGCGCTTTCCCACAATCCGGACATCACGATTGCGGAATTGATGCAACATATCCCGGGTCCTGACTTCCCGACTGCGGGAGAGATTTTGGGACGTAGCGGGATTCGTCGTGCATACGAAACTGGACGCGGATCGATTACGATGCGTGCGAAAGCTGAAATCGAAGTCTTGAAAAATGGCCGTGAACGAATCCTCGTGCACGAGATTCCTTACCAGGTCAACAAAGCGCGTCTCGTTGAGAAGATTGCCGACTTGGTTCGCGACAAGAAAATCGAGGGGATCACGGACTTACGCGATGAATCAGACCGTAACGGGATGCGCATCGTGATTGAAGTTCGCCGCGACGCGAATGCGAGTGTCATCTTGAACAACTTGTACAAGCAAACACCGATGCAAACGACGTTCGGCGTCAACATGCTCGCGCTTGTAGGCGGTCGTCCAAAAACGTTGAACATCAAACAAGCGATCTATTACTACATCGAACACCAAAAAGAGGTCGTACGTCGTCGGACGCAATTCGATTTAGACAAAGCGGAAGCACGTGCCCACATTTTAGAAGGTCTTCGTGTTGCCTTGGATCACTTGGATGAAGTCATCGCCATCATCCGTAGCACACGTACAGGTGACGAGGCTCGTGAAAAGTTGATTGCTCGCTTTGGACTTTCGACTGAACAGACGCAAGCCATCTTAGATATGCGTCTCCAACGCTTGACTGGTTTGGAACGCGAGAAGATTGAAGGCGAATATCGTGAAGTGAAAGCGTTAATCGAAGAACTTCGTGCGATTCTCGGAGACGAAGAATTGCTCCTCGATATCATTCGTAACGAATTGATCGAAATCAAAGAGCGATATGGTGATGCTCGTCGTACGGTGATTCGTACGGATATCGTTGAACTCGAGGACGAAGATTTGATTCCGGTTCGCGACATGATGATTACGCTCACGAGCGAAGGATATATCAAGTCGATCCCGTCGGATTCATATCGGACTCAGCGCCGTGGTGGTCGCGGGAAACAAGGTATGGGAACGAACGATGAAGACTTTGTGCTTCGTCTGCTCTCCGCGTCGACACACGATACCATCCTGTTCTTCACCAACTTCGGACGCGTCTTCCGTCTCAAAGGATACGAAATTCCTGAGATGAGCCGTACCGCGAAAGGGATGCCGATCATTAACTTGCTTCAAATCGACAAGGGTGAAAAAGTCGAAACGATGATTCCGGTCGATTTCAATAGTTACTTGGCTAACCAAACGGTAGCGGAAGAAGCCCAGGATGAATCGGAAGAAGTGGCAGACGAGCAGTTGTCTCTCGTCTTCATCACGAAAGAAGGATTGATTAAGCGTTCGCCACTTTCGGCATACGCCCGAATCAACAAAAACGGTTTACGTGCCATCAGCTTGAATGAGACAGACGAGCTCGTCACGGTTCGTTTAGCGAAGAGCGACGATGAAATGTTGATCGTCACCCGTCAAGGGATGTCGATTCGCTTCCCTCTCGAAGGAGAAGTTCGTTCGATGGGACGTACGGCACGAGGCGTTCGCGCGATTCGATTGAAGAAGGATGACGATTTGGTCGTCTCGATGGAAATCGTTCGCACCACGCAAGACGTCTTGATTATCACGGAAAAAGGATACGGAAAACGTACGGCCATGGAACAGTTCCGCACACAAGGTCGTGGCGGTTCCGGTATCATCGGAATTAAGACAGATCGTGGAACAGTCGTCGGAATGCGTGTCGTCGATGAAGACGATGACATCATGCTGATGACCGAACTCGGTGTTGCGATTCGAATCGATTCACAAACGATCTCTCAAATGGGTCGAAGTACTCGCGGTGTGAAAGTGATGAACATCGAAGAGGGCGATCGTTTGGCGACTATCGCAAAGTTGAAAAAAGATGAGTTAGAAGAGGAATCAGCAGTCGATTTGGAGAATGGGTTTGAGGATGAAGCACCTGAAACCGACGAATCGTCTGATGTGAATGAGTAAGACGAGAGGTCGAACGGTGTTTCCGTTCGACCTTTTCATATATTAGGAGGGATTCGCGTGCGTTTGAACTTATCTACTGTACATGTTGGGATGACGCTATTGTCACCCGTTTCTTCTTTAGAAGCCGGAATCCACTTAACCAATGAACATTTACGTTTGCTCCGTTTCTTAAAAATCGAAGATATCGATGTCGCACCTGTTGAACAGAAGCTCTTCACGTCTAAAGAAGAACAGCGCCTCTGTAATCAGGTCCTTCAATATGAGAAGCATTATAATCAGTGGGAAGAACGGATCGCACCTAACCCATATGAAGGTCTAGAATTCATTCATCAACTATTTCGTCAGGAAGTTCCGCTTACAGCGATCGTTCATTTCTTTACGCATCAGCCGTTGCGGAAAAATCATGTCATTTACCATTCCGTCTATCGAGCGCTCGTCACCCGTGCCTTATC